>NZ_JAUHID010000003.1:0-499148 GCF_032377735.1 Bradyrhizobium sp. SZCCHNRI3043
GGTACCTGCCGCCTGCATTTTTTTCGCAGGCGGGCCATGGGTGAGGCCTTCACCCGGCATTCCCTGCGCCCTCTGCACTCACGAGGGCCACGCGGATCGTATCACTCGGGCATCACATGCCGCGAGACTGCGCCGTCATGTCCCGGAGCAATCCTTAGCTGTTTGAATCGTAAATCCGTTGTTCTCTCCACTGCCGTCGCGGGCAAGCTGCGACGCGACGGCGCGGCGCGGCGACCTGGGGTCCATACGCAGCGGCGGTCGTGAGGGACAAGAAGCCAATAGCAAGCGTGCCTCAAACCGCTCCCTTGGGGGTATGGGTCCCGGCGTTCGCCGGGACGACAACAGGGTTTGTTGAGGCCGATGCGCATCATCCTCGCTGGCGTAACGGAAAAAGCCACGACGCGAACAAGAGTCGCTCCCTTGTAGCCGGCACCTCCGGCACGGACCGAACGCCCGGTCACGCCGGGCCATCGCCGCCAGCTTGAGGTGAAGGCACGCCAAGCACGATGGACGCACGGATCAACTACGTCCGGCCCTGCCCGTTCACCTGGCCCTGCTGCTGCTGCTGACGCTCCTGCTCCTTGGCACGGTGACGGCCATAGAGGCAGCCGGCGGCGGCGCCGAGCACGCCGTGATGACCGGCATAGTGGCCGGCCACGCCGCCGACGATGGCGCCCTTGATGCACCCCTTGGCTTCGGCGGCCTGCGTCGACAGCAGCGCCAGCGCTGCGACGGAGGCGGCAAGCATGGTCTTGGTGATCGACATCTTCGTGATCGAGCTCCGCAAGAATGGTGCGGGGTAACGGCGACGCGGCGGAGCCGTTCCCGCCTCGCAACCGACATGACGCCTTGCGCGAACCTTTCGCGCGCGGGGATGACCCATGGGGTGAGAGATGGCCCGAGACATGATCATGACGCGATCCCGCGCCAAGCTTCCGTTCACCGTACCGGCGCATTGCGCCGGCAGACGGTGACGCAAGTGGTTGACGGCCGCGGGCCGGCATCTCCAGAACGCCATCGCCGACGCGGGCGTTCCCGTCAGTGGAGACAGGATGATCGAGCACATCAACAAGCAGCGCGTGCGCAAGCTGCTCGAGGCCCATGCCGCCGGCGATTTCGACAGCGTGCTGGCGCATTGCACCGACGATCTCGAGCACTTCGCCTCGGCGCCGATCGACATCTTCCCCCATCTCGGTGGCCGCCGGGGCAAGGCCGAGGTGCGGCAGATGTGGGAGACGGCACGCAGCCGCTATGCCGAGGTCCGGCACGAGATCAAGACCATGATCTGCGAAGGCGACCAGGTCGCCGTGGATCTGCGCATCTTCCTGCGCAAGCGCGACAACGACCGCATCGTGCAATACGACCTCGCGGCCTTCTACACGCTGCGCGACGGCCGCGTCGCCCGCATCCGCGAGATCATGGACACCTACGACCTGGTGCAGCAGGTGCTCGAATGCGATCTCAGCCGGCTGCTGATCGCGGGCGCCGCCCGGCCCTGAGGCCCGGCACGGCGGTTGGGGAGGCCAGCCCTGACCGGCCGATCACGGAAACGTCACCACCGGCGGCGCCGTTGCCTTGAACCTGTGGCCCGGGCTCCGCACCCCATCAGCGGTGGTATACGGGGCATCGGTGACATGAGAATAGCATTCCTGGCGATGGCCGGACTGGTGATGGGCGTCGTCGGCGGCGCGACGATCGGAGTAGGGCTTGGACTGGCCTGGATCGAGCTGTTCAACACCAGCGAATTCGAAGGCTATGCGGGCATGCTGGTGTTCTTCACCTTCATGCCCCTCGGCGCCCTGATCGGCGGTCTCGCCGGCGCCACCCTGTTCGGCATGGCCGCCTTCCGCGACCACGAGGTCGCGATCGCGCAGCAGCGGATGCAGCACGAAGGGCGTTGACGGGGGTCCTGGCGCCCCGCTGCCGGCACTGGCATGCATTTGTGCGATGCAAAAACAACCGTTGCGCGCGCAGGTGGTTGATTTATGTGAGGCGTAAGAGAGATAGATTCGGCGCCCCGGCGTGACGTCCATTGCGGCGTCGCCTTCGGGCCGGCGCGCCCCCTCGCAAGCCAGTTCAGGATCCCGAGCCGATGACGGAGCACAGCCTCTGGCGTCTGTCGCGCGCATTGCATGGCGCGATCAACGACCGCCGTTTCGACGATTTCGCCGAGCTTCTCGACGACGACATCGACTGGGCCATCTACGGCCCGATCGACATGTTTCCCTTCCTCGGCGCGCGGCACGGCCGCGCGGCGGTGCTCGACGCCGTCAGGCAGATCGCGGACAATGTGAGCATCCGGCGGCTGGAGCGCGAGACCTTGATGCTGGACGAGACCAGCGCGGCGACGATGGTCCGCTGCGCGATGACGGCGCAGGATTCCGACAAGCCGATCACCGCGCGGCTCGCGCAATTCATGCAATTCCGCGCCGGAAAGCTCGCCCGGCTGCGGATCCTGATCGATACGTTCGATCTGGTCGAGCAGACGCTCGGCCGCTCCATCGACCTGCCGCGCATCGGCAGCTTCGCCTGAGCCCGCCGCCCCGCGCGTTGGATTGTGGTCGCACTCACCGACAACCCAACAGATCGTGACTGGCGCAGCCATAATTTTGCGCCAAGATTCCACCATATTCCGGCACACAGGTTCGGGCGGCGGGGGTTGCTCTCATGACATCGTATGGTTGCGCGCTGGCGGTTTTTACGGCCGGCTTCGGCCTTCTTGCGTCCGCCGCGCAGGCCCAGACGCTGATGCAGGCGCCGCAACCGCTGCAGATCGTGCCCTGGCAGCAGATCGCGCCGGCGCCGGAGGACGATGACAAGTCCGAGGACCAGGCCGCAGCGGCCGACCCGATGAAGGACATCGACGTCGAAAAGCTCGACTGGAGCCAGCTCGCAATCGACGACACCACCTTCCTCGACCGTCCCGAAGCCGCCGCCGCGGCGCGGCGCAAGGCCGCCGCAGAGAAAGCCGCCGCGCTCGACTGGTCGAACCAGAACAAGGGCAGCCTCGCCTCGGGCGTGTCGGTCAAGCAGTCGGTGTCGCCGTTCTGGGACGCCCGCGTCGGCGCCGACATGACGGTCGCGCGGCAGCCGACCACGATGTCGGAATTGCTGGCGGAGAAGGCCGAGAACGGCGGCAATGCTCCGCAATCCGGCGGCTCGGCCTGGGCGGCCGTCACCGCCCCGGGCGCCGGCTCGATCTGGGACAAGACCGCCATCGAGGCCCGCGTCAACCCTGGCTCGGACCAGAGCCGGCTGGGTACCACCATCACCAAGGCGGTGCCGATCGATCACTACAATCTGACCCTGCAGAACGGCTACAACGTCACCCAGCAGGGCATGGTGCCGATTCCCGGCGCGGCGCCGAAGACCAGCCGCAGCTTCGACACCGAGCAATCCGCCAGGCTCTCGATCGGCGACACCGGCACCAGCGTCACCGCCGGCCAGACCTTGTCGTCCAGCGACGACAAATGGCTGCGCAAGCTCGGTGCTGAGCAGAAGCTGTCGGATGGCCTGAGCGTATCCGGCTCGGTCAGCGAGACCGCGCAGGGCGGCACCAGCAAGAGCATTTCAGCCGGCTTCAAGCGGAGCTGGTGACGTTCACCATTGCGGCAGCCCGCCACGAATGGTCGAACCATCGCCGCAGCTTCGCCGCGGTGCGGCCCAATTTGGCCGCACTGATAGGCTTTGAGAAGTTCGTCGTGCGGGGACACCGCGCTCGCTTGAACGCGAAATGAGGAAATAGCCGATGAATGTCATTCGTCCGGACAAGATCGATGGAACTGAAGCCGAGCTGGATACGGATCTGGCGGCGGTCTCCGAAGTCGAGGCCGGCATTCGTGATTTCGTCCGTAATGATATCGCCTATCTGCGCCGTCCCAATGCGGCCGCCACGGCCGAGGCTTCGATCGATGCCGATGCGGCGGTGAACAGCGTCACCACGCTGATCCAGCGCGTCGCCGGCACCTCCCTGTCGGAGATCGAGAACCTGATCGGGGAGCTCGAGAGCCTGCGCGAGCTGCTGCACGCCGAGGGCCAGCGGGTGCAGCGCGAGATCGCGAGCTATGCGCAGCTCAGCCAGGCGGCGATGAAGTCGACCCGGGCGATCGCCGAGAACGTGACGCAGTGGAAGCGCGCCGCCGACGGCCTGCGCAGCAGCTGAGCGTTCTTTCCGGACCTTGAAGAGGACCGCCGTGCGAGGGTGCGAGGCATCGCGCGGCGGTTTTCGTCTTTGCAGCGCCTCGCCCTTGAACGTGACCCGGCCCTCCCGCGACCAACTCCCGCCCATCTCGTGGCGGGCAGGTTGCGTCAAAAGGGTGTCACTTACATGGAAACGATCCGGCCGGAAAACACCGATCCGATTCCTCTGCGGCCCGAGCCTCAGCGGATCGGGACCATCATGGTCCGCTTCGTCGGTTTGCTGGTGGTGGCGATGGCGGTCATGGCGCTCATCTGGAGCCGCTAGACCGCCTCTACAAACAACAGAACTGCGTGGTCCGTTCTGGTTAACGAGTAGTTAATCCGTCACTCGTTGATCGTCGCTGACGTCTCCAGCGAATACGAGCCGTCGGCATAGCCCTTCACGACCATTCCCGTCGCGAGCATCACCGCGAGCGTCACGCTGGCAAAGATAAAGCCGAGGAGTTTCAGACCACCGCGATCTGCCATACTCATCCCCCACATCCTGATCCCTGATTGGCTGTCTTATAGAGTCGGAGTTCAGAATGCGTTAGCGCGAAGTTCGTTCCGCGCCGACAATCCTACGAAGCGTGACCTTTTCGCCTCAACCCTCGTTCCGTCGAGGGACAAAGGCCGATGCCAGCACCGAGAACACCAGATCGCCGTGCTGATTGATGCCGGTATTGCGCGCCTGCAGGATGCCCCACTCCGGGCGCGACGCCGACGCGCGAAGCGAATCAATCTCACTGGAAAAGCTGATCGTATCACCCGCAAGCACCGGCTTGTACCAGCGCAGATCCCGAAAACCGGGAGAAGGACCTCCGAGGACGATCGGCTCGCCGCGCGAGCGCGCGATCTCCAAGAGGCGCTGATTATCCGCGACGATCAGCTTCATGCAGATGGAGCCGATGTGCCATCCCGATGCCGCGAGCCCGCCGAACAGCGATCGGCGGCCCTCTTCCTCGTCGAGGTGAAAGCGTTGCGGATCGAATTGAACGGCAAAGCGCTTAATCTCTTCGGCTGTGAACGTGTAGGAGCCGAGCTCTCGGCGCTGGCCGACCTGAAGATCTTCGAAAAAGCGCATCAGCCCACCTGCCCGCGGCTCTCACGGCGCTCGACGATGATCGGCGAGACCATCTCGCAAAGCCTCATGCCTGCCTTGTTGCGCACGCTGCATTTGAAGGTGACGATCCCGGTCGACGGACGGCTCCGCGACACCCGCGCTTCCAGAACCTCCACATCGAGCATCAGCTCATCGTCAGGACGCAGGGGCGAGAGCCACCGGACCTCGTTGACGCCCGGTGAACCGAGCGAGGCGGTGCGGCCGATGAAGCCGTCGAACATCATGCGCATCATCAGCGAGCAGAGGTGCCAGCCCGAGCCGGACAGGCCCCTGAGCATCGACTGCGAGGCGGCTTCTTCGTCCAAATGCATCGGCTGCGGATCAAACTCAGAGGCGAAGGCGATGATCTCGTCGCGGGTGACGTGTCGCGGGCCAAAGCTGCCGAACGGGCCTTGCGGAAAATCTTCGAAGGTGAGGGTCATGAGGCTGGGAATGGCTGAAAGAAGCCCGATTGTGGCCGCACTTTGCAGCAATCACAACCGGGCCGCTCGCATGGCTGACGCCCGGTCCAGTCGCACGAGAGTGCCAGAAGGCGCCACACACTGGGACCAACTCGGCCGCCGCGCATGTCGTCTGGCGCGAGAGTCGAGCAGGACTTAAAGACGGATTCGACTTCGATTCGGACGTGGCCGGGGGATCAGGATGTTGGAATTTCGCGATTTGTTCCAGTGGGACCGCTTCATCACGCCCACCATCATCAAGACGTTCTATTGGCTCGTGATTGCGCTGATCATCCTGTCGGGAATTCGCGGCATTTTCACGGGCCTCTCCGAAATGGCGATCAGCCCATTCGGCGGTTTCCTGATGCTGTTGTCCTCGCTCGCCGGAATCATCGTCGGCATGGTGTTCTCGCGCATCATCGCCGAGTTCGTGCTGATCGTCTTCCGTATCAACGAGCACCTCGGCGCGATCCGCGAGCAGGGGCGGATGTAGCCGCCCCACAGGCTCTCAGTTGTTGAAGCGGAAGTGCATCACGTCGCCGTCGGCGACGACATACTCCTTGCCTTCGAGCCGCAGCTTGCCGCCCTCGCGCGCGCCCGCCTCTCCGCCAAGCGCGACGTAGTCGGCAAAGGCGATAGTCTCGGCGCGGATGAAGCCCTTCTCGAAATCGGTGTGGATGACGCCGGCAGCCGCCGGCGCCTTGGTGCCGCGGTGAATGGTCCAGGCCCGCGCCTCTTTCGGACCTACGGTAAAATAGGTGATCAGGTCGAGCAGCTGATAGCCGGCGCGGATGAGCCGATCGAGGCCAGCCTCTTCGAGCCCCAAGGTCTCCAGGAAGTCGACGCGCTCCTCGCGCGACAGCGTCGCGATCTCAGACTCGATCTTGGCTGAGATCACGACGGCGACCGCGCCCTCCTCCTTGGCCCGCGCGAACACCGCCTGGGAGAAACTATTGCCGTCCTTGGCAGAGCTTTCCTCGACATTGCAGACATAGAGCACGGGCTTGGATGTCAGCAGGCCGAGCATGCCGAAGGCGCGCTCCTCCTCAGGCTTGCGCTCCAACAGCCGCGCCGGTTTGCCGTCGCGCAGCAGCACCAGAGCACGGGTGACGAGCTCGTACTGCTCCTTGGCATCCTTGTCGCCGCCCTTGGCCTTCTTGGACAGGTTGTCGACCCGCTTCTCGAGGCTGTCGAGATCGGCCAGCATCAGCTCGGTCTCGATGGTCTCGATATCGGCGAGCGGCGCGATCTTGCCCTCGACATGGGTGATGTCGGAATCCTCGAAGCAGCGCACGACATGCGCGATCGCGTCGACCTCGCGGATGTTGGCGAGAAACTGGTTGCCGAGGCCTTCACCCTTGGAGGCGCCGCGCACCAGGCCGGCGATATCGACGAAGGTCAGCCGCGTCGGGATGATCTGTCCCGACTTGGCGATGGCCGCGAGCTTCTCCAGCCGCGGATCGGGCACGGCGACCTCGCCGACATTCGGCTCGATGGTGCAGAACGGATAGTTCGCGGCCTGCGCCGCCGCCGTCTCCGTCAGCGCATTGAACAGCGTCGACTTGCCGACATTGGGCAACCCGACGATTCCGCATTTGAATCCCATGACCCGTCCCGCATCCTTTTAAACGACGGCCTGAGGCGCCTCACACGGCGCCAGCGTCGCCCTTGTCCAGAAAACCTTTGGCCTGCAGCGCCAGATGCACCTTGTTGGCGAAGGTGGAGTCGCGCCGGCCCGTCAACAAACCTGCATTGTCGGCCACCGCCTCGCACAGCGCCTCGACCCAGGGCATGTCGGATTTGGCGAAGTCCGACAGTACGTGGCCGTGCACCAATTCCTTGACGCCGGGATGGCCGATGCCGAGCCGGACGCGGCGATAGTCGTTGCCGAGATGCGCCGAGATCGAGCGCAGCCCGTTATGGCCGGCAATGCCGCCGCCGACCTTCACGCGCAGCTTGCCCGGCGGCAATTCCAGCTCGTCCTGAAACACCGTGACGTCGCCGACGCCGAGCTTGAAGAAGCTGGTCGCCTCCTGCACGGCGCGGCCGGATTCGTTCATATAGGTCGAGGGCTTCAACAGGATGACGCGCTCGGAGTCCAGCGTGCCTTCCGAGGTCTCGCCCTGAAACCTGCGTCGCCACGGCGAAAAGCGGTGACGCCGCGCGATCTCGTCAACGGCCATGAAGCCGATATTGTGCCGGTTGCGCGCATATTTCGCGCCGGGATTGCCGAGGCCGACAAACAGCAGCATGACGCGGCATCCGCACCCGCCGTCGCTTCGGGAAGCACGGGACCCGCCCGTGCTTCCCGCAAGCGGAACGGCTTACTTCTTCTTGTCGCCGCCAGCCGGCGCCTTGGCCGCGGCAGCGGGTGCCTTGGCGGCGGCAGCCGGAGCAGCGGCAGCGGGTGCCGCGGCGGCGCCAGCAGCAGCCTTCTGCTCCTCACCATAGCCGGACGGCGGCACGATGGTGACGAGGGTGGCGTCGTCGCGCGACAGCGTCTTCACGCCGGTCGGCAGCTTGACGTCGGAGATGTGCAGCGAGTGGTTGATCTCGAGCGCGCTGACATCGGCCTCGATAAACTGCGGGATGTTCTCCGCCAGGCACTCGAGGTCGAGCGTGTGGGTCACGATGTTGACCGTGCCGCCGCGCTTGACGCCCGGCGCGGCTTCCGAACCCACCACATGCAAGGGCACGCTGACGCGGATGGTCGCGCCCTGGCCGAGCCGCATGAAGTCGACGTGGATCGGGAAGTCCTTGACCGGATCGAGATGGAAGTCACGCGGGATCACCCGGTGCTTCTTGCCGTCGAGGGTGACGTCGAAGATCGTGGTCAGAAACCGGCCCGCAAGGATGCGCTGGCGCAGCTCGCGGTCTTCCACCGAGATCGGCAGCGGGGGCTGGTTGTCTCCATAAATCACTCCGGGCACTCTCCCGGCGCGACGCTCTGCCCGTGCGGCCCCCTTGCCGACTGACGGACGGGCGGTCGCCTTCAGTTCTCTGACGGTCGCCATCGTGTTAAGTCCTTGTTTTAAAAAGTTAAAGGCCGCAATGCGGCCCGTTGCTGGACGTCCTTCGGCAAGCCTCCAGGGGTGCGGGGGCCGCGGACGTGGCGGCGTTCTAGCGGCAAACCTGGGAAATGACAAGGAAATGAAGGGGCCGCCTGCCCTCCCGTCCCAGGGCGACCCGGCCGCGGCGTCAGCCGTCCGCGCTGCCGGCACCCGGCGGCGTGCCGGCCGCGCCGCCCAGCTTGGCTTCCAGCGCCGCGATTCGGGCCTTCAGCGCCTCGTTCTCCTCGCGGGCGAGCCGGGCCATGTCCTTGACCGCCTCGAACTCCTCGCGCTTCACGATGTCCAGGTCGTTCAGGATCTTTTCCGCCTGGTTGCGGATGACGGAATCGACCTCCCGCTTCATGCCCTGGGCGGCACCGGCGGCATCGTTCATCAGGCGGCCGAGTTCGTCGAAAAACCGGTTGTTGGTCTGGGTCATGTGAGAAACTCCGCGTCCCGCGACGAGCACGATTGTGGAAGACAGAATGGCGATCCCTGTCGCCGCCCGCAAGATGGGCCCGTCTTGTCATGCCTTGGTTTCCTTGTCATCGTACTTGTTGCGCCGGCCCGCGGCGCTGGTATGAGCAGCCCTGAGATCACATCGCGCCGCGCCTGTTCATGTGGCGGGGCCCGTTCGAAGCCCGCAGCGCCCGGGGGCTTCCAGAAGCGGGACGCCGTGTCCACGAAAGCCAGTGAATGACGCCTCTCCTCATCGACTTCCCCGTGTTCGATCCGGTTGCGATCGCCATCGGCCCGTTCGCGATCCGCTGGTACGCGCTGGCCTATATCTGCGGCATCGTGCTCGGCTGGCTCTACGCTCGCTCGCTGCTGAAGAAGGACCGGCTGTGGGGAGGCCCGGCGCCGATCTCGCTGCCACAGCTCGACGATTTCATTCTCTGGGTCACGATCGGCATCATTCTCGGCGGCCGCACCGGCTACGTGCTGTTCTACAATCTGCCGTTCTTCATCGACCATCCGCTCGAGATCTTCCAGCTGTGGAAGGGCGGCATGTCGTTCCATGGCGGCTTCATGGGCTGCGTCATCGCCGTGATCTGGTTCAGCCGCCGCAACGGCCTGCCGATCCTGTCGCTCGGCGACCTCACCACCGCCGTCGCTCCGATCGGGCTGCTGCTTGGCCGCATCGCCAATTTCATCAACAGCGAGTTGTGGGGCCGCACGGCCGATCCCAGCCTGCCCTGGGCGATGATCTTCCCGCGCGATCCGACCCACCTGCCGCGCCATCCGAGCCAACTCTACGAAGCCGGCCTCGAAGGCATCCTGCTGTTCATCGTCCTGGCGATCATGATCCGGCTCGGCGCGTTGAGGCGGCCCGGCATGATCCTCGGCAGCTTCATCGGCCTCTATGGCACGGCGCGCATCGTCAGCGAGCTGTTCCGCGAGCCGGACGAGCAACTCGGCTTCCTTTGGCGCGGCCTGACCATGGGCATGCTGCTGTCGGTGCCGATGCTGATCGTCGGCGCCATCCTGGTGGCACGGGCGCTGCGCAGGCCCGAGAGTCGTCAAGCCACTCCGTCGCTGCAGGCCAATCCGTGATCGAGACGTCTCCGCTCCACACCGAGATCAAGCGGCTGATCAAGGCGTCCGGCCCGATGCCGGTCTGGCGCTACATGGAGCTGTGCCTGATGCATCCGGAGCACGGCTACTACATCTCGCGCGATCCGCTCGGACGCGAGGGCGACTTCACCACCGCCCCCGAAGTGAGCCAGATGTTCGGCGAGCTGCTCGGGCTGTGGGCGGCCTCGATCTGGAAGGCGGCCGGCTCGCCGCAGCAGTTCCGGCTGATCGAGCTCGGGCCCGGCCGCGGCACCATGATGTCGGATGCGCTGCGGGCGCTGCGCGTGCTGCCGCCGCTGTACCAGACGATCTCGGTTCACATGGTCGAGGTCAATCCGGTGCTGCGTGAAAAGCAGAAGGCGACGCTGACCGGCCTGCGCAACGTCACCTGGCACGAGAGCTTCGACGAGGTGCCGGAGGGCCCCAGCGTCATCTTCGCCAACGAGTATTTCGACGTGCTGCCGATTCACCAGATGGTGAAGCGCGAAACCGGCTGGCACGAGCGCGTGGTCGAGCTCGACGAGGAGGAGAACTTCGTCTACGGCGCGGCCGCCGATCCGACGCCCGGCTTCGAGCTGCTGCTGCCGCCTCTGGTGCGCGCCGCCCCGGCCGGCGCGATCTTCGAATGGCGGCCGAACACCGAGATGATGGCCATCGCCAGGCGCATCCGCGACCAGCGCGGCGCCGCCGTCATCATCGATTACGGCCATGTGCGCAGCGACGTCGGCGACACCTTCCAGGCCATCGCCCGTCATAGCTTCGCTGATCCCCTCAAGACACCGGGGCTTGCCGACA
The DNA here is from genome assembly GCF_032377735.1 of Bradyrhizobium sp. SZCCHNRI3043. Lineage (NCBI taxonomy): Bacteria > Pseudomonadati > Pseudomonadota > Alphaproteobacteria > Hyphomicrobiales > Nitrobacteraceae > Bradyrhizobium > Bradyrhizobium sp. SZCCHNRI3043. The sequence continues at coordinate 11,163 of NZ_JAUHID010000003.1, forward strand.
TCACCGCCCATGTCGATTTCGACGCGCTGGCGCGGGCCGCGGAAGCCGTCGGCGCGCGCGTTCACGGCCCGGTCACGCAGGGCGAGTTCCTGCAGCGGCTCGGCATCGAAACCCGCGCGCTGACCCTCATGCAGAAGGCCTCGCCGGAAGTCTCGGAGGACATCGCGAGCGGGCTGAAGCGCCTGACCGGCGGCGGCCGCGGCGGAATGGGGTCGCTGTTCAAGGTGCTCGGCATCTCCGATCCGGCCATTCCGGTGCTGGCGGGAATCAGCGACGAGCACACCAACGAGAACACGGGAGGCGCATGATGCTGGTATCATCGGATGTGATGTCCGCGATTCCTGGCCTGCGCCACGCGTTCTTCACCCGCGAGGGCGGCGTCTCCGACGGCATCTATGCCGGGCTCAATGGCGGGCTTGGATCGAATGACGTGCCGGAGAACGTCCGCGAAAACCGCCGCCGCATGGCCGTCCATCTCGGCGTCGCGCCCGACCAGTTCCTCAGCCTGCACCAGATTCATTCGCCCGACGTCGTGGTTGCGACCGGGCCCTGGGACGGCCCCGTCAGGCCTAAGGCCGATGCGCTGGTGACCGCGACGCCGAATCTCGCGATCGGCGTTACCACGGCCGATTGCGGGCCGATCCTGTTCGTCGACCCGCATGAGCGCGTCATCGGCGCGGCCCATGCCGGCTGGAAAGGAGCGCTCACCGGCGTGCTCGAAGGCGCGCTGCAGGCGATGGAGAAGCTCGGCGCAGAGCGCGGCCGGATCATTGCCGCGATCGGCCCCCTGATCCGCCAGCCGAGCTACGAGGTCGGCGCCGAGTTCGTCACCCGCTTCCTCGACGACGACGCCGAACACGCGCGCTTCTTCCTGCCGTCGGTTCGCGACGGCCACGCGATGTTCGACCTCGCCGGCTTCATCCGGATGCGGCTGGAAAACGCCGGCGTGCTGCTGATCGACGATCTCGGCCTCGACACCTATGTCGACGAGCGCTTCTTCAGTTACCGCCGCTCGGTCCATCGCAACGAGCCGGACTATGGCCGGCACGTCCACGCCATCATGCTCGAAGGCTGAAGCTGGGCGCCATTGTGGCCGCATGTGGATTGCTTAACCCTTTCTGTACAACTGAGTGCACTCTGTCCCGATCTGTGGCAGCCGCGACCTAGACGTTAATCGATTTTAACGATATCGCTCCCGACGATGAGGGGAGCGCCGACACCACTTCGACGGATCAGCCGCGCTGCGCAGCACGCCTGCGTTGCCGTTTTGCTGATGACGTCGGCCGCAACGCTCGGCGGCTGCGCGACCAGCAGCGGTGGTCCGTCCAACGCCTATGCGATGGCGCCTGCATCCGATAGCGCCACGATCGCCTTCGAGCAGATCGACGGTCCGCCGCCGCAGATCTTCGACCGCATGGTCAGCGTGCTCGACAGCGAGTCCAAGCTGCGCAGCCTCGCCATCGTGTCGCGCGAGGCCCCTGCAGCGTATCGTGTCCGCACCTATCTCTCCGCCCAGGTCGTCAGCGGCAAGGGCGTGATCGCCTGGGTGTTCGACGTCTACGATCGCAATCAGCAGCGCGCGCTGCGGCTGTCGGGCGAAGAGCCGGTCGGACGCGGCGGCCGCGATCCGTGGAACAATGTCGACGACATGGTGCTTCGGAAAATCGCGCAGGCTGGCTTCAGCGGACTTTCGAACATGCTGAACGGCACCGCGCCGGCCGACAGCGCGCCACCGGCGGCGCCGGCCGCCCGCGGCCCCGCGGTCGCCGCGGCCGAGCCCGCATCGCCCAGATCCGACGGCACCAGCGTCGCGGCCCTCGGCTACACCGACCATTAGGCAAAGAGGCGCAATTTGCGCCGTTCTTGACCGGGAAAAACACCTGTTTGACCGGGAAAAACACCTGCGGCGGGTTGCCATGCGCGCAGTGTCCTTGATATCACCTCGCCCGTGCAAAACTGCCGGTTCCATGGATAGCCCGATATGCTGAACAAGGTCTCCAGCGAGACGCGAGGAGAATTCACGATGTCGGCCAAGAACGGCTCCATCAAACTCGTCGCCGGCAACTCCAATCCGGCCCTCGCCGCCGGCATCGCCGCTGAACTTGGGCTGCCGCTGACGAAAGCTGTGGTCCGGCGCTTCGCCGACATGGAGATCTTCGTCGAGATCCAGGAGAACGTCCGCGGCTCCGACGTCTTCATCATTCAATCGACGTCCTATCCGGCGAACGACCTGCTGATGGAGCTCCTGATCATCACCGATGCGCTGCGCCGCGCCTCCGCGCGCCGCATCACCGCCGTGGTGCCCTATTTCGGCTATGCGCGGCAGGATCGCAAATCGAACTCGCGCACGCCGATCTCGGCCAAGCTCGTCGCCAATCTGATCACCCATGCGGGCGTCGACCGCGTCATGACGCTCGATCTGCATGCCGGCCAGATCCAGGGTTTCTTCGACATCCCCACCGATAACCTTTTTGCCTCGCCGCTGATGGTGCGCGACATCAAGGATCGCTTCGATCTCTCCAGCCTCATGGTCGTCTCGCCGGACGTCGGCGGCGTGGCGCGCGCCCGAGGCCTGGCCAAGCGCATCAACACGCCGCTTGCCATCGTCGACAAGCGCCGCGAGCGTCCCGGCGAGTCCGAGGTCATGAACGTGATCGGCGACGTCTCCGGGCACACCTGCATCCTGATCGACGACATCGTCGATTCCGGCGGCACCCTGGTGAACGCGGCGGATGCGCTGCTCAAATACGGCGCCAAGGACGTCTACGCCTACATCACGCATGGCGTGCTCTCCGGCGGTGCCGCGACCCGCATCACCTCGTCGCGGCTGAAGGAGCTCGTCATCACCGACTCCATCATGCCGACCGAAGCGGTCCGCAACGCGCCCAACATCCGCACGCTGGCGATCGCGCCGCTGATCGCCGAGGCGATCGGCCGCACGGCGGCGGAAGAATCGGTGTCGAGCCTGTTCGACTGAGGCTGGTTCTAATAGCATCCCGCATCGTCTTCTTCGCGCCTTCCTGCTTCCTCGCATGCAAGCGTCTCGCTGTCGTCCACCCTCCCCTGGAGGGGGCGGGTCGCCTCACGGGGAGCGAAGCGAAACGTGAGGCGGGGTGGGGTGATCTCTCCACGAGCACTGGTATCCGTGGCTTCACCCAACCCCGCTCGCCCGCTTCGCGCGCGAGCGACCCTCCCCCTCCAGGGGAGGGTGGGCGTCGTGCCCCACACTCCGTGATCGCGAGGCGCCCTCGCGCCGACGCTCGTGGCATATTTCAGCTGATAATTTCGAACGGCATCTGCGGATACACCTCCGCAATCTCGCGGCGCGTTTCGCGTCCGAGCTTTGCGAGCTCATCACCCTCGATAGAGAGAGGGCGCAGGGAAGGCCGGACCTCGACTGAGGCCCGTGGCCCGCCTGCTCAAAAAATGCAGGCGGCAGGTACCACAGGTCCAGCCGGACGATCCGGCCCTCCCTGCGCGACGGCTTTAACGGCTGCTTCGCGTTCTCCCCGGTGCACCGGCTTTTGGCCACCGTGCGCGCCATGCGCTTTAAGCGCATGACGCGGGATACCAGCATCGGGGTATCAGGACCGCGCGACTTGACCGTGCGGGCCGAGTTGTTCGTCGGCGCGAAAACGCGCTGCGACCCGACCCGCCCATCGCATTCCGCTGCCGACGTCCATGACGACCGCGATACGTCCCCTCCGACGCAACGGAACGAGCGGGACCATAATGCTGATTTTGCGAAATCGACAAGCGATTTATTTTTATCCGAAGGGCTGGACAGGATTTTGCGAGGACAAGACGATTTGCCCGGCGGGCAGTCTGAGCCTGTCAGAATTTGCTGATGAGCTCGAGCTACGCCGATCCCGCCTCATCCTCGAGCCGCTCGACAGAACCGAACTCCAGGCGCAGCAGCATCTCCAGCGCCACACCCATGTTCGGAACGATGGTGCCATAGTCTAAGCGGCTGGTCGACGCGATCACCCCACGCAGATGGTCGCCGAGGTGATACACCGCGCGGACGTTCGGGCCGAGCCGATCCAGCGTTGCCTTGATCGGATCCAAAGGCGTCTTGGTCTCCAACATGAAGACAGCCGACACGAACGAGGACAGAACGCTCTCGACGATCGCGCCCTCGCGCAGCATCAGCTCGATGGCATCGGAGCGATAGGTCGGGATCGTCTCGGCCGTATCGTCGCGAACCTGAAGCAGCACATGGCACACTCTCGTGCGCTGGAGTGGAGGGATGGATAGGTCGCGCTGCCCGAGCGCCTCCAAGGTCTCTTCAGACACAAAGTCTCCAAAGACGGCACGGAGACGTTTTCTCATGAACCAGCTCATGGCCAAAGATAGCCCGGATGAGTCCCAACCCGTCAATCGAAACCGTTGCCGCCGCGTAGAGCCAGCCGCATGGGCGATCGGCGGGCGCCTTGCACACCTGATGCCGTTGGTTCACAACATCCCACGAGACGCCAAGGACAACAACAAGAACGCAGCCGAGCCCTGCCCTCCATGCTCAACGCCATCGAACGCCCGGCAGGCCCGCCGCCCAGCCTCGGCCAGATCGCCAGTGACTTTGGTCCGCTCTACGCCTCGCACGGCTTCATCGGCTGGCTGTTCGCGATCACAGGACCGGTCGCCATCATTCTGTCGGTCGGCGCCAATGGCGGGCTGTCGCAAGGCGAGATCGCGTCGTGGATCTTCGGCGTGTTCTTCATCAACGGGGCAATCACGCTGCTGCTGTCGTGGCTCTATCGCGAGCCGCTGGTGCTGTTCTGGACCATTCCGGGCACCGTGCTGGTCGGCCAGTCGCTGACGCATCTGACCTTCCCGCAGGTGGTCGGCGCGTTCTACGGCACGGCGCTGCTGATGCTGATCCTCGGGCTTAGCGGCTGGGTCAAGCGCGCGATGCAACTGGTGCCGATGCCGATCGTGATGGGCATGGTCGCCGGCGTATTCCTGCGCTTCGGGCTGGATCTCGTCCGCGCCGTGTTCGCCGACTTTGCCATCGCCGGGCCGATGGTCGTGCTCTGGCTGCTGTTGACCGCGCTCCCTGCGCTGGGCCGGCGCTGCCCGCCGATCATCGGCGCGCTCGTCATTGGCACGCTCGCAGCCATCCTGTTCGGCAAATACGACCAGAGCGCGTCGCTGCAGATCGCGCTGATCCGGCCCGTGATCCAGACGCCGTCCTGGTCGCTGGCGGCGATGATCGAGCTGATCGTGCCGCTCGCGGTCACCGTGCTGGTGGTGCAGAACGGCCAAGGCTTTGCGGTGCTGACCGCGGCCGGCCACACGCCCCCGGTCAATCTCGTCACCGTGGCCTGCGGCATCGGCTCGGCGCTCGCCGCGATGGTGGGCGGCGTCTCGACCTGCCTGACCGGGCCGACCAACGCCATCGTCGTCTCCGGCGGCGAGCGCAAACGTCACTATACCGCGGCGATGGTCGTGGGCGTGCTGGCGCTCGGCTTCGGCCTGCTGGCGCCGACCTTCACCACGCTGCTGCTGATCGCGCCGAAATCATTGATCACCGCGCTGGCGGGCCTCGCCATGCTGCGCGTGCTGCAGACGGCGTTCGTGACCGCGTTCAGAACGAACTTCTCCCTCGGCGCCCTGATCGCCTTCCTCGTCACCGTCGCCGACGTGCCGCTGCTCAACATCGGCGCGGCGTTCTGGGGGCTCGTCGCTGGCTTTGCACTGTCGTGGCTGCTGGAGCGGGCGGATTTCACAGCCGCATCGGGCGCATAACGGATTGCCGCATCGCACCACGCGCGGTCGTCGCATCCCCAGTCGAACGGGCACCATGCTGTTGCAGCGCCGCTGGATCGCGCTACACTTCACGACCAAACAAGAAGTCTTCCGGGAGGATACCAATGACCGCGATCACGCGTCGCAACATGCTTGCGGGCACGGCAGCAGCAGGCGCGCTGGCGCTCACCGGCCAGCCGGCCTGGTCTGAGCCGCAGTGGAAGAAATATGCCGGTACCAAGCTCGAGGTGATCCTCGCCAAGGGGCCGCGCGGCGACAATCTGCAGAAGAACATCAAGGAATTCACCGCGCTGACCGGCATCGAGGTGGAATCCGAGCAGATCCCGGAGCAGCAGCAGCGGCAGAAGGTCGTGATCGAGCTGTCGTCGGGCAAGCCGAGCTTCGACGTCGTCCATCTCAGCTATCACGTGCAGAAGCGGCAGTTCGAGAAGGCCGGCTGGCTCGCCGACATCACCGACTTCATGAAGGATCCGAACCTCACGGCGCCGGACCTCGTGCAGAGCGATTTCTCCGCCGCCGGCCTGACTTACGCCAGCAACGACAAGGGCCGGATGTTCTCGCTGCCGTGGTCGGTGGACTACTTCATCCTCTACTACAACAAGGAGCTGTTCGCGAAGAAGGGCGTCGAAGTGCCGAAGACGCTCGACGAGATGGTCACGGCGGCGCAGAAGCTGACCGATGCCAAGGACGGCACGTTCGGCTTCGTCGGCCGCGGCCTGCGCAACGCCAACATGACGCTGTGGACGAACTTCTTCCTCAACTATGGCGGCGAGTTCCTCGACGCCAAGGGCAACATCCTGACCGACGGCCCCGAAGCGATCGAGGCCACCAAGCTGTATCAGAAGCTGCTGACCACCTGCGCGCCGCCCGGCGTGGCCGGCTTCAACTGGATGGAGTCGATGGCCTCGTTCACGCAAGGCCGCTCGGCGATGTGGATCGACGGCGTCGGCTGGGCGCCGCCGCTGGAGGACGCCAATGCCTCGCGCGTGGTCGGCAAGGTCGGCTACACCGTGGTGCCCGCCGGACCGAAGGGACAGTACTCGGCGACCTATGGCGACGGCATCGGCATTGCGGCTGCGAGCAAGAACAAGGAAGCCGCCTGGCTGCTGTGCCAGTGGCTTGTGTCGAAGCCGCAAGGCGCCCGCCTGGTGCAAGCCGGCGGCGGCGTGCCGTTCCGCAACTCGGTGCTCAACGATCCCGGAGTCCAGGGCGGCGTGAAGATGCCGAAGGAGTGGCTGCAGTCGGCGATCGACTCCGGCAAGATCTCTAAGCTCGGCCTGCCCGTGATCATCCCGGTCGCCGAATTCCGCGACCTCGTCGGCGCTGCGTTGACCGCCACCCTGTCGGGCGCCGATCCCGCGACCGAGCTGAAGAAGGCGCACGAGCAGTTCCGCCCGATCCTGGAGCGCAGCGAGAAAGCGTGAGCACGATCGTCGAACAGGCCGGCGCGGCAGCGGACGCTGCTGCGCCGGAACGTGCGTTGCGGCCGCCGTCGTACTGGCCGTTCGTGGTGCCGGCGCTGGTCACCGTGCTCGCGGTGATCATCTTTCCCTGGCTGTTCACGATCTGGATGAGCTTCCAGGAGTGGAAGGTCGGCTCACCCACGACCTTCGTCGGGCTGTCGAACTACCTGCGGCTGCCGGCCGATCCGCGCTTTGTCGAGTCGGTCGGACACACGCTGTCCTACACTGCGCTGTCGGTGCTGCTGCCGCTGGTGCTCGGCACCTTCGCCGCGGTCGTCTTCCACGCCCGCTTTCCCGGGCGCGGGCTGCTGCGCGCCCTCTTCATCATGCCGATGATGGCGACGCCCGTCGCGATCGCGCTGGTGTGGACCATGATGTTCCACCCGCAGCTCGGCATCCTGAACTATCTTCTGTCGCTGGTGGGCCTGCCGCCACAGCTCTGGGTGTTTCATCCGGGCACGGTGATCCCCTCGCTGGTGCTGGTCGAGACCTGGCAGTGGACGCCGCTGGTCATGCTGATCGTGCTCGGCGGCATCGCCTCGCTGCCGACCGAACCGTATGAGAGCGCGCAGATCGACGGCGCCTCGACTTGGCAGATGTTCCGCTACATCACCTTGCCGCTGATCATGCCGTTCCTGTTCATCGCCGCGATGATCCGCGCCATCGACGCGATCAAGAGCTTCGACATCATCTTCGCGATCACCCAGGGCGGGCCGGGCTCGGCGTCGGAGACCATCAACCTCTATCTCTACAGCGTCGCCTTCGTCTATTACGACCTCGGCTATGCCTCGGCGATCGCGGTGGTGTTCTTCGCGCTGATCATCGCGCTGACTGCGCTCTTGCTGGTGCTGCGCCGGCGCGCACAGTGGAATGCGCTGGGGAGCGACGCATGAGCGCGCAGACCATCCTCGGCCGGCTCGGCCTCGCGCTCGGCGTCTTCCTCATCGTCTCCCCGGCGATCCTGTTCTTCCTCTGGATGATCTCGCTGTCGGTGAAGTTCGAGGTCGACAACGCCGCGTATCCGCCGGTGTTCTGGCCGGAGCATTTCGCCTGGAAGAACTATGCCGACGTGCTGTCGTCCAACCGCTTCTTCACCTATTTCAAGAACAGCCTGCTGGTGACCGGCGGCGCGACTTTTCTCGCCATGCTGGTCGGCGTGCCCGCCGGCTACGGCATCGCACGGATGGCCGCGCATAAATCGGCGATCGTGATCCTGATCGCGCGCATCACGCCCGGCCTGTCGTACCTCATCCCGCTGTTCCTCTTGTTTCAGTGGCTCGGCCTGCTCGGCACGCTGTGGCCGCAGATCATCATCCATCTCGTCGTCACCGTGCCGATCGTGATCTGGATCATGATCGGCTATTTCGAGACGACGCCCATCGAGCTCGAGGAAGCCGCGCGCATCGACGGCGCAACGCGCTGGCAGGTTTTCCGCCACGTGGCATTGCCGGTGGCGAAGCCCGGCCTGGCGGTCGCCTTCATCCTCGCGGTGATCTTCTCCTGGAATAATTTCGTGTTCGGCATCGTGCTGGCCGGACGCGAGACCCGCACCTTGCCGGTCGCGGTCTACAACATGATCTCGTTCGATCAGCTCTCGTGGGGGCCGCTCGCGGCGGCGGCGCTGATCGTGACCCTGCCGGTGCTGCTGCTGACCGTGTTCGCACAGCGGCAGATCGTGGCCGGCCTGACGGCGGGTGCGGTCAAGGGGGGCTGACGGGTATAATGCATACCAAAGAGAACCTGCGGCGGAATGCCGAACTTGCCTTGGTCAGGCCATAGTCTACCACTTGGTTACCTGCGTGGAACCGGGATTCGCCCCGCCCCTGAAGCGCGGCGATGGCCGCGTTGATGGCTTCATCTCGTCTCTGCGCCGGCTTCGTTCCAGCCGAACACCACTGCGCCGCACGATCGACCGGCTCCGGATTTGCGCTCCGTCCGGTCCGTCTTGCAACCTGTCACCGGCTGAACGCCCGACCGACGAAAGCTGCATGACGTCCGATCGCGACGCCTCCGCGCCAGACCGATTGACTTCCCTGTTGCAGACCGAGCTGCTCGACTCGCCGCCGGAGCCGGGCTTCGACCGCGTCACGCGCCTGACCACGCGGCTGTTGCAGGCCCCAGCGGCGATCATCGCGCTGGTCGATCGCGACCGGCAGTTCTTCAAGAGCTCGGTCGGCCTGTGCGAGCCATGGGCGTCGCTGCGCGAGACGCCGCTCAGCCACTCCTTCTGCCAGCACGTCGTGACCTCGGCGCAGCCGCTGGTGATCAGCGACGCCAACGAGCATCCGTTGGTGAAGGACAATCTCGCGGTGCCGGTTCTCGGCGTAGTCGCCTATCTCGGCGTTCCCCTGCGGCTGCCGAGCGGCGAGGTGATCGGCGCGCTCTGCGCCATCGATCACGAGCCGCGGCCGTGGAGCGACGACGACATCGCCCAGCTCACCGAGCTCAGCGAGATCGTGATGGACGAGATCGCACTGCGCACCGAGAATGCGCGGCGGCGCACGGTCGAGCAGCACCATCGCGTGCTCGTCCATGAGCTCAATCACCGTGTCAAGAACACGCTGGCGCTGGTCGACAGCGTCATCGCGCTGAGCATCCGCGCCGATTCGGCGCTGGCCGAGTTCGGCGAGGTGCTGCGCGGACGCATCGCGGCGCTGACGCGCAGCCACGCGCTGGCGCTGGATCGCGGCCGCGAGGCGATCGCGCTCAATGAGCTGGTGTGCGCCGAGCTGGCGCCGTTGCAGTCCGACCGGATCGCCGTCGACGGCCCCGCCCTGCAGCTCGCGCCGGGCATCGCGCTGTATCTGTCGATGGGCCTGCACGAGCTCGTCACCAACGCGGTGAAATACGGCGCGCTGTCGAACGATGCGGGGCGGGTGACGCTGGGCTGGACCCATGCCGACGGACGGCTCAAGCTGTTCTGGCAGGAGAACGGCGGGCCGGATGTCTCCCCGCCCGCACGCAACGGCTTCGGTTCGCTGCTGTTCGAGCGCATTCTCGGCGCCGCGCTGAAGGGCGAGGTCACGCGCGACTTCGCGCCGGACGGATTGAAGGTGACGTTTGATCTGCCGCTCAAACACTGAGCGGGCGGCGAACACACTTCTCCTGAACGCTTCATATACATCAACGGATGTGCTACATATCCGACTCTACTACAGGAGATTTCTTAACTTGCGTTCATTGTCGTAACCAATCGCCAGCAACATGGATGGACATGAATTTTTCAATTTGCTTTGCCGGCTGATCGGGAACGACGAGGCGGTGAGATGTTTGCGCAAAATCTGCACAGCCGCGCAACTTGACTCCCTATTTCACGAAAAAATCACGAATACCGAAGCCCTGGCATTTTATGTCTATTCGACAGCTAACGGCTGGCACAGCTACATCAATGAGCAGCTTTGGTCGGGCAATCCGGCCCCGGACGTACTGGCGTTTGCTGCTGTTTTGAACAGGGGCCTGAGCAAGATTATTCCAATCAGGGGCAAGCCTGGAACCGTGTACCGTGGTTATAGCGCCCCGGATCTGAATGCGTTCAGTGAACAATACCCGCTCGATCGGCCGGTGCATTTTCCTGCATTCACCAGCGCGTCCTTTTCCGAGACTGGCGCTTTCGGTGGAAACGTTTTGTTCATCATTCGGGCGTTAAGTGCGAGGTCAATCTGGTGGCTTTCGCCCAACTTCCACGAAGAGGAAGCTCTCCTTCCCACCGGATGCACGTTCCTTGTGATCGACAAAGAGTTCCTGTCCGCTGGTGAGGAACAAGACAAGCTGGTTGTTGTTCTCCAAGAAACGAGCGAGAGGCCCTAGATGACCGATCGGGATAAACAAGACAGGGCCGAAGAGCATCTTGAGCAGAGCGTTTCGTCTGGAAAGATTAGCGCGGACGAGGCGAAGGTGATTAAGCTCTTCTTCGCAAGCAAACCCGAAAAGGATTGGCCGGCATCCAATCTCCATCGACGGATGCAGGGTTCTGGCGGGTGACCCGTCTATTCGATCTCAGCCGCGCTGGCCGCGCCGCCGCACCTGCGTGATCTCGGCCAGAATCGACATCGCGATCTCCTCCGGCGTGATGGCGCCGAGATCGAGGCCCGCCGGTGCCTTGACCTTGTCGAGCAGCGCGGCGTCGATGCCGTCCTTGATCAGCTTGTCGCGCAGGCTGTCCATCTTGCGGCGGCTGCCGACGAAGGCGTGGTAGGCCGCATCGCAGGCGAGTGCGGCGCGCAAGGCCGCCTCGTCGCCCTTGCCTTGCGTCGACACCACGACGAAGCGGCTGCTCCCGGCCGGTTGATCCCGCGCGAAGCCATCGATCAGCACATCGGCCTCTGGTGTCGTGACGAGATCGGGCGCCGGCGCCGCCAGCGTCACGTGATAGCCGAGCGGCCGCGCCTGCGCGGCGAGCGACAGCGCCACCGGGCTCGCGCCTAAGATCACCAGCGAGGGATACGGCAGCACCGGCTCGACGAAGATGTCCATCGTGCCCTTGCTCGGGCACATGTTGGAAGCGAAGCGCACGCCCTCTTTCATCTCACCCGGCTTGACGCCGAGCTCGGCGAGCAGGTCGTCCGGCTGCACCGACACCATGCGCGGAATGCCGTCGGCGAGCGCCTCGCGCGCCGCCTTGAGCACCGCGCCGCGGGCGCAGCCGCCGCCGATCCAGCCCGCGACGATGGCGCCATCCGGTCGGATGATCGCCTTGGCACCGGCCTTTGCCGCGGTCACCGACACCGTGCGCACAACGGTGGCGAGCACGAAGCTTTCGTCGGCAGCTTTCAATTGGGCGGCGAGATCGAGCAGTTCGGGAGCAGCGGTCATGACTGCCTCCTATGCGGACTGTCGGAAGCACACTGCTTCGACAGAGAAGGTATGTTCCCTCCCCCCTTGTGGGGGAGGGCTAGGGAGGGGGGCGTCTTGCACCGATGTCGGGGTACCCCCCTCCCCAGCCCTCCCCCACAAGGGGGGAGGGAGCGCACCACCGATGCTGCGACAGCGCGCCTTGAGCTCACAACAATGCCGCGCATCGCATCCTCACAACCTCGCCAAATAAGGCTCCAGCGCCGCGAGCGAGCTCAACGTATGCGCGGGCGCGTAGAGATCGACATGCGGCAGCGCCGCCTTGATGCCGCGGGCTTCCGGCGCGTAGCCGTGCCAGCCGAGCATCGGATTGAGCCAGACGATACGACGGCAACGGCGTCGCAGTTGCGCCATCTCGCGGCCGAGCAAGGCTGGATCACCGGTGTCGTAGCCGTCGGAGACGATCATCACGCAGGTGCGCGAATGGATGACGCGCGGCGCGTGCCAGCGGTTGAAGGTCGCTAGGCTTTCGCCGATCCTGGTGCCGCCGCCGGCGCCCTGCGCCATCATCGACAGCCGATCCAGCGCCCGCGCGGCATCCCTCTCCTTCATCGCATCGGAGACGTGAGCCAGCCGGGTGTGAAACAGGAACGCTTCGGCCTCGCGGAAGGCGTCGAGCACGCCGTGGATGAAGCGAACAAACACCGACGTATAGGGGCTCATCGAGCCGGAGGCGTCGAGCAGCACCACCAGCCGCAGCGGCTTGGGCTTGCGGCGGCGATGCACCAGCGCGATCGGCACGCCGCCATGGCTGATGTTGCGGTGGATGGTGCGGCGCAGGTCGAGCCGCTCGCCCTTGCGCCGGAGCTGATCGCGGCGGGTCAGGCGCGTCTGCATCGCCTTGGCGAGACGCACCGCCGCCTCATGCGCCAGCGCGACCTGGTCGGGATCTGCGAGCTTGCGGAAGTCGGTATCGCCGATGGACTCCACGCGCGAGGCACCTTCGCGGACGCTCTCGCCGCCCGCCTCGCGCGGGGTTTCGTCAGATGGAATCTGATCGGTCGGGCCGCGATGCCCCTGCCGAGCAGCATTCGCATCCTGCAGACTCTTCAGGGACGGGCTGTTCGCCGATTGCGGCGACCCTGCCGTCAGAACGCGCGAGCGCACGCGCTTGCCGAGCCAGAACGCGTCGAACAGGCCGTCGAAGCGATCCCACTCGCTCTTGCGCGCCGAAAACAGGTGCTTGAAGGCCGAGCGCAACAGGCTGGGCCTGTCGGCATAGCCCGCCGTCATCACGGCCGCCGCATCCTGCCCCTCCGACAGGCCGACCGCAAAGCCGTTGTCGCGCAGCGTCTTGAGAAATGCGCTGAGGCGTCCCGCGACCAGCCGCGCCACCGCGTCCATGTCCTCATGATCAGGCGTGGCGCCACAGCAGCTCATGCGACCTTCCCCAACAATCGCGCGGCGACCTCGCGGGTGATGCGGGAGCGGTCCTCATGCGTCTTGAGCAGACACATCAAGGTGTCATGCACGACCTCCGGCTGGTCCTCGAGGTCGCGCACATCGAGCCCGACCAGCGCGGCTGCCCAGTCCAGCGTCTCGGCCACACCCGGCACCTTGCGCAGCTCTTCTTTTCGCAGGCCCTCGACCAGGCGCGCGATCTGCAGCGCAAGCGACGCCGACGCGCCATCGATCCGCGCCAGGATGATGCGGGCCTCGCGATCGACATCGGGATAGTCGACATAGTGATACAGACACCGCCGGCGCAGCGCGTCCGACAGCTCGCGGGTGCCGTTCGAGGTCAGCACCACGTGCGGGATGCTGATGGCTTTGATGGTGCCGAGCTCGGGAATCGATATCTGGAAGTCCGACAGGAGCTCCAGCAGGAACGCCTCGAATTCGTCGTCGGCGCGGTCGATCTCGTCGATCAGCAGCACCGGCGGCGTGGCGCGGCGGATCGCCGCAAGCAGTGGCCGCTCCAGCAGATACTTCTCGGAGAAGATCTGGTCCTCGATGGTCTCCGGCTGGCCGCGATGCGCCTCGATCGCGAGCAGCTGGCGCTGGTAGTTCCACTCGTACAGCGCGGAGCTCTGGTCAAGACCCTCATAGCATTGCAGCCGGATCAGCTCGGTGCCGTGCACGCAGGCGAGGGCCTTGGCGACCTCGGTCTTGCCGACCCCGGCCTCGCCTTCCAGCAGCAGCGGCCGCTTGAGCAGATGCATCAGCGCGATCGCAGTCGCAAGCTCGCCATCGGCGATGTAGCCGCAGGCTGCGAGGGATTGGGCTATGTGGTCGCGGGTCTTCATGTCAAGTTCGACTGCTGCGTCATCGGAGGTGAACTCCCTTCCCCCTTGTGGGGAGGGGTTGGGGGTGGGGGTCTCCACGCACACTGCCCGTGGGGTACCCCCCTCCCTAGCCCTCCCCCACAAGGGGGGAGGGAACGCGCGCGCGCGGCGAACGCCAACGCCTTCAATATTACGACCCCAATACACCCAGGTTCTTCGCCGCCTGCCAGTTGCGCCAATAATCATGCGGCATCTGGATGTGCGTCGAGCCTAAGAACGAGAACGCGTCATTGACCGCGTTGGAGAACGCCGGCACGCCGCCGACATTGGGGCTTTCGCCGACGCCCTTGGCGCCGATCGGGTGATGCGGCGAGGGCGTCACCGTGAAGTCGGTCTCCCAATGCGGCGTCTCGACCGCGGTCGGCATGAAGAAGTCCATGAACGAGCCGGTCACGACATTGCCTTCGGAATCGTAGCGGATCTCCTGGCCCATCGCGATCGCGAAGGCTTCGGTGAGGCCGCCATGAATCTGGCCCTCGATGATCATCGGATTGATGCGGGTGCCGCAGTCATCGAGCGCATAGAAGCGCCGGACCTTGTACACGCCGGTGTCGACGTCGATGTCCATTACGCAGAGATAGGCGCCGAACGGATAGGTCATGTTGGGTGGATCGTAGTAGCTCACCGCCTCCAGCCCCGGCTCCATGCCGGGCGGTACGGAGTTGTAGGCCGCCCAGCAGATGTCCTTCATCGACATCACCTTCTCGGGCAGGCCCTTGACCCGGAAGCCGTCGATGTCCCATTCGAGATCGTCCTCATGGACCTCGAGCTTGTAGGCCGCGATCATCTGCGCCTTGGCCTTGATCTTGCGCGCGGCCATGGCGATGGCTGCCCCTGCGACGGGCGTCGAGCGCGAGCCGTAGGTGCCGAGGCCATAGGGCGCCGTGTCGGTGTTGCCCTCCTCGACCATGATGTTGTCGGCGGGAATGCCGATCTCGCTGGCGATGATCTGGGCCCAGGTGGTCTCGTGCCCCTGGCCCTGGCTCTTGGTGCCCATCCGCGCGATGCCGGCGCCGGTCGGATGCAGCCGGATCTCGCAGGAATCGAACATCGCGATGCCGAGAATGTCGCAGTTCTTCGACGGTCCGGCGCCGACGATCTCGGTGAAGAAGGAAACGCCGATGCCCATGATCTCGCGGGTCTCGCCGCGCTGGAAGGCGGCGCGCTTCTCGGCCTGCTCCTTGCGCAAGGCCACGTAGTCCACGGCCTCCATCATCTTGCGCATGGCGGTGTGGTAGTCGCCGGAGTCATATTCCCAGCCCAGCGCCGAGTGGTAAGGAAACTGCTCCGGCCTGACGAAGTTCTTCAGGCGTAGCTCGGCCGGATCCATGCCGAGTTTCTGCGCCAGAATGTCCATCGCGCGCTCGATGCAATAGGCCGCCTCGGTGACGCGGAACGAGCAGCGATAGGCGACGCCGCCCGGCGCCTTGTTGGTGTAGACGCCGTCGACGACGCAATGCGCGACCGGGAAATCATAGGAGCCGGTGACGATGTTGAAGAAGCCGGCCGGCCATTTCGACGGATCGGCGCAGGCATCGAAGCCGCCATGGTCGGCCAGCACGTGGACGCGCAGGCCGGTGACCTTGCCGTCCTTCGTCGCAGCGATTTCCGTTGTCATGTGATAGTCGCGCGCAAAGGCGGTTGCGGTCAGATTCTCGATGCGGTCCTCGACCCATTTGACCGGCTTGCCGGTGACGATGGAGGCCACCGCGGCGCAGATGTAGCCAGGATAGGCGCCGACCTTGTTGCCGAAGCCGCCGCCGATATCCGGCGCGATGACGTGGATCTTCTGTTCCGGCAGTTTTGCGATCAGCGATACCACCGTGCGGATGACATGCGGCGCCTGGAAGGTGCCCCAGATCGTCAGCTCGCCCTTGATCTTGTCGAACGAGCAGACGCACTGGCAGGTCTCCAGCGGCGATGGATGGGTGCGGTGATAGGAGATCATCTCCTTGATCGTGACGTCGGCCTTCTTGAACGCGGCGTCGGTGAGCTCCTTGTCGCCGACGCTCCACTCGAAGATGTGGTTGTGGTGCTTGCGCGGGCCGTGCGCGCCCGAGGTCTTGCCGACGAGGTCCTCGCGCAGCACGGGCGCATCCGAATCCATCGCCTTGAACGGATCGACCAGCACCGGCAGCGGCTCGTACTCGACCACGACCTTGTTGACGCCGTCATCGGCGGCGTAGCGGTCGGTGGCGACGACAAAGGCGACCTCCTGGTTCTGGAACAGCACCTTGCCGTCGGCGAGCACCATCTGCACGTCGCCGGCCAAGGTCGGCATCCAGGCGAGGTTGACGGTCTTCAGGGTCTCAGCGGTGATGACCGCGAGCACGCCGGGCACCTTCAGCGCCTCCTCGGTGTGGATCGCCTTCACCCGCGCATGGGCATGCGGCGAGCGCACGAAGTCGCCGTGCAGCATGCCCGGCAGCTTGACGTCATCGACGTAGTTGCCCTTGCCTTGGGTAAAGCGGACGTCCTCGACGCGCTTGCGCCGGCAGCCCATGCCTTCGAGTGCGGCTTCGCGTTGTTCCCGCGTGGGAGTCAGGTCGTTCATTCCGCGGCCTCCTGGAATTCAACGCCGTTGATCTTGGCGGCGGCGTATTGGATCGCCTTGACGATGTTCTGATAGCCGGTGCAGCGGCAGATGTTGCCGGAGATGCCGGCGCGGATCTCGGCCTCGGTCGGTGAGGGATTCTCCTGCAGCAGCCGGTGCGCGCGGAGAATCATGCCCGGCGTGCAGAAGCCGCATTGCAGGCCATGCATCATGCGAAAGCCTTCCTGCAGCGCCGACAGCGATCCGTCGGCGTTGGCCATGCCTTCGATCGTGGTGATCTCGGAGCCGTTGGCCTGCACCGCGAGCATGGTGCAGCTCTTCACGCTCATGCCGTCGATGTCGATGGTGCAGGCACCGCAATGGCTGGTCTCGCAGCCGATATGGGTGCCGGTGAGCTGCGCCTGCTCGCGCAGGAAATGAACCAGCAGCGTGCGTGGCTCGGCGAGGCCCTCGACCTCGCTGCCGTTCACCTTCATCGTGATATGGGTTTTGGGCATTCGTTGCTCCCTGGGAAATCGCAAAGCTTGGGCACCACTTGAGCCGCAGTGTCAGTGCGCTCCCCTCCCCCTTGCGGGGAGGGGTCGGGGGTGGGGGTCCACAGCGGCAGTGTCGCTTGGGGCTACCCCCCTCCCCCGCCCCTCCCCCACAAGGGGGGAGGGAGAAGAGAGATCGTGCCGCGAGGCGATGACCGCCTGCGTGGCAATAGCGTCGACCAACTCTGTTACTTCGCCCGCCTCGCAGCGCGCTGCAGCGCGCGCATCACCATGATGCCGCCGACATGCGTGCGGTACTCGGCAGGTCCCCGCGCGTCGGAGGCCGGCTGCATGATCGCACGCGCGGCGCTCGCCGCCGCCTTCAGCGCGGCATCATCGAGCGTGGTGCCGATCACTGCAGTCGCCGCGTCGGTCGCCAGCAACGGCGTCTCATGCAGATTGGTCAGTGCGATCACGCACGTCGCCACCTTGCCGCCCGCCATCGTCAGCACCACGGCGGCTGCGGCCGTCGCATAGTCGCCGACCTTGCGCTTCAGCTTCTCGTAGGCGTAGCCGTGCCCCGCAGCCGGAAGCGGGATGCTGATGCCAGTCAGGATCTCGCCGGGCTCGAGCGCGGTGAAATAAGCGCCCTGGTAGAACTCGCGCGCCGCGATCTCGCGAACGCCGTTCAGCCCTTCGAGCCGATAGGAGGCGTCCAGCGCCAGCATCAAGGCCGGCATGTCGTTGCCGGGGTCGCCATTGGCAACATTGCCGCCGAGCGTGCCGCGGTAGCGCACCTGCGGATCGGCGATCAAGAGCGCGGTCTCGTGCAGGATCGGCAGCGCCTCACCAATGTCGGCAGACGCCAGCAGCTCGGCCTGCGTGGTCATCGCGCCGATGACGATGCGGTCGCCATCGCGGCGGATGCCCTTGAGCCCGGCGATGCCGTGCAGATCGATCAGATGCGCCGGGGTCGCCAGCCGCAGCTTCATCATCGGCAGCAGGCTGTGGCCGCCGGCGAGCGGTCGCGCGTCATCGCCGAGGTCGGCGAGCAGCTTGATCGCATCGCTGACGCTCGCCGGCCGGTGATAGTCGAACGGGCCAGGAATCATGACGTTTCCTCTCCTGTGCTGGCCTGCTCTATCGGCAAGGCCGTCGCGTTGTTGCGGCGGGCGTTCGTGCTGCGAGAGCGAAGTGCGAACGCGGACGCATCGCGGATTGGCGCGGAGCGTCGATCGGGATCGCTGGCCGCGCAACGAAGCCGGCACGGAGAGCGGCGAAATCGCACGAAATGCGGCTGGTCGTGCACGAATTGCGTCAGCGAGGGCGACCCAATCGCGCGAGTGACGGCGTGAGCGGCCGCGCAAGACGCGCGCGCGGTGTTGCATGCGTTGGGGAGAATGGCGGCGCTCTGTTGCGGCAGCGAAACGAACGCTGAACTCAGGCCGGCCGCCGCAGCCCGAGCCGCGCCTTGACCTCGGCGACCTTGGCGCGGCTCACCGGCACGCGCGGCTTCGAGGGGCCATCGAGCTCGATGATCGCGCCCTCGCCTTCCCGACCGACGTAGATCACATGCTCGATCGCGACGATGTGGCTGCGGTGCACGCGGATGAAGCGGCCGGGATCGAGCTGCGCCTCAGCCTCGGAGATCGACCATGGGCACATCCGCTCCCGGGTGCCGTCGTGGATCCGCGTGTAGTGCGCATCGGCGCGCACGCTGCGCACGTCCCCGGCATCGATGAAATGGGTGCCGTTGGCGCCCTCCAGTGGCAGCCGCGCCGCGGTCGCGCGCGGCGGCTGGCCGATGCCCCCCAGCGGCGCCGCCGTCGCCCGGCTCGGAACGGCGACCTCGACGACCGGCTCGGCCGCCGTCGCGGCCGGCTCCGGTGCCAATTGCGGCGCAGCCTCGGCAACGGCCGGCATCGGCTGCGATTGACGGCGCGGGTCCGGCACCAGCGACAGCAAAAATCCGGCGACGATGACGAAGCACAGCACGGCGACGACGATCGCGAGCGCTTGCGGCGACGCAGCAAGTCCTGTTGCGGCGTGATGATGTCCCTCGCCCATCGGCACGACATGCATTCCCAGCATCGCCGTGTAATGCATGCCGGACACGGCGATGCCGAACGCAACCGCGCTGATGGCGAGCCGTAGCCCGTCCTGCCGCGCCAGGAAGATGCGCAGGCCGCCATAGGCGGCGACGATCGCAATCGCCACCGACAGCGCCACCAGCGCCGGATCATGCGTCAGCCCGAATGAGCCGGACAGGCCGTGCATGCCGACATAATGCATGCTGGCGATGCCGGCGCCGAGCAGCAGCGCGGAAGGGACGACGCGCCGGGGGGAGGGATCGCCGATGCTGACGAAGAACAGCGAGATGCCGATCACGAGCGCGCAGATCAGGAACGAGATGATGGTCGGCAGCACCAGATAGACGGCATCGGCCGGCAGTGGCGCCGCCATCATGCCCACGAAGTGCATGGTCCAGATGCCCACGGCCAGAATGCCGGCGGCGCCGGACAGCAGCACGCGCGCATTCTCTCCCGGACCGCTGCGGATGCGCGCGGTGAGACTGAAACCGGTATAGCCACCCAGGCTCGCGATCACGACCGAGAGCGCGACGAGATAAGGATCGTATCCTTCGATCATCCTTGTCGGCCGCCCGTCGCCACGGGCAAGCCTCCTCCCAGGAGGGATTTTACAGGGGTGGCGAGGAAATTGACAACACAAGGCGGGGAGCGTGAGGGGGCGTGGTGTCGCTGGGGTGGGGCAGACGACACGATGACTGATCGGCGCGGAGCAAGAGGCTGAATTCGAGCTCGAGCCGCGAGACGGTAAGCCCCCCTCCCCCTCGCGGGGAGGGGTCGGGGGTGGGGGGGGTCCACGAGTCGTGCTCTCGATGATGATCACTCGCATTCGAGAGGATGACGGCGATGACACACGCCATCGCATTCGTCTTGTTCGGTAAAGCAGAAGATGCACAAGACGAAGTTCGGCGCCCGGAGACCCCCACCCCCAACCCCTCCCCGCAAGGGGGAGGGGAGTTCACTGCCGTTGCCGTGAGATCTCGATCCCGGCGTTTCGATAGCGGGTGTGTGGCTAGCCTGAAGCCAGCCACACGACATCACCGCCTCAGATGATCCCCGCGGCCACCTGCCCCCGCAGCCGCTCCAGGCTCAGCAGCGTCTCGGCGCAGGCGGTCGCCACCTCGATGCCCTTGGTAGCAAAATGCTTGCGGAAGAACTCGAAATGCGCCTGCGTCTCGTGGAATTGCTGCGGCGTCAGCACCGCGGAGAACACCGGCACCTCGGTGCGCAATTGCACGTCCATCAGCGCCTTGATCACGGTGTCGGCGACGAACTCGTGGCGGTAGATGCCGCCGTCGACAACGAGGCCGGCCGCGACGATGGCGGTGTAGCGCCGCGTCTTGGCCAGGAGCTGCGCATGCAGCGGGATCTCGAACGAGCCTGGCACCTCGAAGATGTCGACCCGATCGCGCGGGATGTGGCGCGCCTCGATCTCGTCGAGGAAGGCCAGACGGCATTCGGCGACGACGTCGCGATGCCAGGCCGATTGCACGAAGGCGACGCGCTGCGGCTTGCTGAAGCGCGGATGCGACGGCGCCGGTGGCGACTCGTCGGGCGGTGACGCGACCGGCGTATCCGCCGGCGGCGACGTTCCTGCGGTGATGGTGTCGGTGGGCGTATCAGTAGGCGCGTCTTGCAACATCTGATTCATGGTTGTCCTCGTCAGAGACCAGAATCAGGGCACACGGAACAACGACGCCCCCACGCTGGATTGCGCGGGGTGCCGGGACCCGTTCTCTTTCATCCGGACTGTGACCGTCGGCTTCGGAGTCGCACCGAATCTGCTGACCCTTCTCTGCGCGACGCGTTCCGGAGAACAGAATTCTCCAGACCGTGCCTTGCCGAGAAGGCGCTCGCGGGCTCGCGCGCTCGACCGAGAAACGCTTACCGCCGGTGGGGAATTTCGCCCCGCCCTGAGAACATCGGCCGCCCGGATGGACGGCCTGAACGAACTATGCAGGCGGTCGGCGGCTGCGGCAAGGCCTCACGCCCGCGGTCCACGACGGGCGGCCATGCAACCGCTCGCGGCCGTTCCCGCGGCCAAATCGGCTCGGACGGGGCGGTTGCGGCGAATCCGATTCCGTTTTGTTCTCATTCGGCCATGATTCCACAGGCCGGACAGGAGTTGTGGACGAAGCGGTGTTTGGCTGTGGACGGACTCGCCCCCCCGTTGCGCAGATTCCGCAAATCACATCAGTTTGTCCTCGCACGCCCGGGGTACCTCTGGGACTGCAAGCCGGGTCTCGAAGCGCCGAGAGGGCGTGGGCCGGGTCGCCGCGTATGTACCAACGAGATCAAGAAGACGAGGTCGAGACGGCATGTCCCTGCTCGAAAGCACTATCGATTCCACCGACCACCCGCTGAGCGTGGTCGAGACCATTGCGGCCGACAACAACTGGATGTTCGAGCGCTCCGGCGAGGACGAGATCACGATTGCCTCCAAGGGCCAGTGGACCGACTATCAGCTCTCTTTCACCTGGATGGCGGAGATCGAGGCCCTGCATCTGGCCTGCGCCTTCGACATGAAGATTCCGGAAGCGCGCCGCGCCGAGGTGCAGCGGCTGATCGCCGCGATCAACGAGCAGCTCTGGCTCGGCCATTTCGACATCTGGACCCACACCGGCATGGTGATGCACCGCCAGGCCCTGGTGCTGCCCGGCGGGATCACCGCGTCGGGACTGCAATGCGAGAGCATGCTGGCCGGCGCCATCCACGCCTGCGAGCGCTATTTCCCGGCCTTCCAGTTCGTGGTCTGGGCCGGCAAGTCGACCCAAGAGGCCATGGCGGCCGCGCTGTTCGATACCGACGGCGAGGCGTAAGCCGCCGCCGCTTCCTCACACGCGGTGTCGTCCCTGCGCACGCAGGGACCCATACCGCGTGATGTCCGTCTGGCGCGCGACGCTTGTCGCTCTGCCCCTGCTCCACTAGAACCGCCGGTGGTTATGGGTCCCTGCTTTCGCAGGGACGACAGCGGAGTGCGTCGTGACATCAGCGGACAACAACCTGCTTCATCAGCTCACCGGCACCATCGTGCTGGCCGGCGCCGGCAAGATGGGCGGCGCGATGCTGACCGGGTGGCTGGCCGGCGGGCTCGATCCTGCGCGCCTGGTGGTGATCGAGCCGATGCCATCGGCGGAGATCACGGCGCAGGTGGCCAGGGGCGTCCGCCTCAATCCGACGGCGGCTGCGCCGGCCGAGGTCGTCATCGTCGCCGTCAAGCCGCAGATGTTCCCCGACGCCGGCCCCGCCTTGAAGCCGTGGGTCGGCGACGCGACGCTGGTGCTGTCGATCATGGCGGGGACGACGATCGCCGGCCTGCAGCAAACGATCGGCGGCGCGGTCGTGCGCGCGATGCCGAACACGCCCGCCGCGATCGGCCGCGGCATCACCGTGGCGGTGCCCGCCGCCAACGTCAGCGCCGCGCAACGGGCGCTGACCGACGCGCTGCTGCGCGCCACCGGCGCGGTGGAATGGGTCGACGACGAGGCGCTGATGGACGCGGTGACCGCGGTGTCCGGCTCGGGTCCTGCCTATGTGTTCCTGCTCGCCGAGGAACTCGCCCGCGCCGGCGTCGCCGCGGGCCTGCCCGAGGCGCTGGCGACGAAGCTCGCGCGCCACACCGTGTCGGGCGCCGGCGAATTGCTGCGCCAATCGGACCTGCCGTCCGCCACGCTGCGCCAGAACGTCACCTCGCCGGGCGGCACCACCGCCGCCGCGCTGTCGGTGCTGATGGGAGCCGACGGCTTCCAGCCGCTGCTGACCAGGGCGGTCGCCGCGGCCACGGCGCGCTCGAAAGAGCTCGCGAAGTAGACAACCGCGAGCTGACAGCTCAGCGCGACGGCGTCGGCGGCCCGCCATGCTGCTGGCGCCATTGCAGGAACTGGCGGAACAGGGAGCTGCGCTCAGCCGGATCGTTGGACAGCTGTCCCCCGCTCTGGCGCACGAAGCTCTCGAACTGGGTCTGGCGCACGTCGGCGACCTGCGGCCGCGGCACCATGTTGCGCGCCAGCAGCCACTCGTCCGCCGCCTTGAACCGCTTCCAGTTCGGGATGGCGGCGACGATGCTCGACTCCCGCCATTTCGGATGCCGCGGCGGCTTCATGAACTCGTCGTAGTTGGCGAAGAACGCCTCGACGAAGCGCGCCACCTTTCGGTAGCGCTCGGTATTCTCCGGCCAATTGTAGCTGACGAGCAGCATGCCGATCGCCACCGTCTCGATCGTCTCGCCGGGGTTGAGCAGGTTCGGATATTCCTCCGAGGACAATGTCGTCGGCAGATAGAGGTCCTGCAGCCGGCGGTCGTAGGGGATCGTCACGAGGTGCAGCGCGCGGTTGTCGTTCCTGATGCTGCGGGCGAGCTGGAACACCTTTCCGGTGGAGACGATGTAGGCGTCGGCGTCGCCATCGATCAGCTTCTGGATCGATCTGGCATCATCGGTCGCGTAGTCGAACGACGCCGTCAGGCCGAGCCGGTTGAAGATCACGCGCGCGGAATAGAAGCCGACATCGGTCGGCGCGATGATGCGCTTGCCGTTGAGGTCGAAGATCGAGCGGATCGAGGAGCGCGCGATGACATGGATCTCGTTGTGATAGAGCCGCGCGATGTAGCGGAGCTGCGAGGTGATGTCGGGGATGCCGTATTGCAGGCGGTAGAATTCGGGCACGTCGGCTGCGACCGCGCCCATGTCGATGCTCTTCAGGAACAGAATGTCGGAGACGTTGCGCACCGGTCCCTTGCCGAGCACCGGCAGCACGCGGACGTTGGTCTGATCATCGAGCACGCGCGCCATGTCCGAGCCGAACACGGAGGTGGCGCCGCCGGCCGGCGCGGTGATGATGGTGACGGTGCCGTCGTTGACGTCGGTCGGGTTGGGCAGCCGCCATACGTCCGGCCCGCTGCCGGGCGCGGGCGACAGCGACGCCGGCAGGCCGGCGGGACGTGGCGGCGCGGGGATCACGGGCGCGCCGTTCGGCCGGGCGGCCGGGGCGACAGGCACGATGATGGAGCGGGTCGCTGCCGGGCGCGGCGGCTGCGGCGGTTGTTGTTGCAGCTGCGGCCACGCCTGCGCCGATGCCTGGCTCAGCATGAGTCCGGCTGCGAGCGCGGCGAGCACGACTTGCGAAGCTGCCTTCGTGACGATGGACATAGCGCAACGGCCTCCTGCACCATCGCGATGCCGCCGCAGCGTTCTCGACCGGTCCGGAGCATTCACCTCGAGGCCTGCCTGCGTCAGGCATGCGACGGGCGACCGCGGCCTCGGCTGAGACCTCGCGACAACCAACCTCGCGATGCGGAGCACGCACGAGGCCAAATGGCCACGATCGGCTCCGATCGAGTTCCACAGTTGGGTGAGGTGATTCGATGAATTTGCGGCGGGCGCCGGGATTTTGTATGACGACGTGCATATAAACCGGATATTGGACTCCGGCTGTGGCTCCGATGCAACGCCTCTTGTTTCAGGCCGCCAGCCGGTGTTGCCGTCGTGCCAGGATCAGCAGCGTCACGACGATGCCGAGGTTCAGGCCATTCCACGCGATGCCGTTGGCGAAGGCCGCCGAATAGGACCCCGTGGCGTCGAAGATGACGCCCGAGACCCAGCCGCCGAACGACATGCCGAACACCGAGGCGAAGATGATGATGCCGACCCGGGTGGCGGCCTCGCGTGCCGGCATCGCCTCACGCACGATGATCGCATAGCTCGGCACGATGCCGCCCTGGAACAGGCCGAACATGCCCGAGATCAAATAGAGCGACGTCAAGCCATCGAAGAACAGATAGAACAGAAGCGCAAAACCCTGCGCCAGCGAGCCGATCAGCAACGTCCGCATGCCGCCGACACGGTCGGCGAGAAAGCCGGAGCCGATCCGGCTGACGATGCCGAGCGCCATCATCAAGGACAGCATCTGCGCGCCGACAGCGACGCCATAGCCGAGGTCGCCGCAATAGGCGACGATGTGCACCTGCGGCATCGCCATCGCCACGCAGCAGGCGATCGCGGCGATGCTGAGCAGCACGGTCAGCGCGTTGGTGGAGATCGGCAGCTCCAGTTGCGGCGGCGCCGCGCCGGCATGGTCCTGCGCGCCGGCACCGTCCATGCGCGCGCGCAGCACCAGGAGCAGCGCGCTCATCGTCACCGCGCAGAAGACACCGAGCGCGACATGGCTGGCGCGCCAGCCGATCTGCTGCACGCCCCAATTCACCAGCGGCGGCCACACCGTGCCGGCGACGTAGTTGCCCGAGGCGACGATGGTGACGGCGAGGCCGCGATAGCGCACGAACCAGTGCGATGCCTCCGCCATCAGCGGCGCGAAGGTGACGGACGAACCGATCCCGATCAGGAAATACACCGCCTGAAACTGCCACAGCGTCACCGACGCGCCGGCGAGCAGATAGGCGGCCGCGGTGCAGGTGATGCTGAGGGCCATCGCGGTGACGATGCCGAAGCGGTCGGTGATGCGGCCGACGACGACGCCGCCGAGGCCGAAGCCGAACATCGTCAGCGTATAGGCCAGCGAGACCGCGCCGCGGCTGGCGGCGAACTCGGCCTGCACGACCGGCAGAACGACGACGACGGTCCACATCCCGGCGCCGCCGATGGAACCGATGACGAGCGCAAGCGCCAGCCGCGCCCAGGCCTGGCGCGAGTCCGGAATGAAATGAGGCGCTTCCTCGAATCTTGTATTGGGTCCGTGCACGATGTCCGCAACTTCATTGCCGCACCGCATCAGGTCAAGCCACATTGCTGCGGCATTGGGCATGCAGAAGCAGCGCAACAGGAGGGATCTGCACGATCACGGTCCGGCCCTCTTGGCGGCGCCGCGCTTTATCATTAGGTTGCGCGGCGGATCGGAGTGATTTGGGCGCGCATGTCGTTGGGACTGACACGGAAGATGCTGATGGTGGCGGGACGGCTGCTCGTCCTCGCTTACCTCGTCTGCGTGCTCAGCCCGGGCGTGGCGCTCGCGCTGGGCGATGGGGCGGCGCCCTGCTTCGACGAGACCGTCGTTGCCGTTGCGGCCACTCATCATGACGCGGCTCATCACGAGATGATCTTGGCGGCGATGCCGCAGGTAGAGACCGCGCACGCCCATCATCATGATCACCCTGTTGCAGACGCTGGGATGCACGCGCCAGCTCCCGCGCCGTCGCACCACGATCACAGCAAGATGCCGGGCCCCTGTTGCGCCATGATGTGCGCCGTGGGCCTCGCTGCCGCGCTGCCGGCGGTCACCCTTCCCGCTTCGTTCGCCGCCACCAGCGTGACCCCGCGCGACGAAGGCCTGCCCGGTCGCACGCCGCCGCGCCTGTATCGGCCCCCCATCGTCCTGGTCTGAGCGAACGACGCCGGCTTCGTGCGCGTGTCGCGCGCGGCTGCTCGCGATTCATCGACAGACCAAGGATACCTCATGTTGTCGCAATACATGGCGACGCCCGCTGCCGCATCTCCGGCGCGGCGCAGCCTGCCATTCTCCGTTGCCGCTTGCGCATTGACGCTGCTTGCCGCGGCGAGCCTCGGCGCCTGCCAGCCGCGCACGATCGCATTGGCCGAGGCTGATCCGGCCGATCCGGCGGCGAACGTTGCGCCCGTGCGCATGTCGGGGGTCGTCGGGCCCTACACGCCGCTGCGCCCGGCCGCGCCGGCCGCCTGGGGCCAGCGCACCGACCCCGGCGCACCGCGCCCTGAGCCGAGCCGCTAAGGAGCGCCACATGCAGGGGATCATCAGGCTCGCGGCGCTCGCCGCAGCACTTGCGCTCGCAGGCTGTGCCTCGTTCTCGCCGGACGGCGGCATGAGCGCCGTCGCGGACATCACCGGCCACACCACCGGCAAGGAGGTCGCCTCCGTGAGAGGCAATGACGACGCCGAACGCGTCCACGCTGCGACGCGCCGCCTGCTCGCCCGGCCCTTGTCGGCCGATGCCGCCGTGCAGATCGCGCTGTTCAACAACAAGGGCCTGCAGGCGGCCTACAACGCGCTCGCGCTCAGCGAGGCGGACATGGTCGAGGCCAGCCTGCCGCCGAACCCGACCTTCTCCCTGATGCGCATCAGCGGCGACGGCGCGCTGGAGGCCGAGCGCCAGGTCGCCGGCGACATCCTGGCGCTCGCCACCTTGCCGCTGCGCTCGGAGATCGCGCGCGAGCGGTTTCGCCAGGCCCAGTTGAAGGCCGCGCTGGCGACGCTGCGGCTCGCCGCGGAGGTGCGCCGCGCGCATGTGCGCGTCGTCGCCGCCACCGAGCTGGTGGCCCTGCTGGTCGAGGCGCAATCGGCCGCGGAGGCGACCGCGAAGCTCGCCTCGAAGCTCGGCGAGACCGGCGCGCTCAACCGGCTCGACCAGGCGCGCGAGCAGGTGTTCTATGCCGAGACCACGGCCGAGCTCGCCACCGCCCGCCGTGCCGCCAGAAGCGCCCGCGAGCGGCTGATCCGGCTGATGGGCCTGTGGGGCGACGATCTGAATTTCCGCCTGCCAGATCGGTTGCCGGCGCTGCCGCGCCGCCCGCTGAGCCAGCCGTTCGTCGAGGCCGATGCCGTCGGCCATCGCATCGATCTGCAGATCGCCCGCCTCGAGCTCACGGCGCTCGGCACATCGCTGCAGCTCAGCGAGGCGACGCGCTTCGTCACCCTGCTCGATCTCGCCGGCCTCGATCGCAAGACCGTCGAGCCCGACGGCCGCGTCATCCGCGAACGCGGTTACGACGTGCAGTTCCAGATCCCGATCTTCGACGGCGGCGAGGTCCGCGTGCGGCGGGCCGCCGAGACCTACAACATCGCCTTCAACCGCCTCACCGAGCGCGCCGTCACCGTCCGCTCCGAGGCGCGCGACGCCTATCGCAGCTACCGCGCGGCCTTCGACATCGCCGGCCACTACGCCCGCGAGGTGCTGCCGCTGCGCCGGATCATCAGCGAGGAGATGCAACTGCGCTATTCCAGCATGCAGGTCGACATCTTCGCGCTGCTGCTCGAGGCGCGGCAGCGCCTGGCGTCACGCCGCGCCGCGATCGACGCCGTCAGAGACTTCTTCCTCGCCGAGGCCGAGCTGTCGGCTGCGGTCAATGGCGGAGTCGCGAGCAGCGAGGACAGCACACAGCAGACCGCGAGCGCGCTCGCGCCAAGCAACGACTGACAGGAGAGCACGCATGTTTTCACGCCGCACACTGCTCGGCTCCGCGGCGCTGGCCGGCGCCTCCGCCGTCTCCGGCCGGGTCCAGGCCGCCGCCATTCCCGAAGCGCCGGTGATGGACAAGGCGGTGATGCAGCCCCCGCTGCATCCCAGCGCCGGGCCGGACTATCAGCCCGTGGTCACGCTCAACGGCTGGTCGCTGCCGTTCCGCATGAACGGCGACTGGAAGGAATTCCATCTCGTCGCCGAGCCGGTCACCCGCGAGTTCGCGCCCGGCATGACCACGCATCTGTGGGGCTATAACGGCCAGTCGCCGGGCCCGACCATCGAGGCGGTCGAGGGCGACAAGGTCAGGATCTTCGTCACCAACAGGCTGCCGGAATACACCACCGTGCACTGGCACGGCGTCATCCTGCCCTGCGGCATGGACGGCGTCGGCGGCCTGACGCAGCCGCACATCAAGCCGGGCAAGACCTTCGTCTACGAGTTCGAGATGAGGCACGCCGGCACCTTCATGTATCACCCGCATGCCGACGAGATGGTGCAGATGGCGATGGGCATGATGGGCATGATCGTCGTGCATCCGCGCGGGCCGCAGCCGCCGCCGCCGCCGGTCGACCGCGACTTCGTGTTCGTGATGTCGACCTATCGCATCGAGCCCGGCAGCTACCTGCCGAAGGTCACCGAGATGACCGACTTCAACATGTGGACCTGGAACGCGCGGGTGTTTCCCGGCATCGATCCCCTGCCGGTGCGGCTCGGCGATCGCGTCCGCATCCGCATCGGCAATCTCACCATGACCAACCATCCGATCCACCTCCACGGCCACAAGTTCAAGGTGATCGGCACCGATGGCGGCTGGCTTCCCGAAACGGCGCAATTGCCGGAGACCACGACCGACGTGCCGGTCGGCGCGGTGCGCGTGCTCGACTTCACCGCCGACAATCCCGGCGACTGGGCGTTCCACTGCCACAAGTCGCATCACACGATGAATGCGATGGGCCACGACATGCGCAACCTGGTCGGCGTGCCGCGCAAGGAGCTGGCCGCCGCCGTCGGCAAGCTCGCGCCCGACGGCATGGTGATGGGCAACACCGGCATGGCGATGGGCAGCATGGAGATGCCGGCGCCCGACAACACCCTGCCGATGATGACCGGCAGCGGCCAGTTCGGGCCGATCGAGATGGGCGGCATGTTCACGACCGTGAAGGTACGCGAGGGCCTCGCCCGCGACGACTACCGCGATCCCGGCCCTTATCAGTTCCCGCAGGGCAGCGTGGCCTATGAGGTCGCAAGCGCACCGGAGCCGGTGCGGCGAAGCGACGGCCCACCGACGCAGGTCCGCACCCAGCGCTGAATTCACCAAGCACCGCATCAACCGACGACCACCATCAGGAGATCTCCATGAAGACTGCATTCGCGATCAGCGCAATGGCGGCGGCCGCTCTGATCGTCGCACCGGCCCGTGGCCATGAGCAGCACGGATCGCGCGGCTATTCCGCCGGCGAGCCGGGCGATCCCAAACAGCCGTCACGCACCATCGAGGTGCTCCTCAGCGAGATGGAGTTCACGCCAGCGCGCATCGAGGTCAAGCGCGGCGAGCAGATCCGCTTCGTGCTGCGCAACACCGGCAAGGAGGATCACGAGTTCCTGCTCGCCACCAAGGCCGAGAACCTGAAGCACGCCGCGGTCATGAAGAAGCACCCGCATATGGAGCACGACGAGCCGAACGGCACCCGGCTCGCGCCGAACAAGACCGCCGAGCTGCTGTGGCGGTTCACCAAGCCCGGCACGTTCGAATATTCCTGCCTGATCCCAGATCATCGCGAGTTCGGCATGACCGGCCACGTTGCCGTGAAGTGACGGATGAAGCCGTCTTGACAAGGCGTAGGGCGGATCAGCGCAGCGTCATCCGCCCTACGCCTCGCTATGAGTTCACCAGTAGAAGGAAACACATCATGAAGACGTTCTCTCAGCTCACGACCGCCGCCGCGTTGGTTCTCGCTCTCGCGAGCCCTGCCCTCGCCGCCGAGGCGATCAGCGGCGACGTCAAGAAGGTCGATGAGGCCAACGCCAAGATCACGCTCCACCACGGCCCGGCCAAGAGCCTTGGCATGGGCGAGGCCATGACGATGGTCTACCGCGTCAAGGACGCCGCGCTGCTGAAGGGCCTCAAGGCCGGCGACAAGGTGAAGTTCGAGGCGGTCGAGGACGCCTCCGGCTACACGGTGACGAAGATCGAGAAGGGCAAGTAGGCGGCAGCGTTTCGAGCCGCCCCTCTGTCCACCGCCATTCCGGGGCGCGCGCGGCGACGACGTCGCCGGACAGCGCGAGCCCGGAATGACGTGCGGGTGGATGAGGCTACGAACCGGCGGCCGGATGTGTTTGCATTCCAAGTTCTGATCGTATGATCGCGGCTCCCTGCGCGGAGCATGCCATGAAAGCCTATCTCGTCCTCGATCTCGCCGTTCACGACTTCGCGGCGTTCAAGGTCTATATCGAACGAATCCCCGCCTTCATCGCGAGGCATGGCGGCCGCTACATCGTCCAAGGCGCGGTGCCCACGCCGGTCGAAGGCAGCTGGACGCCCGAGCGGATGGTGATCCTGGAATTCCCGTCGCGCCAGACCGCCACCGACTTCCTCGGTGATCCCGAGATCCAGGGCCTCTTCGCGATCCGTCACCGGACCACGACGAGCCGGCTGGTGCTGGTCGACGGCTGCACGGCGTGAGCGCGCGTTGCAATGTCGTGCCGGACGACGGTGCCCAGCTAAGGAAGATCCCTATCGTCGGTGTGACATCCGCAGTTGGTGGATCGCGCGGCGCTGATCCACCCTGCGCGAGCTGCCCCGTCATTCCCCGGGGCATCGCGGGCGCGACAAGCTCCTTCCGTCATCCCGTTAACCATTTGCTAACCATGACGCGGGCAAGCTTTGCCGCGTCGCGCTGCGCGTGGCCGGCGACCGGACGACCACAGGACATCCTGGGCTTTGCTGCCGCCGGGCATGGCGGCGCCCCGGTTGCCGGCCGCAGCGCATCGCTGCGGCGTCCGACGCCATGCCGTCCTGTCTGTCCGGAGACCCAAGTCCTTGAGCACCGTCGGTTCGCGCGCCTTCCAGAAGGCACGACAGGAAAAGAAGCAGAAGAAGCTCGTCGAGGGGCAGTTGGCGGTGGCGTTCAAGGCCTTCCAGGCCGGACGCCAGGCGGAGACGCAGGCGCTGTGCGCGAAGCTGCTGCAGGAGGTCCCCGGCTGCTTCGATGCCATGCATCTGCTCGGCGTGTCCCTGGTGTCGTCGGCACGCTTCGCCGAGGCCACCGCCTTCCTGGCGCAGGCCGTCGCGATGGAGCCGAATTCCGCCGACGCGCAGTCCAATCTCGGCTGGGCGCTGATCAATTGCGAGCGCTACGAGGAGGCGCGCGCCGCGCTGGAGCGATCGCTGGCGCTGCGCCCGAATGCGCCGATCACCTTGCGCAACCTCGCGATCGCGCTGCTGCGGCTCGGACAGGGTGAGGCCTCGCTCGCGGCCGCGACGCGGGCCCTCGAGCTCAAGCCCGACGACGTCGATGCCTGGTGCAATCGCAGCGTCGCCGAGCTGATGCTGCGGCGCTGGGACGCCGCTGCCGCCAGCGCCGAGCGCGCGCTGGCCTTCAACCCGAACCATTTCGAGGCCACGGTCAACAAGGGTCTCGCGCAACTCGAGCTGCACCATTTCGAGCTGGCGGAAGCGACCTTCAATGCGGCGCTGGCCGCACGCCCGTCCCATGCCGAGCTGCGGGCGCATCGCGGCCGGCTCTACATGATCTCGGGACGCACGGCGGAAGCCGAAGCCGATTTCGACGCCGCCGTGACGCTCGATCCCCATCTGCAATTGGGATGGCAGGGCAAGGCGCAGATCTGCATCCTCAACGGCAACGTCGCGCAGGCGATGGCCGCCTGCAAGCGCGTGCTCGACACCAATCCGAAGGCGCAGGTCGCGCTCACCCTGCTCGGCGCCTGCCGCGGCCGGCTCGGCGACGTCGCAGGCGCCATCGCCCAGTTCGACCAGGCGCTCGCGGTGCAGCCGGACTACGACGAGGCGATCACCAAGAAGATCTTCTATCTCGACTTCCTGCCCGGCGCCGACTTCGCGGTCCAGCAGGCGGCGCGGCAGTATTGGTGGATGGCGGTCGGCTCGAGATTCCCGCGCCGCAAGCTTGCGCCGCGCTCGCTCGATCCCGACAGGCGCATCGTCGTCGGCTATGTCTCGGCCGACTTCCGCATGCATTCGGCGGCCTTCGCCTTCCTGCCGGTGCTGCGCGGCCACGACAAGACGCAGGTCCAGGTCAACTGCTACTCGACCTCGCCGCGGCACGATTCCTACACCGCGACGTTCCAGTCGATTGCCGACGTCTGGGTCGAGGCCTCGAGCCTGTCCGACGACGAGCTGGCCGACCGCATCCAGGCTGATGGCGTCGACATCCTGGTCGACCTCTCCGGCTACACCACGGGCACGCGCATGCCGGTATTCGCGCGCAAGCCGGCGCCGATCCAGGTCACGGCCTGGGGCAGCGGCACCGGCACGGGCCTTGCCACCATGGACTACTTCTTCGCCGATCCGGTAACGGTGCCCGAGAGCGTCCGGCCGCTGTTCGCCGAGCACGTCCACGACCTGCCGTCGGTGATCACGATCGATCCGGTGCTCGACGTTCCGCCGGCACCGCTGCCGATGCTCACCAACGGCCACGTCACCTTCGGCGTCTACAACCGCATCGACAAGATCTCCGACGCGGCGATCGCGCTGTGGGCGCGGCTGCTCACCGAGCTCCCCGACGCGAAGCTCGTCGTCAAGCATCTCGCGCTCAACGATCCCGCGGTGCGCGACGGGCTGCTCGCCCGCTTCGTTGCGCAGGGCGTGCCCGAGGCGCGCATCCTCTGCCTCGGCGCCAGCGAGCGCGTCGAGCATCTCAAGTCCTACGAGCGCATCGACATCTCGCTCGATCCATTCCCGCAGAACGGCGGCATCTCGACGTTCGAATCGCTCTACATGGGCGTGCCGGTCGTCGCCAAGCTCGGCGCCGGCGCGGCCTCGCGCGCCGCCGGCGGCATCCTGACCGCGGCCGGCCTCGCCGACTGGGTCGCCGGCGATGATGACGGCTACATCCGGATCGCCAAGAACTTTGCCGCGCAGCCCGAGCTGCTGGCGAAGCTGCGGCCCGAGCTGCCCGGCCTGGTCGCGCGCTCGCCGGCCGGCGACGTCGCCAACTACACGCGCTGCGTGGAGGCCGGCTATCGGCAGTTCTGGCGCGACCATTGCGCCAAGGCAAGCAAGGCCGGCGCCTGATCGCGCCGGCATCGCCGAGGTCAGCATCTCGCAGCAGGCCTAGAGGCCCGATCGCAAGAACGTCCCGCGCGCGCACGAGCCGCGCTCACGACGGTCCGGCTTCGACCGCTCCCTGCAACCGCAAGCTGCACCGGTTTCCAGCGAGCCATTGTGGCCGCGTGCGATGAGGCGACGACTCTCGGACTGATATCGCGGCGTTTCTCCGTCCAGACCGAGGCGCAATCAAGCCTATGGCTTTTTGGTGGCGAGGATGCGCTTCGCAGCAGCCCCGGCTGCGCCCAACCGGCGAGTAGTAGACCTCATTCCTCAACCAAGGAGATAATGCGCGAAAATCGGCCGCGCCTCACGATCGCCGTGTGGCCGGCAACGGAGGAATTTGGGGCATGCGGGTCGCGTTGTTGAGTTGCGTCGTTGCGGCGGGATTGAGTCTGGTGGCACCGTTGCTGCCGGCCATGGCACAGACGGCGCGGACCGGAAGGCCGGCGGCGGCAACGGCCGCCGCGGCCGGCGAAGGCGGCAAGCTGCAGGAGTCCAACGAATGGACGGTCGGCGTCGCCGGCGGCCTGCTCGAAGGCACCAACATCCGTTTTGCGGCCGAGATGGCCAAGGTGCTCGACGACCGTCCGAACCTGCGCGTGCTGCCGATGGTGACCTACGGCGCGCTCGGCAACATCGAGGACCTGCTCTATCTGCGCGGCGTCGACGTCACCATCACCTCGGCCGACGTGCTCGATGAGTTCGTCCGCAACGGCACGCTCGCCAACATCAAGAACCGGATCCGCTACATCTGCTCGTTCTACATCAACGAGATGCACGTCTACGTCCGCCCGGAGATCAGGACGCTCGAGGATCTCGCCGGCAAGAAGGTCTCCTTCAACACCGTGGGCAGCGCCGCCAACCTCACCGGCGGCATCGTGTTCGACCGGCTCAAGATCGGCGCGGAAAAGGTGTTCATCAACAATTCGGTGGCGCTGGAGAAGATGCGCAGCGGCGAGATCGCCGGCGTCGTCCACGTCACCGGCAAGCCGACCGATCTGTTCGCCAAGTTCAAGCCCGAGCCGGGCTTCCACTTCCTGCCGATTCCGTTCGCGCGCAGCCTGCAGGACTACTACGTGCCGACCAAGCTGACGTCGCAGGACTATCCCAATCTGCTCAAGCCCGGCGAGAGCGTCGAGACCATCGGCGTGCCGCAGGTGCTGGCGGTCTACAACTGGCCGCCGGAGACCGAGCGCTACCGCCGCGTCGCGCGCTTCGTCGACTATCTGTTCAAGCGGTTCGATCAGTTCAAGCGGCCGCCGTTCCACCCCAAATGGAACGAGATCAGCCTCTCCTCCTCGCTGCCCGGCTGGACCCGCTTCCGCGCCGCGGAGGAGCTTTTGGCCAGCACGCGCGCGCCGCAGGCCGACGGCGCCGCCATCAAGCAGCAGTTCGACGAGTGGATGAGCGCAAGGGCGCCGACCGGCGGCCGGCGAATGAGCGAGGACGAAACAAGGGTGCTGTTCGAGCAGTTCCGCGACTGGATGAAGCGCGACGGCGGCCAGCCGGCGCGGTAGCGCCGATGGTTCTGGCGTAGAGCATGATCCGGAAAAGTGGAAACCGGTTTTCCCTCGCGACAAACGCCGAAGGCGTTTTGCGCGGAGATCATGCTCAACAAAGCGATGAGGCTACGGCGCAGCCGGCTTGGCGCGCAGCGCCGGCGGCGTGTCCGGCTGCGCCAGCGGATGGGCGGACGCGAAGGCCGGCAGCGCCATCGCGGCCTCGACGACGCGCTGCACCGTCGGCGTCGCGGCGAGGTCGAGGCCCTTATTGCGCGCGTAGACGGCGTGGCCGGCGAGGCAGATGTCGGCCATCGTCGGCGCATCGCCATGGCAGAACCGGCCGGTCGCGACATGGCCTGCAAGCTGGGCCTCGATCGCGACCAGCATCTCCGCCGTCCAGTGCCTGAGCCAGGCCGCGCGTGCCGCGTCGTCCACGTGCAGCACCTCGGTGAGATAGCGCTGCACCCGCGGCGTCGTCAGCGGATGCGCATCGCAGGCGATCATCGCCGCCAGCGCCCTCACCCGCGCGCGCCCCTTGGCATCGGCAGGCAGCAGCGCCGCGCCGGAACAGGTCTCGTCGAGATATTCGAGGATCGCCAGCGACTGCGTCAGCACGGTGCCGTCGTCGAGCACCAGCGCCGGCAGCGCCATCTGCGGGTTGAGCGCGGCATAGGCCTCGTCGCGATGCTGCTGCCGGTCGACATCGACCGCGACCTGCTCGTAGGCGATGCCCTTGAGGTTGAGCGCGATGCGCACGCGAAAGCTCGCAAGCGACTGCCAGAACGAATAGAGCTTCATGCGGGTCCCCCTTCACCTCAATATCGCATTTCAGCAACCAATATAGTTTCGATGAAGGCGCCCGCCGCTTCCGAATCGTCTTGCCCGAGGCTCGTCCCGTCACTCCGCGCCCGGCGTGAAGTCCTGGTCGGCAACGCCGGCGGTCTGCGGCACCTTGATGACCACGGCGGCGCGATTGAGCGCCTGGTGGCAGGAATTGCAGGCGGCCGTGAGGTCGGCATAGGAGCGCTCGAAGCGGCCGATGTCCTTCTGCTTGATGGCCTGCGCCAGCTCGTCGAACGGCTGCTGCGTCACCGCCGTCGTCATGTCGGCGAACGAATTGCCCTCGACCACCGGCTGCGCCCGGCTGACACGGTTGAACGCGCCCTTGAGATTGCCGAGCTCATAGGCGCTGAACGCCCAATTGCCGCTATGGCCGGCGATCCAGAGCCGGAGATGGCGCGGCTGGATGGTCGCGATCATCAGGTCGCTGACGGTCGGCAGATAGGCCGGTGCTGGTGCGGGCGTCGGCGTCTCCGCCCTTGGCGCGGCGATCGCGATCAGCGATGCAAGCCCGGCAAGGCCAGCGGCCGTCACTGTCAGCCGCAGACCATGGCGGAGCTTCGGTCGATGCATCTTCGGGTCTCCTGAGAAAGATTTAGAAGCCTTCTAAAGAGCAACATCCCGCATCGCCAATCGCAATCGCTGATCGCAGCGATCAGAAAAACTTGAAGCGTCACGCAGCGCGACGCGCATGATCCGGCCACATTGCCTGGTGCCGTGGGCACCATCGGCCCGCGCCCCCTCCAGGTCCAACTGGAATCGCCTGCAACCTCCGCGAATGGAAGCGGCGGATCACCCTGCTGATCCGCGCCAAGGCGCGATGAGACAGAGTTGATCGAGCCTGAGCAAAACCGCGAGAGCTCCTCCAAGTCTCTCCTGAAATTTTTGATTTATCGAAACAATCTGCTTTCTTTTTTTCCGAGTTGCTCGATCATCCCTGCGTCGGTGAGCGGTCAATGCGATGCGCCGCTTGCGGAGCGCGTCGCCGCGGTGCCTTGCGGGCCATGGCGGCAACACCCGGACGCCGACCGCCGCGGCCTGGTGATGACGCTTCGATGCCGTCCGGCCGTCGACAGAGAGCTCAGTTCACGCTCGACAGGAAGCCGGCCAGGATTGTCCGGCTCTGGCTCAGCGTCTCGATCCGTTGATCGATCAGGCCAACCTGCTCGGCCAAGATGCGTCGCAGATTGTCGCATGGCGTGAAAGCTGGCTGGTCGCTCTTCACGCATGGCAGCAACTGCTGGATCGTCTCCAGCGTCATCCCGGCCGCGCCGAGCAATTTGATCCGCCGCACGGTTTCCTCTTCCGCCGGGCCGTAGTCGCGATAACCGGCACCGGTCCGTCGCGGCGCCAGCAATCCCTGGTCTTCGTAGTAACGCAGCATCCGGACGCTGACCCGCGTCCTCCGGGAGAGCTCACCAATCTTCACCTGAAAACCTCTTGACCCTGACAGCGCTGTCAGACCTTACAGAGTCTGCTCATCCAGGTGAATGCCCTTGGAAAGGAGCAACCATGAAAGCCTATCATGTGAATGGCCATGCCGGTGCCGGTCGCCTCGTGCGGGTAGACGTCCGCAAGCCCGAACCCGGCAATGGCGAGGTCCGCATCCGCGTCGAGGCGGCGAGCCTCAACTACCGTGACCTCATCATCCTCGACCGCGCGGGCCAAGACGGGCTGGACGGCCGCATTCCGCTTTCCGACGGCGCAGGCGTCGTCGATGCCGTGGGCCCCGATGTCGTCCAATGGCAGGTCGGTGACCGGGTCGCCGCGTCGTTCTTTCGCGACTGGGTCTCGGGTCCGTTCAAGACCGACTACGTCGCGTCAGCGCTGGGCGGCAGCACGATGGATGGCATGCTGGCGGAGCATGTCGTGCTGCCGGCCACGGCGGTGGTCGCCGTGCCGGAGCACCTCACGTCGATCGAGGCCGCGACCCTGCCCTGCGCGGCCGTCACGGCCTGGCACGGCCTCATGACTCGCGGCGGGATGGGCCAAGGCGACACGCTGCTGGTGCAGGGCACCGGCGGCGTCGCGCTGTTCGGGCTCCAGTTCGCCACCGCGCTGGGCGCGCGTGCGATCGTGATCTCGTCGTCGGATGAGAAGCTCGCCCGTGCCAAGGCGCTCGGGGCGGCGATCCTGATCAACTACCGCACCACGCCTGACTGGGATGTGGCACTGATGACGGCGACCGACGGCCAAGGCGCCAGTCATATCCTCGAGCTCGGCGGCCCCGGCACCTATGACCGATCGATGCGATCGGTCGCCTCGGGTGGCAAGATCGTTCAGATCGGCGTCCTGACCGGATTCGGCCCGAAGCCCGACCTCGCGCGCCTGCAGTGGGAAAATGCCGATATCATCGGCGTCACCGTCGGATCGGTCGCGCATTTCACCGCGATGAATCGTTTCCTCAGCGAACACGCGATCCACCCGATCGTCGATCGGGTCTTCGGCTTCGACGAGGCACCGCAAGCGTTTGCCCATCTCCGGTCCGGCTCGCATTTCGGCAAGGTGGTCGTGACATTGTAGGCATGGAGGCAATGGCCGGCATCATCATGGGGCGGATCAGCTCATCGCGGCCAACGCTGCCGATGCCGCCATCTCAGGATGGCCGGCCTTGCGCATTTAGTTCAGCCCAGCAGCGTCACCGTAACCTCGCGCTACACTCGAGTTTCTGACCAGCACGCTGCTCGATGCGCCAATCGACCACACCTATGGCGAGTTGCTTCTGGAGAGGCGCTTCAGCTCGGCTAGCTTCACCGCGCCGCCCGGCCTAAAAGAACACGAACCTTGCCCACGCGCCGCCACAGCATCGCGCACGCCGATGGCTCGGCGTCGGGCGCGACGATCGGCGATCCCAATGGAGGGCGAAGACGTGGACTGACGGCGTGTCAATTCGCGGAACGCGACGGGATCGAGACAGCCAGATTGAAACACGTACCTCTCTGGCAGATTAGGAAGTGATATCCGCCAACAGCAAAGCACGGGAGAATTGCCTGAAGACTGATTGGAGGGACGTTCCAGCAATCCACATTATAATACCTCAGCCGGACGATCGCCCGACTTCAGTGGCACGAGCCTTGCTAAGTGTCAGTGGATAGTTGGAGCGCAACTTCGCGGGAGCCCATCATGCTTAGACGGCTCTATTCGGCCATTGGGATTGTGAGCACGGCGGCAATATGCGGCGTTTGGATTGTTAGTGCCGCTCCCGACTACTGGCTGAAAGTAGCAGCTCGGACCAATGCGGCGCTTGCCATAGAACCTTTGATTTATTTGGGGGCTCGACCGAACAGCCCGGCGATCGATGGCCAAGCTCTATGGATCGCCGCACTTATGGGTAATAGCGCGACCGTAAGAGCCCTTCTAGATGCGGGAGCAGACGTTCACGCTGCGGACGATTTCGCTCTAGCGGAAGCGGCGAAGTACGGCCGGACCGAAATTGTTCAGATACTGCTCGAAAGGGGAGCAAATATACACGCCGAGGACGATTTGGCCTTGCGCGTTGCGTCCAGCGCTGGACAGATCGAAACTGTTAGGCTCCTCCTACAGGCTGGAGCCAGTCCTCATGCTGCCGACAACGATGCGCTGAGGTGGGCGCGAATCGGTGGGCACCGAGGAATAATACAGCTACTGGAAGACTCGTCCCGGAAACGGGCTAACGACGGTTAGCTTCGTCAGCCAGCAGATCGCAAAACAATCAAAAAGACTTGTGACAGATACACCGAAATGCAATCATAAGATGAAGGCATTTGGGAGGGGGGAGGATGCTTGAAAATTCCTCGCGGAGCTTGTTTGCTCTCGGATTTTTTGCATTAGTCTCTTTTCCAACGAAGGCCGATGCCAGCTACTATATCGAACTATATAACTACTTTTCCCTCATTCCAGCACTGCCAATCGTAACTCCACAAAATGAGCGACCGGGTGACATTTATGATATCCCCGGCACGATATACGCCCGCAAAGCTGATTGTTTTCCAGAAGCTAAAGTCGATTCTTCTGAGACATACTTTCTAAGAGCCCTCACTTTAGACATCAGAAATCTATCCGGAGAAGCTGCAGCGGCTCGCGAGATGATCGGGCAGATCACCGCCGAAGCGGGAACATCACTCGAAAATTCCGTGAAAGTGTCGTTCGGAGAGAGCGGCAAAGTTAAGTGGGACCAGATCACTGTCCGCAACCTAGGCACCCTTCTGTCT
This sequence comes from Bradyrhizobium sp. SZCCHNRI3043, assembly GCF_032377735.1. Lineage (NCBI taxonomy): Bacteria > Pseudomonadati > Pseudomonadota > Alphaproteobacteria > Hyphomicrobiales > Nitrobacteraceae > Bradyrhizobium > Bradyrhizobium sp. SZCCHNRI3043. Next base: position 51,650 of record NZ_JAUHID010000003.1, read on the forward strand.
GACCAGAATACCAAGAATGCCTGCCGTCAACGTCTACTCTCTTTGCTACGATCCACATCCGACGACCCGAATAGCGTTCCATGGATCATCCAATCAGTTTGGTACGCAACAGTGAACACTGCTTACCGAACAACGACTAGAGTGAGCGCAGCTGCGAGCGGGGTCATTAGATCGCGGCTATCTTCCGTTGACGCTAGTGGAGCTACTCAGACTGAACAGCAATCGGAGAGACTAACGATCGCAAATACAGGAAGAACCCCCTTTCCAATCGCTTGGCGACCGGCATTCATTTCGCAGTCACACTATGAATACATCCACCAATTACTATATGCAGATTGGCTTCGATCGTTGATGAAGCAGATTTATCTCAGCAAGTCCGATCAGGAGATCTTAGAGATCCTTAGAAAAGACTTTCAATTCGACTTCCGCAAAATTCCTACCCCTAAGGAGATTGCGCGTGACATGACTCGGGGCAAGCCAATCAGCTTCGAACCCGACAACAAGGAGCACCTCCTCTACATGCAAGCGACCGATGTGCTCATTGGAGTTTCTGAAGCTATCGCGGCGATCGGCAAGTGAAAGGCATCGGGAGATCAGAGTATCTTGAGTTACTTGCCGGCCGTAGCTGCATGATCCGTTGGATTGTGTAATTTCGCAGGAACGCCCTTGGTAGCAATGCGGCATTCCAAGGACGCCCCAAGAGATTCGCTAGAAGCGCGAGTATTTTGATTTACCGAGACTTTTCTATTTCATTTTTTCCGAATCCGTGCTTATATTGCGCCGTCCTGCTTCCGCCGGAGGGGCGTGTCGCGACCGTCACGAGACGTGGGGAGTGGGATGCGATGGGCGCAGGGAATCGCAGCGTGGCCTCTGGTCGCGCGGACGAACGGTTCGTTGCGCACGGCGAAATCGTGCGGTCCTGACACCCCGATGCTGGTGTCCCGCGGCTGGCGTGCGCAAGCGCGCCGTCGCGCATGGTGGCCAACAAGCCCGGTGCACCAGGGAGACCACGTATAAGCCGTTCCAACCGTCGCGCAGGGAAGGCCGGGTGTTTCGGCCAGACCTGTGGTGACTGCCGCCTGCTTTTTTTGCTGCAGGCGGGCCACGGGCGCGGCCAGCGCCCGGCCTTCCCTGCGCCCTCCATCCGATCGAGGGCGGACCTGACGCACAACTCGGGCGCGCGGCGCCGCGGGAGACGATGCCGCATGTCTGCGAGCGGAAATTCATTCGTGCTTGTTCGCAGTCAGGGCCGGCAGGGGCCTCATGGTTCGAGACGGCGCTGCGCGCCTCCTCACCATGAGGGTTTGGCGCCGAAACCGGAGCTGCATTTGGCCGTGAGCGGTGTGCTCATCGGGAGGAGCGCGATGGCCGGCACAATTCATCGTCCGGGTACGACCCTCGCTCCTCACCCTGAGGAGCCCGCCGTAGGCGGGCGTCTCGAAAGGCGAGGCCCGGATCGTGGTGGCGTAACGGAGATGCGGCAGGAGAGCGCATCCCGTCTCCCCCGCAACCCTTTGTTAACCGCCATTAACCGAACGCTAACCAACCACCGGGCAAAAATTGCCGAGTGGAATGTGCGTGTCGTGGTTGGGTGCAGTTGACGGAGGAGACCTTCCGTGGACGCCGGCGCGGTACCTCAGTTTCGGAACGGCGGCCCTGCGGCCGTCGCGCAGTCGTTTGGGGCCGGCACACGCGGCCGGCGGGAAGGGGCGAAAGCCATGGTCGACGTCACGGCGGGTCAGGGGGTCGGATCTCCGGCCGGCGGGTTCTCATTCGCTGACCTCAAGACAGCAGTCCTGCGCGGCGACATCGCGCTGGCGCTCGGCATCCTCACCATCCTGGTGGTGCTGATCCTGCCGCTGCCCTCGCTGGTGCTCGATCTGTTCCTGGCGATCTCGATCACCCTGTCGATCCTGATCCTGATGACCGCCTTGTTCATCCAGGCACCGCTGGAATTCTCCTCCTTCCCGACCATCCTCCTGATCTCCACGATGCTGCGGCTGTCGCTCAACCTGGCTTCGACCCGGCTGATCCTGTCGCGCGGCCACGAGGGCACCGATGCGGCCGGGCACGTCATCGAGGCGTTCGGCAACTTCGTGATGAGCGGCAATTTCGTCATCGGCATCATCGTGTTCGCGATCCTGGTGACGGTGAACTTCGTCGTCATCACCAAGGGTTCGGGCCGCATCGCCGAGGTCGCGGCGCGCTTCCATCTGGACTCCATGCCCGGCAAGCAGATGGCGATCGACGCCGACCTCTCCGCCGGCCTGATCGACGAGAAGGTCGCCAAGATCAGGCGCAAGGAGCTGGAGGACGAAAGCGGCTTCTTCGGCGCCATGGACGGCGCCTCGAAATTCGTTCGCGGCGACGCGGTCGCCGGCCTGCTCGTCGTCTTCATCAACATCATCGGCGGCATCATCATCGGCGTCGCCCAGCAGGGTCTCGGCTTTGCCGAGGCCGCCCGCACCTACACCACGCTGACCGTCGGCGACGGCCTCGTGACCCAGGTGCCGGCGCTGATCGTCTCGACCGCCGCGGGCCTCCTGGTCTCCAAGGCCGGCGTCAGCGGTGCCGCCGACAAGGCGCTGATCAAGCAGTTCTCGGGCTATCCGCAGGCGCTCGGCATGTCGGCCGCCGTGATGCTGGTGCTGGCGCTGCTGCCGGGCATCCCGACCCTTCCGTTCCTGGCGCTCGGCGGCGGCGCCGCCGCGCTCGCCCTCAAGGCGCGCAAGCAGAAGGAGGTCGCGAAGGCCGAGGAGGTCGCCGCGGCTGCAGCGCCGGCGGCTGCTGCCACCGCCGCGGCCGCCGAGGAGCCGATCTCGGCCGCGCTCAAGATCGACGACCTCAAGATCGAGCTCGGCTATGCGCTGCTGCCGCTCGTGAACGCACCCGACGGCACCGACCGCCTGACCGACCAGATCAAGGCGCTGCGCCGGTCGCTCGCGATCGAGATGGGTTTCGTGATGCCATCGGTGCGCATCCTCGACAACGTGCAGCTCGAGGCCAACACCTACATCATCAAGATCAAGGAGGTCGACGCCGGCTCCGGCAAGATCTGGCCGAGCCAGTTCATGGTCATGGACCCCGGCGGCAACCAGGTCGCGGTGCCCGGCATCCACACGACGGAGCCGACCTTCGGCCTGCCCGCCACCTGGGTCGACGCCGGCCTGAAGGAAGAGGCGACGCTCAAGGGCTACACGGTCGTCGACGCGGCGACCGTGCTGTCGACGCACCTGACCGAGCTGCTCAAGGCCAACATGAGCGACCTGCTCTCCTACGGCGAGGTGCAGAAGCTCCTGAAGGAGCTGCCGAAGGAGCAGAGCGAGCTGGTCAAGGACATCGTGCCGACGCAGATCACGATTTCCGGCATCCAGCGCGTGCTGCAGCTGCTGTTGTCGGAGCGCATCTCGATCCGCGACCTCTCGACCATCCTCGAAGGCATCGCCGACGCGCTCGCGTTCTCGCGCAACCCGGCCACGATCGTCGAGCATGTCCGCGCCCGCCTCGCCCGCCAGATCTGCGCCCAGAACACCTCGCCGATGGGCTACCTGCCGCTGATCGCGCTGTCGGCGAGGTGGGAGCAGGCGTTTGCGGAATCGCTGATCGGCCAGGGCGAGGAGCGCAGCCTGGCGATGCAGCCGTCGAAGCTGTCGGAGTTCATGACCGCGACGCGCGATGCGTTCGAGCGCGCCGCGCGCGAGGGCGAATCGCCGGTGCTGGTGACGTCGGCCGCGATCCGGCCCTTCGTCCGCTCGCTGGTCGAGCGCTTCCGCGCCCAGACCACGGTGCTGTCGCAGGCCGAAATCCATCCGCGGGCGCGGCTGAAGACGGTGGGGAGCGTGTGACGGCTGGCGTTGCGGAACCGCGGAATCCCGAGCGCGTTTGATCAGCGGGGCCGGCGCCAGGCGCCGGCTTTTGCCGTTTTTACCGGCAGACCACCCCTTGCTTTACCGCCACAGGCAAACAAATTCTTAAATTTGCGTTAAGTGGCTGAAGTTTCATCCGCACACCGAACAACAAGTCAAGTTATTGATATAGCTATATAAATGTATGTTTCATCGACTTTCGATCGCGAAGCATCACGCCTTATCACACACTTGTGATGTGGTCTACGAAACAGAATTGAGGTTTCCTACGTTAGTTCACGCGAGACGATGAACCGGAAAGCCCCCGGCTCACACGAATCAGCGAAGGACGGAAGACGGCAGGAGGCTTCCATGAACCACTCGATTTACAGCGCGGATCGGACCACCCACCTCAAGATCGTGGTGGTGGCGCTCGTGGCTGGCATCGCAGTGGCCGGCTTCGGCATCTCCGCCCGTCTCAACGCGGAGCCGAACTACGCGCAGACGGCAAAGGTCCTCAAGGCCGGCAAGCCGGTCGTGGTGACGAGTTCGGAGACGTCGCTGGTTCGCTGACAGGAATTTCCCGAATTCACGCGGTTCTCACAGCCCCCCAACTGGCCGCGTGGATATGTAGTAGACCCAACCCCAAGTCGACTACTGAAAACGCCCGCTCCCCACGGGCGTTTTCTTTTTTGGGCCCTGAATCACCGCGCCGGCGGCACCGTCTCGATCAGCTTGCCGGTAAACACGATCGGCCCGGTCGCCTGCCCGGTCGGCGACCCGCCCTCGGGCTCGACCGTGACGGCGTAGGTCGCGCGACTCACGGTGTCGGCGTCGTAGGACGAGAGAACGGGACGGCTGGTGAAGTCGCTGCCACCGATCACGCCGAGCGAGCGCGGCTTCTGCAGCTTGTCGGACACGAGCCACAGCTCGAAGCTCTTGCCCGGCTCCGGCGCAGCGCCGACCCGGCGCACGGTGTAGCTTTTGCTGGCAGCATCGACGGTCAAGATGAACGCCGGCGACGCCGCGTCCTTCTGCAGGAGGGCAACGAACTGGGCGGAGGGTTGCGCGACCGGCACCTTGACCTCCACAGTCTGGATCCGCGGCTTCGGCCGCAATGGCTGCGGCAAGAGATCGGGGCGGTAAACCTGGACACCGACCAGCGCGAGCAGCACGGCCGCGAGCGCGGTCATGCTGTTGGCAACCGCGCGCAACTGCCGGACCTTGGACGAGAGCCGCACCACATTCGCATCGTCATTCGCGATCTCATGCGCTGCAGACGCGCTGCGCATCGCGGCGACGGCCGCGACCTCAGGCTCGGGCGCCTCGACCGAAGCCGCTTCGATCGGCAGGGCTTCCGCCGCGACAGGCGAACCCTCGGGAGGCGCAGGGTCAGGATGAACAGCAAAGACTGGAGCCTCGGCCACCGCCACCGGTTCAGCCGGCGGCGCGCTCTCGGCGAACGCGCGCAACCGCGCGATCTCGGCCTTGATGCGCTCCCACAGCTCGGGGCGCGGCTCGACCAGCCCGACCATCTGGTTGAGCGGACCGAGACGAAATTCCCACGCCTGGACCAGCGCGACAAAATCCTTGTCGACCGCCATCATGGTCTCGACCTGCGCCCGTTCGGCGGCGTCGAGCGTCCCGAGCGCATATTCCGCCGCCAGCGCGATATGGTCTTCGCTATACGCCATCACAGGTCCAGGTCACGTCCTACAAGGTCTCTCGCCGGCTCGAACGGCACCTCATCCGAGACCGAGGCATTGGCGGATGTCCATCATGCTCCGCCGCAACCAGGTCTTCACCGTGTTCACCGGCGCCTCGAACTTGGTCGCCAATTGCTCGCGGCTCCAGCCGTTATAGTAGGCAAGCAGCACGAGCTTCTGGCGGTCGGGCTCGAGCTGGCCGACACATTCCAAAAGACGCTTGAGCTCCTCCGACATCTCGCGCCGCGCCAGCGGATCCGGCGTCTCGGCCGCAACCTCGAGCGCGGAGGGCTCATCCTCCAAAGACAACTCACCGCGCTTGCGCACCAGGTCGATGGCGCGGTTGCGGGCGATGGCGGCCATCCAGGTGATCGGGGAAGAAACGGCCGGGTTGAACTGTGCAGCGTTGTTCCAGACCTTCACATAGGTTTCCTGGACGACCTCCTCGGCGAGGTCCTGTCGGTGCAAGATACGGAGCACGACGCCATAGAGTTTCGCGCGCGTCGCCGCGTAGAGGCGCTCGAAGGCGGCCTCGTCCCCCTTGGCAACAGCGGCAAGCAACCAGACCAGCTCTGCCGGCGTCAGCATTTGGCGTCCCCGAAAATCGCCCCACTCCCTCGTTCGAGCCTACGTCCTCCCGTAGCACAAGTCCTGGGCAACTCTCCACCGGGGCGGGCGCGACGAAAAACCCGGACCTCGCGGCCCGGGTTTTCGAAAGCGACAGCGCGACGGCGACAGGCTCAGGCGATGACGCCGAGCCGGGCGCGCATCAGACCGATAGAGTCCATGTCGGCCTGCTCGCGGGCGCTCTCCTCGGCCTTTTCGCGGGCCTGGTCACGCTCGTCGAGCAGTTCGACCTTCTTCATCTCCTCGAACGCCTCGGACAACGCGGCCTTGGCGTCCTCGAGCTGGGTGCGCAGCTCGTCGGCCGAGCGCGTCAGGTTTTCCCGGCGCTGGATCGCGGCCTTGGCGTAGGTCGGATAGGCAAAATGGGTCGGGTCGTTGATGCCGGCCCGCTCCTGCTCGGTCTGGATCTCCCGCTCGAGCTCGGCCGACATGCGCTGGAAGTCAGCGATCATGCCCTCGATCTGCGTCACCCGGCGGCGTTTCTCATCCACCTGAAACTTCTTCAGACGGATCAGCGTTTCGCGCGACTTCATCGACTCATACTCCCCAGAAGTCCCGTGTACGGCGCGGGACAGGGCCGGCCGCCCTCCCTGGGCTCGCCGACTAGGCTCGTTACATGGAGGGGATGATTACCCGACAAAGTTAGCTTTCCGTTTCCAAGCGCCCCAGGATCTGTTCCAGTTCCCGATACCCGCTTTGCAACGTCGAGACCTCGTCCTTGCGCTGGCGCAGGAACGCCTCCAACGGCTCGTGCAGCCGGATCGCCTCGTCGACCTCCGGACTGGAACCGGCGCGGTAGGCGCCGAGCCGGATCAGCTCCTCCATGTCGGCGTAGGTCGCCATCACTTGGCGCGCCCGCATGATGGTCGGCAAGAATACGGGGTCGGCCGATTTCGGCATCGTCCGCGACACGGATTTGAGGACGTTGATCGCCGGATAGCGGCCGCGTTCGGCGATCGAACGCTGCATCACGACGTGGCCGTCGAGAATGCCGCGCACCGCATCCGCCACCGGCTCGTTGTGATCGTCGCCATCGACCAGCACCGTGAAAATCCCAGTGATGGTGCCGTCGCCGCTGCCCGGCCCCGCCCTCTCCAGCAGTTTCGGCAGCTCGGTGAACACGGTGGGCGTGTAGCCCTTGGCAGTCGGCGGCTCGCCAGCCGACAGCCCGATCTCGCGCTGCGCCATCGCAAAGCGCGTCACAGAGTCCATTAGACAAAGGACATCCTTGCCCTCGTCGCGGAAATATTCGGAGATCGCGAGCGTCAGATACGCCGCCTGCCTTCGCATCAGCGCCGGCTCGTCGGAGGTCGCGACCACGACGACCGAGCGCGCGAGACCCTCATCGCCGAGATCGTCCTGCAGGAACTCCTGCACCTCGCGGCCGCGCTCGCCGATCAGTCCGATCACCGACACCGCCGCATCGACGTTGCGCGCCAGCATCGACAGTAGCACGGATTTGCCGACGCCCGAGCCGGCGAAGATGCCGAGCCGCTGGCCGCGGCAACAGGTGAGAAAGGTGTTCAATGCGCGGACGCCGAGATCGAGCGGCGAGCCGACGCGCCTGCGCGAATGCGCCGGCGGCGGATTGTTCCGATAAGGAACTGGCGAGGCGCCCTGCGGCAGCGGCCCCTTGCCGTCGATCGGCTCGCCCATCGCATTGATGACGCGGCCGAGCCAGGCCGGCGACGGCCGCACCTGGTTGGCCGCATTGGCGATCACGGCGCGGCAGCCGCGGCGCACGCCCTCCAGCCCGGCGAACGGCATCACCACGGCATTCTTGCCGGAGAAACCGATTACTTCGGCAGGGATGTAATTATTGCCGGTCTCGATCACGATGCGCGCGCCGACCGACATCGCATGAATCGGCCCGGCGATCTCCACCATGAGTCCCTTCACGCCGACGACACGCCCATAGGTGTTCACGGCGTCGATGTCGCTGATCTGCTCGGCCAGGGCCTTCATTGCCAAAGCACCTTCATCGCGAGAGAAAGTTCATTGCGCCAGAGCCTTCATTGCGAAAACCTTAAGTAGGGGCAGATTCGCGTCGTCGGCTTAACTCTGTGTTTACTCGCATCATTAATCATTACGTCATGGTCTGGAGTGACTGACGTGCTTCGCTTTGCCGCCTTCAAAAAGCGGTGAGATCTGAGAGTCGGTTAGGTCCATCTCTTAACATGGAGCTTGAACGAGGACGGCTAAGAAAAACTGCCTTATCGCAACACCTTACGGCGATTCGATAAAAATTGCACGGATAGAGCTTGCGGAGGGGAATCAGGATTTGTTAACCATCTCTCGTCAGGATCCGAATCAGTTGTTCAAAGGCGTTTTGAGTGCCGCGATGGCGGCCGACCTGACGCCCGGAGCGGCGACTATGGGGAACTGGCATGCGCGTTTTGCTGATTGAGGATGACAGCGCCGTCGCGCAGTCGATCGAGCTGATGTTGAAGTCTGAGAGCTTCAACGTCTACACGACTGACCTTGGCGAAGAAGGCGTCGACCTCGGCAAGTTGTACGATTACGACATCATCCTTCTCGACCTCAATCTGCCCGACATGTCCGGTTACGACGTGCTCAAGCAGCTGCGCGTCTCGAAGATCAAGACGCCGATCCTGATCCTCTCCGGCCTCGCCGGGATCGAGGACAAGGTCAAGGGTCTCGGCTTCGGCGCCGACGACTACATGACCAAGCCGTTCCACAAGGACGAGCTGATCGCCCGCATCCACGCGATCGTCCGCCGTTCCAAGGGCCACGCCCAGTCGGTCATCCAGACCGGCGACCTCGTCGTCAACCTGGACACCAAGACGGTGGAGGTCGGCGGCCAGCGCGTGCACCTGACCGGCAAGGAATACCAGATGCTGGAGCTGCTCTCGCTCCGCAAGGGCACCACGCTCACCAAGGAGATGTTCCTCAACCATCTCTACGGCGGCATGGACGAGCCCGAGCTGAAGATCATCGACGTCTTCATCTGCAAGCTGCGCAAGAAGCTCGCCAACGCCTCCGAAGGCCGCAACTTCATCGAGACTGTCTGGGGCCGCGGCTACGTGCTGCGCGAGCCGCACGACATGGACGAGCGCATCCCTGCCTGATCTTTCACTGGGTACTCCGGCAGGCCTCACCGGCTTGCCCCTCCCAGACTGGGCCCCGCCGCAAATGGCGGGGTTTTTGTTTGTGGGGGTGTGATTGCTGTGGGGCCGGTGCTTGTTTGCTCGGAGCCTTGGGGGCGCTCGACCCAAACTCTCGCGACCCGATCAGTGCGCTCCCCTCCCCCTTGCGGGGAGGGGTCGGGGGTGGGGGTCCACGGAAATGGACTTCATGGAAGCCACCCCACCGACAGCTGATTAGTCATCCCTATCAGCGCACACCCCGCTCGTGCCTGCATGCGCCACAAACTTCGTTCGGAGCAAGAAACCCCCACCCCCAACCCCTCCCCGCAAGGGGGAGGGGAGCCCACCGCTTCTGCCGCGCCTACGCGCCTCAAACCCCGAACTCCCCAAACACGACCGCCCTCGCCTTCCAGCAATGCGAGCACAAAGCTCGATAGAGCCTCGACCGCGATCCACGCCCCGCGCTTCAAACCTTCCGTCATCCCAAGCTTTCGCGATCTCGCGGCGCCCAGCGCCCGAGCTATGCATCCATCTCACCGCCCTCCTCTCACTGAGGGCGCAGGGAAGGCCGGGCGCTGGCCGCGCCCGTGGCCCGCCTGCAAAAGATAAGCAGGCGGCAGTCACCACAGGTCTGGCCGAAACACCCGGCCTCCCTGCGCGATGGCTTTACGAATTATACGCGATCTCCCTGGGGACCGGCTGTCTTGCCCCCATCACCCGCGGGCAGCTCATCAGCAACGCCCACAAGCTTGACCTCAGCACCGGGAGGCCAGGACCACGCGACTTCACCGTGCGCCGGGGATCGTTCGTCGGCACGGCCAAGCCATGCTGCGACCCCACAGCGGCATCCCACACCCGACGTCCGTGACGACCGCGAAGCGTCCCCTCGTTGGGGCGGGACGGCGCGCAGTAAAGCACAATTTTCGGAAAAACAAAATAGAATTTCGATAAACAGAAACCGTATTTCTTTCAGGCGTTCGAGCGGCCACCGCCAAGGCTTGCGTTCCCGATCGAGACCCTGTCGAACGCTCCTGTTTCGGATCGGCGATCTGCCATGAGCGGCTTCGCGCAAGTCACCTGCGATGCCCATGCGGCGCAGAGCTCGGTCCCAATTCCGATCACCACGCTCGGCGGGGTGGTGTCGACCAGTTGCCAGAACGTGCTGAGCGGCGATCGGCTTCTGGTCGACATGACGACCGGCGTTTCGCAAGTCGAAGTCGATAGCGGTACGGTGAAGGCATCGGTCAAACCCGTCCTCAGTGGCATGTTGCGGAGCGACATCGGCTCCGCCGGTCACCGCGCCAAAGCCGAAGAAATGATGCCAAAAGTCGTGCGGACCGTGACGTCGCACCCGCTTTTGGTACCTTGAGTTGCATCAAAGATGGTCAGCAATTTTCGTGGCAGGCTACCATTGACGGCGTATCCGTCATCAATGGTCCTTCAACGTGAGGAGTTCACTATGGCTAGAAGCATTGCTGTTGGTCTTGTTATTCTCGCCGTCTCTACATCTGCGGCCTTGGCCGGACATCGTACTCATCATGCAAAAGGTACTCATGCAAAAGCCAGTGCGGCTCAGCAGGTCGGGGCGAGCAAAAGTGATCGCGACCAATATGGAAATATGCAGGTCAATCCCGGAACTCCGGGCCTGAGCGGCAGCAACGCTGACCTACATGCAAAAACGCATCGCGATTCCGGCTACAGGCCGAAGAGTGACTACAATGCAGACGGGACCCTGCGGGTTGATAGCGGAACTCCGGACGTAAGCGGCAGCAACGCTGCCCTACATCGTAGAACGCACCGCGATTCCGGCTACAATCCCAAGAGTGACTACAACGCGGACGGGACCCTGCGGGTGCATCATTAGTCGTTTCTTGCGACCACGTGATGAGCCCGGAGCGTTCCGCGCACCGGGCTTTCACGTCCACGAAAACTAGCTGTCCTTGCATTGACCGACAGCGATCTCGGTGACGCTGCTCGACTGCACAAAACCATCATCTCGGCCGTTGTGTAACGGTGGGCCCATGAGTCTGGCCGGTCGCGCTGGCGGCACCGTACGCGCAGACGCCATGTAGGAGCTAGTCGCGGAGATACTGTTCCTGCTGTCGCCCGAGGCGTCGAACCTGACCGGCGCGTTCTACGCGACGGACGGCGGATGGACGGCCTATTGAACCCGCTTCCAGTCCGCTGAGGACTGGAACGATCGTTCACCCACGATCAGCTTCGAGCAAAGAGACGAGATCATGATGCGATCCCGCGGACCCGCATCATGATCTCAGGGTCTCGGAAGAGCCGCGGACCTAGCGGCACTCCTTGTCTGACGGTTGTTCACAGGAGCGATATCGCAATTGGCCGTCATTGCGAAGGGCGAAGCGACGACGCAATCCAGAGTCGCGAGCTCGAGTTTGGATTGCTTCGCTGCGCCGCTGCGCTCGCAATGACGGATGGGAAGAGCGTGCTTAGGCCACTCAGGCCACTGCGCTTGGCTTGCCGCGCGTAACGTAGCGGCCGTCGCCCTTGGCGCCGACCAGCTGGCCGTCGCGCACGACGAATTTTCCGCGCAGCATCGTCGCGACCGGCCAGCCGGTGATCTCGATGCCTTCATAGGGCGTGTAGTCGGAGCCGTGGTGCAGGCCGGACTGGCTGATCTTGGCCGTCTTGGTCGGGTCCCACAGCGCGACGTCGGCATCGTAGCCGATCGCGATGGAGCCCTTAGCCCTCAGCCCATACGTCTTGGCGTGGTTGGTGGCGGTGAAGGCGACGAACTGGTTCAGGGTGATGCGGCCCTTGTTGACGCCTTCGGAGAACAGGATCGGCAGCCGCGTCTCGACGCCGGGGATGCCGTTCGGCACCCAGCGAAAGCTGGTGCGGCCCTTCGGCGTCAGCTTGCCGGCCTCGTCGTCATAGCGGAACGGGCAGTGATCCGACGAGAACAGCGAGAACACGCCCTGCTGCAGGCCCTCCCAGCACGCCTCCTGGCTGGCCTTGTCACGCGGCGGCGGCGAGCAGACATATTTGGCGCCTTCCATGTTGAGGCCCTGCATGTCCTCTTCGGTCAGCACCAGATATTGCGGGCAGGTCTCGCCGTGGATCTTCAGGCCGCGCGCCTGCGCGCGGCGGATCTCCTCCATCGCCTCGCGGTTGGAGACGTGGACGATGACGATCGGCACGTCGATCAGCTCGGCCAGCGAGATCGCGCGATGGGTCGCCTCGCGCTCGACCGGAATCGGCCGCGACTTGCCGTGATAATACGGCGCGATGTTGCCGGCGCGCTCCAGGCGGTCGGTGAGGAAGCGGATGGCGTCGTAGTTCTCGGCGTGGATCTGCACCAAGGCCCCGCGTTCGCGCGCGACCTGCAGCACGCCCAAAATCTCGTAGTCGCTGAGCGCGAGGCCCTCATAGGTCATGAAGATCTTCAGCGACGAATAGCCGTCGGCGACCAGCGACGGCAGCTCCTGGCCGAGCACCGCGTCGGTGGGATCGGCGATGATGAGGTGGAAGGAGTGGTCGACGTAGCAGGTGTTGTCGGCGAGGGCGTGATAGTCCTTCAGCGCCGCGCGCAGCGGCTGGCCCTTCTCCTGCAGGCAATACGGCATCACGAAGGTGTTGCCGCCGAACGCCGCGGCGCGCGTCGCGCTCTCGAAATCATCGGCCATGACGATGCCGGGGCCGGAGGGCTGGCTGATATGGACGTGGCTGTCGATGCCGCCCGGCAGCACCAGCAGGCCCGTGGCATCGACGATCTCGTCGGCATCGGTGATGGCCTCGCCGATCGCGACGATGCGGCCGCTCTTGATGGCGACATCGGCCTTGAACGTATCGCTCGCGGTGGCGACGGTGCCGTTGCGGATGACGGTGTCGAATGCAGCCATGTGACGTCCTTCTCAGGCGAAGTTCTTGAACAGCGAGCCCCAGCCGGTCACGGCGGCCGGATCGACGCCGGCGACCTTCAGGCTCTTCCATACCACGGTGGCGATGGTGTCGAGAATTGGAATGCCCGTCTCCTGCTCCATCCTGTCGACCAGCGGCGCGGCGCGCAGGTTGGTGCAGACGACGGCGATCGCATCGGGTTTCTCGGCCGCGACCTCGCGGATCATGCGCTCGAGCTGCGCCTCGGTGACCTCGGCGAAGGAGAAATTGTCCTGCAGGCCGAGATGGCGGTCGCCGCCGCAACCGATGCCGAGCGTCTCGTAGTTGGCGATGATCCGCGCCTGCACGTCGTCGCGATAGGGTGTGACATAGCCGAGCCGCTTCACGCCGGATCTCGTCAGAATCTCGTTCAGCGCCAGCATCGAGGTGGTCGCGGGAATGCCGGTCGCCGCGGTGATCTGCTCGCACAGCTTGACGTCGGCCTCGAAGCCGAGCCAGCCCGAGGAGGTGCCGTTCCAGCCGATGACGTCGACCTTGGCATGCGCGAGCAATTCTGCCGCGCGCAGGATGTTCGATGTGTCGAACTGCGCCAGCGCGTCGGTCGACAACGCGATCTCGGTGACCCTGAAGCGCGAGAAATGCGCTGACACGTTCGGCAGGCCGGCGACCATGGCCGAGGTGATCGGCTCCAGCGCGGTGTTCGACGACGGCGTCAGCATGCCGAGGAGAGTGCGTTTGGTCATTGGTGGTTTGCCTCTCTCGGCGCGGGCAGTTGGAGGTGGTCGGCGGGAAGACCTCTCCCGATTGCGGGGGAGGTCGGATCGCATCGCAGATGCGATCCGGGTGGGGAAACTCTCTCCTCACGGGCAGCGTGCCGTGGAGCGCCCCCACCCCAGCCCTCCCCCGCAAGCGGGAGAGGGGGCGCACTGCGCATATCGAGCTGTCTCGGCTTCAACATGCATCGTTTGTGCGGGAGCAATCGGGCCATCCTCACACCCGCTCCCCCTGCTCCGCCCGCTCGCCGCGCAGCAGCGCCAGGATGTGGCGCTTCAGCGCATTGAACTGCGGGCTGGTGATGTCCCGTGGCCGCGGCAGGTCGATCGGGATGATCTCGACGATGCGGCCGGGACGTGCGCTCATCACCGCGACATGGGTGCCGAGCGTCAGCGCCTCGTCGATGCCGTGGGTGACGAACACGATCGTACCCTGGTGCTGCTGCCAGATCCTGACAAGCTCGGTCTGCATGTCCATGCGGGTCTGCTCGTCGAGCGCGCCGAACGGCTCGTCCATCAGAATCACTTGAGGATTCATCAGCAGCGCCCGCGCAATGCCGACGCGCTGGTTCATGCCGCCCGACAGCTCCGACGGATAGTGGTTCTCGAAGCCGGTGAGCCCGACCATGTCGATATAGACCTGCGCCCGCGCGCGGCGCTCGGCCTTCTGGCCGCCGCCTAGCAGCAGATGAAAGGCGACGTTCTCCCACACCGGCAGCCACGGCATCAGATTGGCGTGCTGGAACACGACGCCGCGGTCGGCGCCGGGCGCCGTCACCGTCTCGCCGTCGACGGCGATGCGGCCCGCGCTCGGCTGCTCGAATCCGGCGATCATGTTGAGAAGGGTCGACTTGCCGCAGCCGGACGGGCCGAGCAGGCAGACGAACTCGTTGCGCGCGATGCTGAGGCTGATGTCGGCGAGCGCCGTCACCTCGGCGTTGCGCTTCCTGTCGGTGAAGATCTTGGAGATGCTGGCGATCTCGATCGCGACCATGCTCATTCCCCGCCGCCCAAGGTGGTGTTGCGCTGCCAGTGCAGCACGCGCGCCATCACGAAGCGAATGGCGAGATCGCTGCAGAAGCCGAGCAGGCCGATGCTCGCCATCGCCGCCAGCACCAGATCGTAACGCAGGAAGTAGTAGGAATCCCACAGCACGTAGCCGAGCCCGCTCTTCACCGCGACCATCTCGGCCGTCACGGTGAGCATCCAGGCCGAGCCGATGCCGATGCGAAGCCCGGCAAAGATGCTCGGCATCGCCGCGGGCACGACGATGTAGCGCAACAGCTTGCGCTCGCTGCCGCCGACCATGGCGCCGGCGCGAATGAGATTGCGGTCGCAGGTCTTCACGCCGTGGATGGTGTTGAGCAGGATCGGAAAGAAGGCGCCGAGAAACACCAGGAAGATCGCCGGCTTGTTGGCGATGCCGAACCAGATGATGGCGAGCGGGATCCACGACACCGGCGGGATCGGCCTGAGCATCTGCAAGGTCGGCTCGATCACGATCTCGGTCTTGCGCGACCAGCCGATCGCGACCCCGAGGCCGACGCCGAGCAAAGTGGCGATGGCAAAGCCCGCCGCGACGCGCGACAGGCTCGCCAGCATGTCGGCGAGCCAATGCGCGCTGTAGGTCTGGGTGTTGCCGTCGGTGCCGACCAGCCAGTCCGCCCACGCCCACAGCACCGTCGACGGCGCGGGCAGCAGCGCCGCCGGCAGCGCGCCGGAGCGCGAGAACGCCTCCCAGCCCGCGAGCACCAGCACGGGCACGATGGTGCGGTCGAGCTTCCTGAGCTGGGCGAGCGCGGCCATCTCAGTAGCCGAGCTCGGTCTTCGGCTTGCCGGTCGCCGCTTCCAGGAAGCGGTAGTCGAGATTCTTCTCGACCGCGGCCGTGACGTCCGAGTTGATGTATTTGAGGTCGCGCATCATCGTGGCGATGGCGAGCGCGGAAGCGCGGTACATCTTCGGATCGGGATCGAGATTCTCGACCGCGCCGGTGGCGATCGCCTTGTCCAGGCCAGTGATCTTGGAGATCACCTCGATCAGCGCCGGCTTGTCGGCCGCGATGTGCGCATCGACCTTCACGACCGCACGCACCACGCCCTCCAGCGCCTTCGGGTTGGATGCGATGACGTCGGAGCGGGTCAGGATCAGATTGGTCAGCTTGCCGGCGGCCTGGTCATAGGGGAAGCCGAAGAACTTCGCCGCCTTGGCCTGCATGATCTGGGTCGCGAACGGCTCGACGGTGCAGATCAGTTCGACCTCGCCGCGGCGCAGCGCCTGCAGATGATCCGAGGGGTTCGGGATGTTGATGAACTGCACGTCCTTGTTGATGTCGATGCCCTGCTTGGCGAAGGCACCGCGCATGTGGATGTCCTGCGCATTGCCGCGCGAGGCGGCGACGCGGAACGGCTTGCCGTCGGTCTTGTATTTGGCGATCAGCGCCTTCAGCGCGGCCCAGTCGCCCGGCGCGATCTCAAGATCGTTGCCGAGCAGGATCGCCGAGCCGCCATTGACCTGGCCAGAGATGGCGACGACATCGAAGCCTTTGTCGAGCGCGATGGCGTAATGCAGATAAGTGACTTGCGCGACGTCGATGTTCTTCGACACCAGCGCGGTCAGCGCATCAGTGCCGGTGTTGAAGCCGACGGCGTCGATCGCGACGCCCTCCGCGAATTGCGGCGTCAGCGACATCGGCGTGCAATGCGCGCATTTGGCGTAGCCGAGTTTGATCTTGGCGGCGTCGTCGGCGAAGCTGAGCGAGGGCAGCGCGAGCGCGAGCAGGGCGAGCATGGGCAGCACGAAACGTTTCACATCCATCTCCAGGGCAGGTCGATCCACGGGATTGTCACGGCTTGTCCTCTCATCAGCAAACGACATGCCAACTGGATGCGATATGCAATGTTGATTTTATATAACAAAATCAGTATGAAATAGCATATCAAACTTGGAGAACCTGCCTGATCCGCGGGCGCATCGCCCGAATTTCAGGCATCTCGCAGCGGAGCAGCCGCGCCCGACATGACCCCACCGGCACCCCGGCCCAGACTGAAGACGCGCTTCAAGCCGGCGCGGCTGAAGCTGTCGTCCGACCACTCCAAGCGGCCGCTCGATCGGCTGTCGCTGCACGATCAGCTCGTCGCCAGGGTGCGCGAGATGATCGTGGACGGCGAGCTCGCCGCCGGCGCTGCCTTGCCCGAGCGCATGCTGTGCGAGACCTTCGGCGTCTCGCGCACGCCGCTGCGCGAGGCCTTCAAGATCCTCGCCGCCGAGGGCCTGATCGAGCTGCGGCCGCATCGCACGCCCGTGGTGACGCCGATCGACGCCCGCGAGATCGCCGAGATCTTCGACGTGATGGTGTCGCTCGATGCCACCGCGGGCCGCGCCGCGGCCGCGCGTGCGACGGCGGACGACCTCGCCAGGCTCGACGCCATGCATGCCGAGCTGGTGGCGCTGCATCGCGCCGCCGAGCGCGCCGCCTATTTCCGGCTCAACCAGCAGATCCATGCCGAGATCACCAAGCTCGCCGGCAACGCCGTGCTGCTCAACATGTGGAGCACCCTGCATGCGAGCGTGTTCCGCGCGCGGGCGGTCGCCAATTACGACGCGCGGCGCTGGGACGAGTCGATCGGCGAGCACGAAGCGTTCATGGCGCTGCTGCGGGCGCGGGACGCATCCGGCTTCGCGCAGGCGCTCTCCGAGCACACCCGCAAAACGGGCGATTCCGTGCTGCAGATGCTGGACCAGGCCAGGCTGGATCCGGCGAAAGGCGGATAGACTTTGTTCACGTCGAACCGGGCATGCTGGCATCGCGACAGATGAGAGCTTCCACGCGTCGGGCCTGATCCATGATCCTGCAATCGCTCGCCGGCCTGCCGGCCTTTCTGGTGTACTTCTGTACCGCGCTGGTCGCGGTGACGGCCTACCTGTTCATCTACACCCGCGTCACGCCCTACAATGAATTCCAGCTGATCCGGGACAACCATCCGTCGGCTGCGATCTCGCTCGGTCTCAGCCTGCTCGGCTTCACCCTGCCACTGGTCAGCGCCATCGCCCATTCCGCCAACGTGCTTGACTGCCTGATCTGGGCGCTGGTCGCGCTGATCGTCCAGGTGATCGTCTATTACCTCGTCCGCATCCCGGTGCCGGATCTCGCCCAGCGCATCGTCGCCGGCGAGCTGGCCTCCGCAATCTGGCTCGGCCTCGCGTCGCTCTCCGCCGGCGCACTCAACGCCGCCTCGATGATCATCTGACCATGTCCAAGCAACGCCGCGAATTCGGCAAGCGCCGGCCGATGCCGCCCCCGCCCGCGACACCGCCGGTGAAGCGCTCCGGCCACGTCGCGCTGCTGCTGATGGGCACGCTCGCGGTCGGCGGCACCGCCTATGCGCTGATGCCGCGGCAGCAGAGCTGCCCGCAGCAGGGCACCGAGACGCCGACGATGGCCGGCCAGCCGCAGACGAGCGACTGCACGACGCGCCGCTCGAGCGGCGGCAGCGGCTCCGGTCGCTGGGGATTTTCCAGCGGCGACAGCGATTCCAGAAGCAGCGGCTCGAGCCATGTCGCCGAGGCGTCCTCCGCGCATGTCTCGCGCGGCGGCTTCGGCTCGTTCGGACACGGCTTCGGAGGCGGCGGCTGATTTTCGTCGCGTCGGCGCCGTGAAAACACCGCGTTTGTGATGTTTCCTTGGATTCGGATCTTTGACACAGACTCAAAATCATAAAAAACTGGCCTACCGACTCATCGGAAGCGATCCGATGCAACGTCCGCACCTGGTGGTGCCGGCGACGATCAAGGCTGCGGTGTCCGCCGCCGCCTCGCAACATTTTGCGAACAAGCGATCGCGTGGTCGCCGACGCGGGACGGCGCCGGGACCGCGCGGACGCGGTCATGGCCGCATCATCGATGGCGGCTTCGGCGATGCTGCGCCCGGTTGCCACGGGCACGGCATGGTTGGTGTTACCTGGGGCTGACACCGATGCAGCGCATCCCCTGCCCCGAACGTGACGACTGGCGCGAGACGGCGGCACGATGCGGATTCGCCTTCTACGAACTCGACGGCGAGCGCTATTGGGACGAGCGCGCCTACTACGCGTTCACGATCGCCGAGATCGAGCTCGGCATCGAGGAGCCGACGGCCGAGATCGAGCAGATGTGCCTCGCGCTGGTCGCACGCGTCATCGGCGACGAGGCGCTGCTCCGCCGCCTGAAGATCCCGCAGGCGATCTGGCCGCTGCTGGCGGAGAGCTGGAAGCGAAGGGACGGCAGCCTCTACGGACGGTTCGACCTCAGCTATCACGGCGGCCGCGCGCCGGCGAAGCTGCTCGAATACAATGCCGATACGCCGACATCGATCTTCGAGGCTGCGGTGTTCCAATGGACCTGGCTCGAGCAGGCGATCGAACGTCGCATCCTGCCGGGGCGTGCGGACCAGTACAACTCGATCCATGAGCGCCTGATCGAGCGCTGGCGCGCCCTCGGCAGGCAGCGCCGCGTGCATCTGGCCGGGCTCACCGGCAACGCCGAGGACGCCGCGACCCTGGCCTATCTGGCCGACACGGCAGCCCAAGCGGGCCTGTCGACAACCATCCTTGATGTCGCCGACATCGGCTGGCGCGAGATCGGCGGCGGCTTCGTCGATCTCGACGACGGCGACATCGCGCTCGCCTTCAAGCTCTATCCCTGGGAATGGATGTTCCGCGATGAGTTCGGCGCCAAGCTCGCGCAAGCGCCGACGCAATGGATCGAGCCGCCGTGGAAGGCCATCCTGTCCAACAAGGGCATCCTGCCGCTGCTCTGGCAGATGCACGAAGGCCATCCGAACCTGCTGCCGGCCTATTTCGAGGACGATCCGAAGGCCGCCAGCCTCGGCTCGAGCTTCGTGCGCAAGCCGATCTACTCGCGCGAGGGCGCCAATGTCAGCCTGGTGTCCGACGGCGTCGCCGTCTCCGTGCAGGACGGGCCCTACGGCGCCGAGGGCTACATCCGCCAGGCGGTGGCGCCGCTGCCGGATTTCGGCGGCGCGTTCCCGGTGATCGGCAGCTGGCTCGTCGACCACGAGCCATGCGGCCTGTCGATCCGCGAGGACACGAGCCCGATCACCGGCAACCGCTCGCGCTTTTTGCCGCATGCAATCCTGTAGGATCTTGACGACAGCCAGCGAAAGCGCCTCGACACGCGGTTCCGGAGCACTAGATAGGACCGAGGGGAATTCCCTGCCGGATCGGCGCGCATAGTCGGGATGAGGCATGGCGACGGACAATACCGAACTCGAAGGCCTGCGGATCCTGGTCGCCGAGGACGAGGGCCTGATCGCGCTCGATCTGAAGATCGTCATTACCTCGGGCCATGACGATGCGACGCTGTTTCCGCCGGATATCCGCGGCCTGCCCCGGCTCGCCAAGCCGTTCGACAAGCCGTTCGACAAGCGCGCGCTGCGCGCGATGGGCGAGACCACGTTCGTTCGGCATCAACGCAACTCATAAGGCTTCGCTCGGGCCCGGCACATCCGGAGGCATCGCGTGTCCATCATCGAAGATACCGCGGCCTACGAGGCCTGGCTTCGCAGCCAATGCGCAGTGGTCGAGGACGACCTCCTCACCAAGCACGAGCGGATGCGAAAGAGCCCCTTCATCTTCCTGCGGGCGACGTACTACCGCTGGGCGCGGCGCATCGCCGAGACCAGCCCCGAGCTCACCGACGCACCAGCTGCGCTCTGCGTCGGCGACATCCATCTGGAGAATTTCGGCACGTGGCGCGACGCCGACGGGCGCTGGGTGTGGGGCGTCAATGATTTCGACGAGGCCGCGGTGATGCCCTACGTCCTCGATCTGGTCCGACTCACGACCAGCGTCGAGCTCGCGCCGAAAATGGAGATCGGCAACCGCGATGCGGCAGACGCGATCCTGGAAGGCTATCGCCACGGACTTCAAAGGCCAGGGCCGGCGCTGCTCGACGACCATGAGATGTGGATCCGCTCCTACGTCAAATGCTCGGATCAGTGCCGGCGAAAATTCTGGGACGAGATCGACGGATTGACGCCGGCGGATGCAATTCCTTCCGCCGTCCATAAGTTGCTCCTCGGCAGCCTTCCCGGGACGGGCGAGACGCCGAGATTCTTCCGCCGCGCCGCCGGCGGCGGCAGCCTGGGACGTCCACGCTTCGTCGTCGTCGCAACATGGCGCGGCGGCCGCGTCGTGCGCGAAGCGAAGGCGTTGGTCCCTTCGGCCTGGACCTGGGCGAAGGACAAGCCGCAACGGAAGCCGGCGCCTCAGCACAGGTTCATTGAACTCTCGAATGGAGCCCATCGCGCGCCCGATCCATTCCTCCGCGTTTACCGGACCGACGAGGGGGACTACGTCGTTCGGCGATTGTCGGCCGATGCGCGCAAGATCGACCTCGGCAAGGAGGCCGGCGCCGACCTCAAGCTCGTCCTTCTACGCGGCATGGGCGCGGAGCTCGCCTCCGTCCATGCGGCTGACGGTCGCGTCAGCAGCACCATCGCGGCGGATCTCAGGAAACGCGGTTCGGGCTGGCTGCGCAGAGCTTCCCGCGCCGCACGCGAGGCGACGGAGAGGGACTACGACGTGTGGTGCCGACGGGCCTGAGTTCAGCGCTCGACGTGAGGACCGATACGGCGAGGACGAGGAAGCACCGACCGGAGCCCGACCTTCATCACACACCGGTCAGTCCGGCCGCACGGCCGACGCCGGCCGATGTTCCGACGATGTCTCCGCGCTCAGCGCAAACGTCAGCGAGCCGCGACCACCTTGAGGCCGGGCAGCAGCGCAGCGCCACCGCGCGGACTGCGCACCGGATTGATCTGGTACAGACCCCGCCGCTCCTGGTTGGGCCTGAACGCGTCGGTGATGCCGACGACCGATTCGGCGGCTCCCAGCAACAGCGTGCCGTCCGGCTCCATCACCTTGGCCATCCGCTCGAAGATCGAGGCCTTGGTCTCCTGGTCGAAATAGATCAGCACGTTGCGGCAGAAGATGATGTCGAACTTGCCGAGATGCGAGAAGTCCTGCAGCAGATTGAGCTGGCGATGCTGGACCATGCCGCGGATGTCGGCGCTGAGCTGCCAGAGCTCGCCGAGCTGCGTGAAATATTTCACCA
Organism: Bradyrhizobium sp. SZCCHNRI3043; assembly: GCF_032377735.1. Taxonomy (NCBI): domain Bacteria; kingdom Pseudomonadati; phylum Pseudomonadota; class Alphaproteobacteria; order Hyphomicrobiales; family Nitrobacteraceae; genus Bradyrhizobium; species Bradyrhizobium sp. SZCCHNRI3043. Next base: position 73,688 of record NZ_JAUHID010000003.1, read on the forward strand.
GCAGCTGGATCGGCAATCCGCGCTGCACCTCGAACTGGCTGTAGAGGCCGGCCTTCGATTTCTCCAGCACCTCCTGCGACAGGTCGGTGGCAATGATCTCGATGCGCCAGCCCGCCAGAGCGGGACCGAATTCGCGCAGGCACATCGCGATCGAATACGGCTCCTGTCCGGTCGAGCAGGCGGCCGACCAGATGCGCAGGGAACGACGATTGGCGCGCGACTGGATCAGCGCCGGCAGGATGCCCTCACGGAGATGATCGAACGGAATCTTGTCGCGGAAGAAGAACGTCTCGTTGGTGGTCATCGCCTCGACCACCTGGGTCGTAAGCTGCTCCGCGCCGCTCCTGATCTTCTGCACCAGCTCCGGGATGCCCGGCAGGTTGGCGCGGCGGGCCAGCGGCAGCAACCGGCTTTCGACCAGGTACTGCTTGTCGGCCGACAGATCGAGGCCGGAGCGATCCTTCAGGACCTTACGCAAGAACTCATAGTCCAGGGGTGTCACGAACGGTCTCCAGCAAACAGACGGACCAGCTTCGGTCCGATCTGGTTTAAGGGAAGGACGGCCGCGCAGATGCCGGCATTGGCGGCTGAGCCCGGCATGCCCCAGACCACGCTGGTCGCCTCGTCCTGCGCGATCACGCTGCCACCGGCGGCGACGATGTCCTTGCCGCCGCGCATGCCGTCGGAACCCATGCCCGTCAGGATCACGGCCAGGGTCGAGCCCTGCCAGACCTCGATCGCCGACATGAACAAGGGATCGACGGCGGGCTTGCAGAAATTGATCGGAGGACCGTTGTCGAGCGCGATCACCACATCGGCGCCATGGCGCGCCACACGCATGTGGCGGCCGCCGGGGGCAAGGTAGATCTGACCCGGCCTCACCACCTCACCGTCGACGGCCTCGTGGGCCGGTCGGCGGCTCGAGCGCGCCAGATGCTCGGCGAGGATGGTGGTGAAGGTCGGCGGCATATGCTGGGTGATCAGCACCGGAAAGCGGTCGATCACGGGACCGAGCTCGGTCACCAGCGACATCAGCGCCTGCGGGCCGCCGGTCGACGATCCGATGAGCAGCACCTTCGGCATCTGCGTGCTGAAGGAGCGGCGCGCCAGCTGGGTCGGCACGGCGGGCGCCACGGGGGCGACCATCGGCCGCGATGCAAGCACAGGCCGGAGCCCTTGGACTTGCGGAACGATCGGCGATGCGGCCGGCGCATGCGGAGCAGGAGCGGCGCGGCGCGCCTTGGCGCCAAGATTGCGGATCTTCTGAATCAAATCGTAGTGGAAATTGTCGGCCGCCGAGGCCTCGCGCGTGCTCTCGGGCTTCGGGATGTAGTCGGCCGCGCCGAGCGACAGCGCCTTGAAGCTGATCTCCGCGTTGCGGCGGGTCAGCGTCGACGCCATGATGACGGCGAGGTTCTTCTTCTTGGCAAGCAGCTTCGGCAGGGCGGCAATGCCGTCGAGCTCGGGCATCTCGATGTCGAGCACGGCGACGTCGGGATTGACGCGATCGATCTGGTTCACGGCTTCCAGGCCGGTGCGCAGCGACGCCGCCACGACCATGTCGGGCTCAGACGCGATCCAACGCGAGATCATGCCGCGGATGACGACGGAGTCGTCCACGACCATCACCCGGAGAGGTTCCTGCCTGATCGAACTCGGGATCGAAGAACTGGCCAACGCGACGCTCATAGTTCACCAACAGGACAGAGGCACGGGGTGACGGCAAGCCCGGACGACCACGGGACCGCCGCACGCAACGGAGATCAGATCAGCCCGACTTCCTGAAACTTCGCGGTCACGATGTCCTTGTCGAAGGGCTTCATGATGTACTCGTTGGCGCCGGCGTGCAGCGCGCGCGCGATGTGCGCGACATCGTTCTCGGTCGTGCAGAACACCACCTTCGGCGCGTCGCCGCCGGGCATGCGCCGGAGATTGCCGAGAAACTCATAGCCGTCCATGACGGGCATGTTCCAGTCGAGCAACACCGCATCGGGAAGGCCCCGCTTGCAGATCTCCAGAGCCTGCTCGCCGTCCTCCGCTTCCACGATCTGGAAATCCAGACCTTCCAGAATGCGTCGCGCCACCTTTCGAATGACGCTGGAATCGTCAACTACCAGACACGTTCTCATATCAGCCTCACGAGGTCAGGATCCAATGCAACGACGCCTGATGCGCCGCCGCCCTCAAATTGCAGTGTTCAGGCCGCCATCTTGTCTGCTGCGAGCTCGAGCACGCGATCGACATCGAGGATGACCATCAGCTGACCGTCGAGGCGGTGCACGCCGCCGGCGAGCTTCGCCATGCGCGGGTCGAGATTGACCGGGTTCTCCTCCCGGCTCTCCTCGGGCAGCCGCAGCACCTCGCCGATCTGATCGATCAGGAGACCATAGGACTCGCCACGCAGATCGACACCGACCGCCATCGGCGGCTTGCCGTCCTCGGCGCGGGCGAGGCCGAGCCGCGCCCGCATGTCGACGACGGTCACGATGCGGCCGCGCAGATTGAGGACGCCGGCGATCTCCGCCGACGACAGCGGCACCCGCGTCACCCGCTCCGGCATGAACACGTCCTGCACCCGGGAGATGGGCAGGCCGAAGAGCTGACCGCCGATCATCGCAGTGACGTATTCGACGGCGGCGCCTTCGGTGGTTTCGATCTTGCTGCTCATCGCACGCTACTCCTGTCCGCTTGCTGTCACGCGGCCCGCCGGTTGGCTTCGGCGCGCGCCCGTTCCTCGATCTGTTCCTTCAGCGCCGCGATCAGGCCGGGCCGGTCGAACTTGGCGATGTAGTCGTAGAGCCCGGCCTGGCGGCCGCGCTCGATCGCCGCCGGCGACACCAGCGACGACACCGCGATGACCGGCATCTGGTTCAGGTTCTGGTCGGCGCGGATCGCCTCGGTAAACTCGAAGCCGTTCATCTCCGGCATCTCGATGTCGGTGACGACGATGTCGAAGCTGTGCCCGGAACGCAGCGTGGCGAGGCCCTCGATCGCCGACGCCGCCGTGCGCACCTTGTAGCCGGCCGACTTCAACACCGGCGCCAGCATGTTGCGGAAGAACGGCGAGTCGTCGACCAAGAGCACCGACTGCGTCTGCGACTCGGTCGCCATCTCCTTGCGGATGAACCAGTCGGCGAACGCCATCGGCAGGAAGTGGCCGACGTCGATCACTTCCGTCGCCTGGCCCTTGATCACCGCCGAGCCGAGGATGCCGTCCTTGGCGCCGGAGACCTGGATGTTGAGCCGCTCCTCGACGATGTCGATGATCTCGTCGACCACGAGGCCCATCGCCCGGGTCTCGTCGGCGAACACCAGGATCGGCTGCGAGCCTGACGTCTGCACCGACACGCCTTCCATCTGCACCAAGGGCATCAGCTGGTCGCGGTACTGCACCATGTAGCGGCCGTTGGAGATCTCGATCTTGTCGGCCGCGATCTCCTCCAGGCGCGTGACCAGCGCCAGCGGCACCGCCTTGGGCTGCGCCGTGCCGGCGCGGAACACCAAGAGCGAGGTGAGCTGCTCGCCGCCGATCGCGTGATGCGCGGCGTGCTCGTCCGACACCGCCTGCGAGGCCGAGCCGGCGGCGCCGAGCGCTTTCGCAATGCCGTTCGGATCGATGATCATGATCACGGCGCCGTCGCCCAGGATGGTGTTGCCCGAGAACATGTCGATGTGACGCAGCTTGGTCGACATCGGCTTGACCACGATTTCCTCGGTGTGGAACACGCAGTCGACCACGATGCCGAAGGTCTGGTTGCCGACCTGCGTCACCACGATGAAGCCGTTCTCCGGATCGGTCGACGAGCCGTCGTCGATCTTCAAGAGCTTCTTCAGATGCATCAGCGGCAGCAGCTTGTTGCGCAAGCGCAGCACCGCGGTGTCCTTGATGCGCTCGATGCGGTGCTCGGAGTTGGCGCGCGCGCGCACCAGCTCGACGACCGACAATTGCGGGATCGCGAAGCGGTCGCCGCCGGCTTCGACGATCAGCGCCGAGACGATCGCGAGCGTCAGCGGGATCTTGATGGTGACCGAGGTGCCCTCGCCGAGCACCGACTTGATGTCGATGGTGCCGCCGATCTGGTCGATGTTGGTGCGCACCACGTCCATGCCGACGCCGCGGCCCGAGACCGAGGTAACGGCGGCCGCGGTCGAGAAGCCCGGCTCGAAGATGAACTTGTGGATCTGCGCTTCCGTCATCTTCTCGAGCTCGGCCTCGGTGACGAGGCCGTTCGCCAAGGCCTTGGCCTTGATGCGCTCGGTGTTGAGGCCGCGGCCGTTGTCGGCGATGCAGATGATGATATGGCCGCCTTCATGATAGGCGGACAGCCGGATCGTGCCCTGCTCGGCCTTGCCGGCCGCGGCGCGCTCGGCCATCGTCTCGAGACCATGATCGGCGGAGTTGCGCACCATGTGGGTGAGCGGGTCCTTGATCAGGTCGAGCACCTGGCGGTCGAGCTCGGTGTCGGCGCCGTGCATCTCGAGCTCGATCTGCTTGCCGAGTTCGGTGGCGAGGTCGCGGACGATGCGCGGCAGCTTCTGCCAGGCATTGCCGATCGGCTGCATGCGCGTCTTCATGACGCCCTCCTGCAGCTCGGCGGTGACGTTGGACAGCCGCTGCAGCGGCACCTTGAACTCGGTGTCCTCGTTGCGGCGGGCGATCTCGAGCAGCTGGTTGCGCGTCAGCACCAGCTCCGAGACCATCGTCATCAGATGTTCGAGCGTGTCGACGTTGACGCGGATCGACTGGTTGGCGACCTTGTCGTTCTCGTGCACCTCGCCATCGGCATTGGCCTTGGCGCGCGCCGCCTTCTTCGGCGCCTCGGCCTTGGCCTCTGCTTCCGCCTTGGCAGGCCCGGCCTTGGCGACCGTCGCCGGGGCAGCGGCTTTGGGCTCAGGCGCCTTCTCATGCGCGGGCGGCAACTCGATCGCGGTCTCGCGGAAGGCCCGCTCGAGCTCGTCGAGCGACACTTCGCCCGGACGCAGCGGACGCTCCAGCGTCTGGTCGATCAGCGAGCCGTGCGTGACCGCGGGCGCGGCCGGCGCTGCAGGCGCAAGCGGTGGCGCGGTCTCGCCGGCCATCGCGATCGGCTCCGCCAACGCGGCCATTGCCGCCATGCCGCGCTCGACCATGGCTTCGAGCTCGCTGATGAGGTCGCGGTCCTCGCCCTCGGGCTCGGCCTCGTTGGCCTCGAGCTGTCCGAGGATGTCCTTGATGCGGTCGATGGTGGTGAGGATCAGCGTCACGGCCTCGCCGGTGACCGGCATGCCGTCGCGGAACTTGCCCATCAGGGTCTCGGCGGCATGCGCCAGCGCTTCGAGCCGCGGCAGGCCGAGGAAGCCGCAGGTCCCCTTGATCGTGTGCACCAGCCGGAAGATGTTATCGAGGATCTTGGCGTTGTTCGGCTCCTGCTCGAACCGCACCAATTGATTATCGACGGTGTCCAGGCTCTCGCTGGTCTCCGTCAGAAACTCACGCAACAGGTCATCCATGAAACTGGCCTTCGCACGCAACGGAACGCGACATGACGCGCCCTTCAAACCGTGGCCAGTTTCGGTGCAAAGCGTTTAATATTAGTTGAGTAAGCGCAAATGAACGGACTCAACAAAGAGATAAGATGCATCCGGACAAATTCGGACCCATCGGCAAGGCTTGATTAACCATGGTGAATGGATTGTTGCGTCTGTCCCACGACACGAGGTCGCAGGACTGACGCGGCAGGACGTCTGCCAGATCAGGCCGCCTGCACGACCATCGCGTTGCCGTCGGCGGTGAGCGTCACCTTGAGGCCGCAGGCATCGGCGAGCAGACGGGTGTAGTAGGGCTGCACCGCGTGGGCATCGATGGTCGATTGCAATTCGCCGCCAAGCAGATTGACGATGTTCTGCGGCAGCCGGGCATTGAGCCCGGTGGCGGCGACGCGGAAGCTCATGGACTCGCCGTCGCCGATCGGGTCGACGGTCAGCATACCGCCGCGCGGGATCGTCTGCTGCGCCACCACCATCATGTTGAGCAGCAGCTTGACCCGGTTCTTGGGCAACAGCAGCCGCGGCAGATTCCAGGTGATCGAGGTCTTGGCGTCCTCGATGTGGCCGCGCGCCATGGTCTGGGCGTCGCCGAGATCGATCTGCGCGCCCGCAGAGCCGGCCGCACCAAAGGCGAGGCGGCAGAACTGCAGCCGCGCCGACGCCGTCTTGGCGCTCTTGCGGATCAGCTCCAGCGCGAAGTCGCGATCCTCCGGCTTCGGATTGTCGTCGAGCACCTCGAGCCCATTGACGATGGCGCCGACCGGACTAATCAGGTCGTGGCAGACCTTCGAGCAGAGCAGAGCGGCAAGTTCGAGCGTATCGGGAGCGGGAATCGGATTGGCGATCTCGGGAGAGGACGTGCCGGACATTCGATGTTCCTGAAATCCGCGAACCTGGGCGAATCATGCTTGCGTTAACGCTTGATACACTGCGAAAGCATGGACCGCCACCGGACTGAGGGCGGGACACGGGAAAGTACGTAGCGGTTTTCCCGGCAGCCGCAGCTCAATGAACGTGCGAACGGCCGTACCCGGATGCGCCGGCGCCAGAACAAGGATACGATGATGCAAGCTGCGTACGGAACGGCCGGAAGGAGCACCGCGCAATGACGACGGCACCGACTGCAGGAACCGTCGAGGTCGAGGCCGCCGCCGCGCTGATGACGCCCCTGACGGAGCTCGTCGTCGACGCGGCCTACGCGATCCTCGCCGTCAACCGCCGCGCCATGGCTGTCACCGACAAATCCGACGGCTCGCCGGTCACCGAGGCCGATCTTGCCGCCGACAGGGTCATTGCCGAAGGGCTGGCACGGCTGGCGCCCGCGATTCCCGCGCTGTCGGAGGAGCGGGTCGGGGCGAGCGCAGGACCGTTCAATGGCAGCTTCTTCCTGATCGATCCGCTCGACGGCACCAAGGAGTTCGTCGCTGGGCGCGGCGAGTTCACGGTCAATCTGGCGCTGGTCACCGGCGGCAGCCCGCTGCTCGGCATCGTCTGCGCGCCGGCCATCGGCCAGATCTGGCGCGGTCTGGTCGGCCGTGGCGCCGAGCGGCTGTCGTTCACGGAGGCGGGTTTGGCGGCCGCCGAGCCGATCCGCACCCGGCCGATGCCGCCGCAGGGCGCGGCATGGGTCGCCGCGGTCAGCCGGTCGCATGGCGATGCCCGCACCGAAGCCTTCATTGCGGCACGTCCGGGCGCGGTGCGCCTGCCGCTCGGCTCGGCCGTGAAGTTCGGGCGGCTCGCCGAAGGTCTGGCCGACATCTATCCGCGGCTCGGCCCGACCTCGGAATGGGACGTGGCGGCAGGCCATGCCGTGGTCGCAGCCGCCGGCGGCACCGTCACCAGCGAGACCGGCGCGCCGTTGCGCTATGGCGAGCGCCCCGACGGCTTCATCGTGCCGTCCTTCATCGCCTGGGGTGACCCGGCTGCGGTGAAGGTTTGAGACAGCCCTGCCGCCCTACTGCGGCAGATCCTCCTCGAGCGCCGGCCAACGAGCTTCCGCCCGCGGCAGATAGCGGCTCGGGTCGGCCGCGAAGGCGTCGCGGCTTTCCTCGCGGTTGAACAGGAACAGCCGTTCCTCGACCACGACGAAGAAGCGCGGGTTGCCGGCCACCGTCACGCCGCGAGCCACATCGGTCGGGTCGTAGCCGCCGAATTGCGGGCCGTAGACCTCCGGATGGGCCAGGAAGGAGGCGCGATTGCCCTCGTTGCGAAACCGCCAGACCACCCCACCCTGGGACGCCTCGAAATCCGCCAGTCCCAGCAGGGCCTTGCCATCCACGAAATAGGAAACAGGGTCGAAGCCGTCGATCGCCAGCCCGCTGAAGCGGTCGGAGATGATGCGCTGCGTCGTGGCCGCCGGCGCGCCGACCGGCAGCAGCAGCGCAGCGAGCGCGATAGCGGCAATTACAAGGCGAAACAGCGACTTTGATCCGGTCTGGTTCGGTTGTTGCCGTTGTGCGGTCATAGTTGGTGCCGATAACATGGGAGTCGCAGGGGCATCGCCCCTCGCCCGACAATCGCCCGATGGGGTTGGCGTCAGGTTAAGGCGAGGCTCGGGCAGCCGATAGCAGGGGATTTCCATCGATGAGTTTCGCATCACGCCTTGCCGCCGCGACGTTAGCGGCCGTGCTGGCCATGACCGCGTCGGTCGCCGCGCAGCAGGCGCCCCCGCCTGCTGCGCCGCCCTACCAGGCTGCGCCGCCGTATCAGCAGCCCGCACCGCCGCCGCGCCCTGCGCCGAGCCCGGACAGCTTCAATCCGGACGAGCTCGTCAATGCCGGCCACCGCTTCTTCGGCAACGTCTCGCGCGGCCTCGCCTCGGTGATCGAGCGCGCCGTCAGCCAATGGGGCCTGCCGAACGGCTATATCCTGGGCGAGGAAGGCGCCGGTGCTTTCGTCGCCGGTCTCCGTTACGGCGAGGGCACGCTCTACACCAAGAACGCCGGCGACCTCCGCGTCTACTGGCAGGGCCCCTCGCTCGGCTTCGACTGGGGCGGCGACGGCGCCCGCACCATGACGCTGGTCTACAATCTGCCGGCCACCAGCGCGATCTATCAGCGCTTCGTCGGCATCGATGGCTCGGCCTATATCGTCGGCGGCTTCGGCATGACGGCGCTGACCGCCAACAACATCGTGCTGGTGCCGATCCGGTCCGGGATCGGCCTGCGGCTCGGCGCCAATGTCGGCTACCTCAAGTTCACCCCAAGTGCGACCTGGAACCCGTTCTGAGGCCGCCGGCTGGTACCGCTAGGACACGTTCTCCCGCGACGGATCAAGGTTAACACGGCATTGGGCTGGCGTTGAATCAGCCCGCCGTGCATTGTGATTCCGTTAATCATTTTGGACCGGGAGTTGTGCGTCATGGTCGAGCCGATCATGTATTTTGCGATCGGTTTTCTGATCGCCATGCTCTGTGCGCTGATGATCGTGCCGCTGGTGCACAATCGTGCGGTGCGGCTGACGACGCGCCGGCTCGAGGCGGCGACGCCGCTGTCGATGGCCGAGATCCAGGCCGACAAGGACCAGCTGCGCGCGGAGTTCGCGATGTCGGCGCGGCGGCTGGAGATGAGCGTCGACGCGCTCAAGAACAAGGCCACCGGCCAGCTCGCCGACCTCGGCAAGAAGACCGACGCCATCAACCGCATGAAGATCGAGCTCGGCGAGAAGAACGCGGTGATCTTCGCGCTGGAGGCGCGCGAGAAGGCGCTCAAGGACCAGCTCCGCGCCACGGAAGAGGAGTTCGCCGCCAAGACCGAGGCGCTGCGCGCCGCCGAGCAGGCGCTGAAGGAGAAGCAGACCGAGCTGGTCCGGCTGAGCACCGAGCTCAACGACAAGGCGCTGCTGGCGGACAGCCGCCAGGTCGAGCTGGTGTCGGTCAGGACCCAGGTCGAGGAGCTGCGCAGCCGCGTGGCCGACGCCGAGAAGGAATTCTCCGCCACCCAGACGCGGCTCGCGCTGGAGCGCGACGAATCCGACACCGCGACCAAGGCGCTCAACGACGCCCGCGCGCGGGTCGAGAATCTCAGCCAGCGCGTCACCGAGCTCGACCGCCAGCTGATCGTTCAGGTCAAGGAAGCCGAGATGCTGGCGACGCGCGTTGCCGACCTCGAGGGCCGGCTGTCGACCCAGGGCAAGCTGCTTGCCGAACGTGATTTCGAGAACAACCAGTTGCGCGAGGCCAACGTGGCCGCCGACCGCGCCTTGAAGGAGCTGCGAGAGGAGCTGGCCGGCTTCGGCAGCGGCAAGTCGGCCGCATTTGAGCGGCTCAAATCCGAGAAGGCCGCCCTCGAAGAGCAATTGCAGGCCGCCCGCGACGAGCGCACCAAGCTGCAGCGCGAGATGAACGCGATCCAGCAGCAGGCCGAGAGCACCTGGGCCCAGGAGCGGATGGAGAACGCGCTCTTGCGTGAGCGCATCAACGACATCGCCGCCGAGGTCGCCAAGCTCGCGATGCAGATCGAGGGTCCGAACTCGACCATCGAAGCCATGCTGGCCGCCGAGCCGGCCCCCGCCAAGCCGGCCAACGCCAATGGCGTCGCCGCGGCTCCGGCCGCTGCAGCCGGCGCAGGCGGTCCGCAAGGCGGCACCCTGGCCGACCGCATCCGCGCGCTGCAGTCTCATGCCTCGCGAGCACGGCAGCTCGGGGCCTGAGGCCGCCGGATCGGCGCCGAGTGCGGCGGATATCTTGCCCCTCGCTTCAGTATGGAGGCCGGCCCGCGAGAGGGCCGGTTTCGGCCCCTATCGAGGACGGGCCACCGCACCCCGGCAGTTTTCCTCGCCAGCGGCGCCGCAAATCCTTGACACCCCCTGCCCGCGCTTCGTAAATCGCGGGCTCCGACGGACTGCTTCGGCAGCTGCCTCTTACGGCCCCACGGCCGGCAGCCACCAGGATCCGGGCGCATAGCTCAGCGGGAGAGCGTTCCCTTCACACGGGAGAGGTCCAAGGTTCGATCCCTTGTGCGCCCACCATTGACCTCTGAATTTGCGCATCCGTTCCGTGTTTACGACCGTCCATCCGGGGCCCATACCGCCATCGCATGATGACGATCGGGGCACCGCCAGCGGACGCTCGGCGAGCTTGACCTTGCATTGGCCGAGTTCACATTCCGGCAGGCTGAAGCGGCCGATGTCGACCGGTAGTCCGAGCTGCTTCCCTGGCGAGAATGTCGGCGTCCTCGTCGTGAGATCGCGCGATCTCCATGAGAATCCCGGCCGCGACGTCCGGCGGCAGGCAGATATGATCGATCATCCACAGCAGCGCCATGGCCGCTTCGCGCTGACAGGTCTGCGCCTTCCGCAACGGCGCGAGCTTCTGCAACGCCTGCTCGCGACGCTCCGCCCGAGCGTCGGCGACTGCATCGCGCGCGAGCGTCTCGATCTCCTCGGAAGATCGGAAGAGCGGACCGCGCTCAGGTTGTTCGACATTCTGTTCTTCCCCATGAAGCCCGAAGCTATTCCATTTGGACCAGAGGCCGACGTCGCAGCAACGGCCGCGGCTACGCATCGAATGTGCATCGAGGCAATTGGATCTCCGCACCCGGCCATTTTGACCTCGCTCGTCCCCGCATGGGCGCCCTGCATCCAGCACATCAGTCACAGAATGCACCTGCTACCTCCGCGCGGACGGCGCAAGGCGGCTTTTGCGGGGCGGAACTCTCACGTTTTCCTGATTCCTGCGTCAGAACGCCGCGCTCGAATTCGCCTATGGTCCGGCGCGTTTCCAACCCTCGGAGGTTTTCCGCATGCGTAAACTGATCATCGCCACCGCCGCCCTCGCGTTCGTCTCGTCGGCCGCTCTTGCCCAGTCCACCGAGAAGCCGATGACGACCACCGGCCAGTCGGCGAAGAGCGGCGACGCCATGGGCGGGGGCGACGACATGAAGATGAGCAAGACGAAGAAGAAGTCGGCGAAGAAGTCGTCCGGCGACGCCATGTCGAAGTAAGGCGTGGGCGCGCCTGTCCGCAGGCTCCACATGCGCGACGAGATCGGGCCGCTCCTCTCAGGGGCGGCCCTTGTTCATTCGCGTCGACCGGCGATCGCGCACCTCTTCTGCGAGATGTCTCAGCCGGCGGCGAGTCCCATCTGCTGCAATCGCCCCGCGAACCAGGCCGACAATACCGGATCGATCCGGGCGCCGACATAGACCTCCGGCGTGATCACGCTGCGGCGGTCGAGAATCACCAGCACGCCGATCCAATAGGCGAACCACAGATGCGGATCGGTCAGCGCCATCAGCTTGTGGCGGTCATGCGCCAGCGGCTGGTGGTTGCCGGCCTTGCGGACCTCGATCGCCAGCAGATTGTCGGGCACGGCACGCTTGTGCACGACGATGTCCGGGTAGACCGATTTTCCCAGCTCATCGTCGGTCGAGACGATGGTGCCACGCGGCAGCAGCATGGCGCGGTCGCCGAGCCGATTGTAATCGCAATCGACGTCCCACCCCAGGAAGTTGCGTTCGAGATGCACCGCCAGCCGATGCGTCAAGGCGCGCTCGCCGAGATCACGGTCGAGGATGAAGCGCTCGCGCGCATAGAACTCCTGCAGCGCAGAGATCAGCCGGTTCAATTCACTGTGCATGCCGTTCAGATACAGGAGAGAAGGACACCTCACCATCAACACGCGATCGGCGTGAGTCGCCAACCCCATAAATGAGGCGATGCGCCTTCCCTCGGCCCGCGGCCGTTTTGCGGCCGCCAGCGTTGCGGATTTACATCTGCACTTCGATCAGGCGCGGACCATATTCGGCGTTCGCCTCGGCCAGCGCGGCATTGAACTCGTCGGCCGAGGTGACGGCGCGGCCGGGGACGCCCATGCCCTTCGCCATGGCGACGAAGTCGAGCGTCGGACGGTCGATCTTGAGCATGTCCTGGGCGCGCTGGCCCGGCTCGCCGGCGCCGACGCCGTCGAACTCGCCGCGCAGGATCTGGTAGATCCTGTTGGCGAACACCACCGTGACGACGTTGAGGTTCTCGCGCGCCTGGGTCCACAGCGACTGGATCGTGTACATCGCGCTGCCGTCGCCCACGAGGCACATGACCTTGCGGTCCGGGCAGGCCACCGCGGCGCCGGTCGCGACCGGGGTCGAGAAGCCGATCGAGCCGCCCATGTTCTGCAGCCAGTCATGCGGCTTGGCGGCCGCCGTCGGCGGGAAGAAGCCGCGGCCCGTGGTGATGGATTCGTCGACCACGATCGCATTCTCGGGGATCGCATAGGCGATCGCCTGGGCGATGGTGGTGTGGTTCAGCCCGCCGGTGGGCTTGATCAGCTCGGCGAGCGGCTGCGGCTTGACGTCGGCGGCCTTGGCGCCGAGATGGCCGGCGAGCGCCTCGAGGGCGGCGGCCGAGTTCTCGCCCCAGGCGGTCATGCGGTGCACCTCGGTGCCCTCGGCCTTGAGCATGCTCGGCTTGTTCGGATAGGCGAAGAAGGCGACGGGGTCGTTGGCCTCGACCAGCACGATATGCTTGTAGTTCTTCAGGATCGGCAGCGCCTGCTCGATCACGTAGGGGATGCGGTCGATCGAGAACCGTCCGGCGCCGCGCGCCATGCGCGGGTGATAGGTCTGCCCCATCACGCGGCAGCCGGTCTTGCCGGCGATCTGCTGGGCGAAGGTCAGCGCCTGCTCGGTCAGCGCGCCCGCGGTCATCAGCACCAGCGTCTCGGGGCCGTGGGCGTGCAGGATCTTGGCGGCCTTCTCGACCGCATCAGCCGAATAGCTCGGGCGCTGCGCCTCTCCCGGAACCTGGGCAATGCCGTCGGCCTCGTTCCAGGCGGTGTCGGCGGGCAGGATCAGGGTGGCGATCTGCGGCGGCGCGCTCTTGGCGGCGGCGATCGCGGCGGCGCCGTCGGCGGCCACGGCCTTGGCGCTCGGCGAGGTCCGCACCCAGTCCGACATCGGCCGCGCCAGGCCTTCGATGTCCGAGGTCAGCGGCGCGTTGAAGCCGATGTGGTAGGTGGCGTGCTGGCCGACGATGTTGACGATGCCCGAGCGGGCCTTCTTGGCGTTGTGCAAATTGGCAAGGCCGTTGGCGAGGCCGGGGCCGAGATGGAGAAGCGTCGAGGCCGGCGTGCCCTTCATGCGGAAATAGCCGTCGGCGGCGCCGGTCACCACGCCCTCGAACAGGCCGAGCACGCAGCGCATGCCCTCGACGCGGTCGAGCGCGGCGACGAAGTGCATTTCGGAGGTGCCCGGATTGGTAAAGCAGACGTCAACGCCCCCTGCGACCAGGGTCCGTACCAGGCTTTCCGCACCGTTCATCATGTTCTCCTGCTGATTCCGCGCGCTATTTGCAATGTTGGGCAGATCAATCATTGTTCGCCCGCGGCGTCAAAGGGGCTGGCCGCATTGCTGCCATCGCCACGGTGCTCATGCGCGGGCTTGGCTAACAGGATGTTGGTCCAGGACGCGCGCGATTGTCCGTGGGATTTGGGTCACGGACCGTCGCCACATACCGGCCTCACGCCGCCGTGGGTTGCGAAGTGCAACCGTTTATGGCCTGTCTGCGAACGGAATTTGATGTTTGCCAGGGGACGGAAATGAAGCGCTGTTTGGCTTTGGGAATTGCTGCGGTCGCGTCGGTGGCAAGCGCCGGGATGGCGCGGGCGGAAATGTTCGACACCAGGGACCTCTTCGGCGGCGGGCCGAACTTCTATCAGAGCGGTGTCAGCCCGATTCCGCGCCAGACCGTGATGTTCCAGAGCCAGTATGCGCCAGGCACCATCGTCGTGAGCACCAGCGAGCGCCGGCTCTATCTGGTCCTGCCGGGCGGCCAGGCGCTGCGCTACGGCATCGGCGTCGGCCGTGACGGATTCCGCTGGAGCGGCGTGCACCGCATCACCGCCAAGAAGGAATGGCCGGCCTGGACCCCGCCGTCGCAGATGCTGCGGCGCCGGCCCGACCTGCCGCGCCACATGGCCGGCGGCATCGAGAACCCGCTCGGCGCGCGCGCAATGTATCTCGGTTCAACGCTGTACCGAATCCACGGCTCGAACGAGCCCGAGACGATCGGCCAGGCGGTATCGTCGGGCTGCTTCCGCATGACCAATGACGACGTCGCCGACCTCTACGACCGCGTCTCGGTTGGCACGACCGTGATCGTCAAGAACTGAGAGCCGCACTCGACCACGACGATGAGGCAATGTCACAGCGCGCATCCTCGCCACGAGCATCCGTGCTCCTGGCGCTCCCTGCGGAGCGCGGCGGCGGCCGCGCTGGCTGCGCTTGTGACCGTGATGGTCCCGCTGCCGGCGTCGACCACCGAAATTCCGGCGATCGCCGCCCGCCAGCGCATCGAGAAGAAGAGCTTCACCGACGCCGAGATCACCGACGGCTTCTTCAAGACCGCGTTCGGCGCCGAGTATCACCTGGCGGGCCGGGTCGACCGCATCCGGAAGTACAGCGCACCGGTGCGGGTGTTCGCCGATGGCCGCCGCGCCGATCGCAAGGCGCAGCTCGCCAAGGTCGTCAGCGACATCGCCGCGCGCATCCGCAACCTCGACATTGCGATGACCGACGCCGACGGCGAAGCCAATGTCCGCGTCAAGCTGGTGCGCGACCGCGATCTCTACCACACCATCAGCCAGGCCTATGGCAGCGAGCGCGCGCGCGAGATCAAGACCTCGCTGGATCCGCAATGCCTGTCCGGCTTCCGCAAGAACGAGGCGTTCGAGATCGAGCATTCCGACGTCATCCTCACCGTCGACAACGGCGATTTCGTCTTTCTCGACTGCGCCTATGAGGAGCTCCTGCAGTCGCTCGGGCCGATCAACGACACTTCGAGCGTGCCTTGGACCATGTTCAACGACAACGTCTCGATGGGCTATTTCGACGTCTACGACCAGTACATCCTCAATCTGCTCTACGACCCGCGCGTCAAGGCCGGCATGACGCTCGCCGAGGTCAAGGCGGTGCTGCCGGACGTGCTGACGGATGTCCGCGCCTGGGTGAAGAAGACGAACAATCTGGCGGAATAGGTGTCGGCGCTGCCATCTCACCAGCAGTGCCGTCGCTCAACCCGCGTCGAAGCAGACGCGCACCGCTCTCACCCCGTCAATGCGAGCGCAGCGAAGCAATCCAGAATCTTGCCGCCGAGGACATCTGGATTGCTTCGCTGCGCGCAGCGCTCGCAATGACGGATGAGAGAGGGTCGATCGTCCCGACCAGCCGTGCGTGAGGCGCCGGATCGCCGGCGGCTACTTGCAAATTCCCTTCAGCGCCCGCCACTCCTCCGCACTCAGCAGCGGCGGGCCGCTCGGCGGCCGGTCCTCGGCGCGCATGCGGGCGAGACGGTCCTCGCTGAGCGGATGGCTGGCCCACAGCGACGGGCGCTTGCCGTCCTCCTTGCCGGTGATGCGAAACAGCAATTCGCCCATCGGGCGCGTCGGCCGTCCGAGCTTGTGCATCACGTCGATCGCGAAACCGTCCGCCGCCGCCTCCGCCTCGCGCGAATAGGACGCGTTGATCATGGCCCGCGAGGCGAAGATCGCCGCGCCCGCGCCGGTGACGTCGCCGAACAGCAGGCCGATCAGGAACGAGCTGCCGCCATTGTGGATCAGCTGCCGCAGGTTGTCGCGGTGCTTGAGGTGGCCGAGCTCATGCGCCAGCACGCCGGCGACCTCGTCGGGGTCATTGGCCTTGTCGAGCAGCCCCCTGAACAGGAAGAATTGCCCGCCCGGCAGCGCGAAGGCGTTGGGGATCGGCGTGTCCAGCACCTGCGACGCGATGCTGTCGTCGAGGCCGGCGGGGCGGCGCAGCGCCGTGACCAGCTTGGCGAACGCGGCCTGCCCGGCCGCTTCGCTGCAAAGCTTGTCGCCGAACACGGTCTGGATCTGCACCACGGCGGCCTCGCCGAGATGCCGCTCCATGGTCGGCGGCACCAGGGGCGTCAGCCGATCGGATGCGAACGGAATCACCACCAGCACGACGGCGACGATCGAGGCGACGGCGGCCAGCGACCAGCCGACGATGCGCGCGATGGCGCCGCGGGTCATCCTGTTCTGGTCGATATGGCTGCAGCGCGCGATCAGCTCGGCCGACAACGCCGCGTCGCGGATCTCCAGCCGTGCCAGCGGCGATGCCGACAGGCAGCTCACGCGCAGCGTGCCGCTCGGGCCGTCGACGCGGCGGATGTCGGCATAGGGCCAGGAGACGAAATTGTCGGCGCTGCGCATCACGAGCTGATTGGCGAAGCCGATCGTGACCGTCTGCCGCCGGTTGGACAGGCCGTCGAAATAGACCGCAGGGCCGCCGAGCGGAGCGGCCGGCTCGACCGGCGTGGCGGCGGCCGGCGCAGCAGCGGCCACCTGCCCGGGATCAGAATCCGGCGACGTCGAGTCCATCGGCAAATCCTTCGCCGAGCGCGCTGGCCAGATCGCCCCTGGCGGCGACATTGGCCATGGCCTCGATGCCATGCACTTGAACCGACTGCAGCACGGTCGCCCACATGTCGCGCACCAGATAGAGCCGCATCACGACGTTGAGCGCCAGGATCCAGGCGATGTAGCCCAATCCGACCAGCACCAGCATCGGCACGTTGTCGGACAGCGCCTGCGCCTGAGGCCGGCCGTCACTCCCCGGCCCCAGCAATCTGAGCATCAGCGCGGCGACACCGCCGAAATAGGCGCTGGAGGCGATCGACAGCAGAAACCACCAGCCGATCACCTTCCAATAGAGACCATAGAACGCATTGCCGGGCAGGTCCGATTCCAGACGCACGCCGCCGAAGCGAATGCCCGACAGCCACCAGCGCCACTCGATCGCTTTGAACTGCGCATAGACGAACGGAAACAACGGAAACAGCACGAGCGCAAACGGCGCGATGACCCACAGATACCAGGCGCGCTTGAAGAACTCCCAGCCGCGTCCCTCGAAGTCGCCGCTGAGATCGCCATAGTGCGAATGTCGCATCTTGTAGCGCTCGAGCGCGGCGGCGCGCCACGGCCAGGCCAGCCCGAGCGTGACCACCGTCAACAAGGTCCACAGCATGGCGCGCCCGGCATAGGCCCAGCCCGAACCCGTCATCCAGAACCGAATGCCGCGCCAGACCGTGCGCGTCAGCCGGTAGCGGCGCGCGCGGAAGATGGCGAACTGGCCGAAGGCGTAGAAGGCGATCACCAGCGGCACGCTGGCGAAGCCCTGGTAGCGCTCGGCCTCGACGCCGATGAGGAAATAGGCGAGATAGATCGGGACCAGGATCGCCATCGCGAACAGGAAGCCGATCAGGAGCTCCTTGCCGCGCCCGGTATATTCTGCGGCATCACCGTCGACAGCCGTGTTGACCCAGAGATGCCGGCGGATGTCGGTCGCGAGCCAGAACCGGTAGAAGCCCAGTGTGATCAGTTCGATGGCCGCCCCGCGGCTGACCAGCCGGAAGAACTCGCCACGCGCACCTGAGAAGGTGGCGGTGAGAGGCGGAAGCGGCGGCAGCTGCTCCGGAACGTAACTCATCTGGTTCACGGCTCAGGGCCTCCGACACACGCAAAAGATCTACAATATACCTCGATTGTTCGTCGCCGGGACGACTCCGAGGTTCGACGTATTTTCTACGCAAGTCGGCCGGAAAAAAACACCGGCCTCGACGAGGATGACTAAAATATCTGCATCCGGCCGGTTGGCGAACGCATGTCCCGCATGCGCCAACCGCGTGGTCGGCACCTCAAGATGTCTTGTCGAACAATTCCCGCCCGATCAGCATGCGCCGGATCTCGCTGGTGCCGGCGCCGATCTCGTAGAGCTTGGCGTCGCGCAGCAGCCGCCCGGTCGCATAGTCGTTGATGTAGCCGTTGCCGCCGAGCAGCTGGATCGCATCGAGCGCACATTGCGTCGCCTTTTCGGCGGCGAACAGAATCGCGCCCGCCGCGTCCTCGCGCGTGGTCTCGCCGCGATCGCAGGCCTTGGCCACCGCATAGACATAGGCGCGCGCGGCGTTCATCGTCGTGTACATGTCCGCGACCTTGCCCTGCACGAGCTGGAAGGTGCCGATCGGCTGGCCGAACTGCTTGCGCTCATGCACGTAAGGCAGCACAGCGTCCATGCAGGCCTGCATGATGCCGAGCGGACCTGCGGCGAGCACCGCGCGCTCGTAGTCGAGGCCACTCATCAGCACGTTGACGCCGCGGCCGACCTGCCCCAGCACGTTCTCCTCCGGCACCTCGCAATCCTCGAACACCAGCTCGCAGGTGTCCGAGCCGCGCATGCCGAGCTTGTCGAGCTTCTGCGCGGTCGAGAAGCCCTTCATCCCCTTCTCGATGATGAAGGCGGTGATGCCGCGCGGACCGCCCTGCGGATCGGTCTTGGCGTAGACCACCAGCGTTTCCGCGATCGGACCGTTGGTGATCCACATCTTGTTGCCGTTGAGGACGAAGCGATCACCCTTTTTGTCGGCGCGCGTCTTCATCGACACCACGTCGGAGCCGGCCTGCGGCTCGGACATCGCGAGCGACCCGACATGCTCGCCCGAGATCAGCTTGGGCAGATATTTGCGCTTCTGCGCCTCGTTGCCGTTGCGGCGGATCTGGTTGACGCAGAGATTGGAGTGGGCGCCGTAGGACAGGCCGACCGAGGCCGAGGCGCGCGAGATCTCCTCCATGGCGATGCAGTGCTCGAGATAGCCGAGACCCGCCCCGCCATATTCCTCCTCGACCGTGATGCCGTGCAGGCCGAGCTCGCCGATGCGGGGCCAGAGGTCGCGCGGAAACTGGTTGGAGCGGTCGATCTCGGCGGCGCGCGGCGCGATCTGCTCCTGCGAAAAGCTCGCCACCGTCTCGCGGATCGCGTCCGCGGTCTCGCCGAGATCGAAATTGAACATGCGCTGCGCGTTGGCGATCATGGGGCGGCCTCCTGCTAGTCTTCTGCTTTGCAACAATCGCTCAAAGCCATATTCCGTGACGTGGCGCTTGTCACGCCCGACGTCCGGACAAATACCAGCGTTGCGACGCAAGACCGGCCCGGCGGCCCAAACTCCGCGCTTGCCCCGCGCTCCCGGGCAGGATGTAATCGCGCCCGACATCGCCGGACAGCTAGAATCCGGCCATCAGGGAGACGTCCATGCACGGGACCACCACGACGGCCGAGGCACAGCGACACGCCGCAGCAGGCGAGCGCGTCAACGACGCGGCCGCCAGTCGCGCCGCATCGTTGCCGCTCGCCGAATTCGACCCCGGTCATCCGGAGTTGTTCCGTACCGACACGCACTGGCCCTATTTCGACCGGCTGCGTCGCGAGGATCCGGTGCACTACTGCAAGGAGTCCATGTTCGGCCCCTACTGGTCGATCACCCGCTACGACGACATCATGGAGATCGAGACCAACCACGCGGTGTTCTCCTCGGCGTCCGCGCTCGGCGGCATCACCATTCGCGACGTCGACCCCGACCTGCGCCGTGAGAGCTTCATCGCGATGGATCCGCCGCGCCATGCCGCGCAGCGCAAGACCGTGGCGCCGATGTTCACGCCGACACATCTCGACGAGCTCGCGATCAACATCCGCAAGCGCTCCGCCGAATGCCTGGACAATCTGCCTGTCGGCGAGGTGTTCGACTGGGTCGATCGCGTCTCGATCGAGCTGACGACGCAGATGCTGGCGGTGCTGTTCGACTTCCCCTGGGAAGACCGCCGCAAGCTGACGCGCTGGTCGGATATCGCGACCACGATCCCCGGCCCCGATGGGCTTGTCGCGACCGAGGACGAACGGCAGGCCGAGCTGATGGACTGCGCCCGCTATTTCGCGCGGCTCTGGCAGGAGCGCGTCAACCAGCCGCCGAAGAGCGACCTGCTGTCGATGATGGCCCACAGCGAGGCGACGCGGAACATGGACCCGAAGAACTTCCTCGGCAATCTCGTGCTCCTGATCGTCGGCGGCAACGACACCACGCGCAACACCATGTCCGGCAGCATCTATGCGCTCAGCCAGAACCCGGATCAGTACCGCAAGCTCAAGGATAACCCCGCGCTGATCGACGCCTTCGTCCCCGAGGTCATCCGCTGGCAGACCCCGCTCGCCCACATGCGCCGCACCGCGCTTTCCGACATCGAGTTCCGCGGCAAGCAGATCAAGAAAGGCGACAAGGTCGTGATGTGGTATGTCTCGGGCAACCGCGACGAGGCCGCCATCGAGCGTCCCTACGACTTCATCATCGACCGCGTCAGGCCGCGCCAGCATCTGTCGTTCGGCTTCGGCATCCACCGCTGCGTCGGCTTGCGATTGGCCGAATTGCAACTCAAGATCATCTGGGAGGAAATCCTGAAGCGATTCGATCATATCGACGTGATGGACGAGCCGAAGCGGGTCTATTCGAGCTTCGTGAAGGGATATGAGACATTGCCGGTGCGGATTGCGGCTTAAGTTGTATTGAAGACGAATCGGGTCCGACACGAACGGTCCCGTAGGGTGGGCAAAGGCGGTCGCGCATCGCGCGAACGCTGTGCCCACCATCTTTCGATTGGCGCGAAACGCGGTGGGCACGCTTCGCTTTGCCCACCCTACGCGTCCTGCTCGCGACGACAGGCGAGCAGACTTATGACTTGTCTCGATTGTCGAGCGACTGTTTAGCAAAGGACGCCCCCCATGACCGCCCAGGCCGCGCTTCGCTCCGATAAAGCAGATCTGCTGCGCGACGCGCGCCTCGAGGCCTATTCCACCCCGATCGAGGACTTCCATCCTGGCGCACCACGGCTGTTCCAGAACGACACGATCTGGCCGTGGTTCGAGCGGCTGCGCAAGGAGGCGCCGGTGCACTACTGCACCAAGGCGCCAATCGAGCCCTATTGGTCGGTGACGCGCTATCACGACATCATGCATGTTGACACCAACCACGCGATCTTCTCCTCGGACGTCAGCAATGGCGGGATCATGATCCGAGACGTGCCGCCCGGATACGAATGGCCGAGCTTCATCGCGATGGATGAGCCTGTTCATGGCGAGCAGCGCAAGACGGTATCGCCGATGTTCACGCCCGACCATCTCGACCAGATGGCGGTGCTGATCCGCGAGCGCTCGGCCAAGGTGTTGGATTCGCTGCCGCGCAACGAGACCTTCAACTGGGTCGAGAAGGTCTCGATCGAGCTGACCACGCAGATGCTGGCGACCCTGTTCGATTTCCCGTTCGAGGAACGCCGCAAGCTGACGCGCTGGTCCGACGTCTCGACCGCGCTGCCCAAAAGCGGCATCGTCTCGTCGGAGGAGGAGCGCCGCCGCGAACTCGGCGAATGCGCCGAGACCTTCGGCCGGATGTGGAAGGCGCGCCAGGCCGAGCCCGGCCGCGACCTGATCTCGATGATGGCGCATAGCGAGGCGACGCGGCACATGACGCCGGACAATCTGATGGGCAATCTGATCCTGCTCATCGTCGGCGGCAACGACACCACGCGCAACACCATGACGGCCTCGGTGCTGGCGCTGAACGAGAACCCGGCCGAGTATCAGAAGCTGCGCGACAATCCGGCGCTGATCGAGACCATGGTGCCTGAGGTGATCCGCTGGCAGACGCCGCTCGCCCACATGCGCCGCACCGCGCTGGTCGATACCGAGCTCGGCGGGAAGACGATCAAGAAGGGCGACCGCGTCGTGATGTGGTACGTCTCGGGCAACCGCGACGGGGAGGTGATCGAGAATCCGGACGCCTTCATCATCGACCGCAAGCGGCCGCGCATCCATCTCTCATTCGGCTTCGGCATCCACCGCTGCGTCGGCATGCGGCTCGCCGAGTTGCAGCTGCGCATCGTCTGGCAGGAGATCCTCAAGCGCTTCGACCGTATCGAGGTCGTCGGCGAGCCGAAGCGGGTCTATTCCAGCTTCGTCCGCGGCTATGAATCGCTGCCGGTGCGGATCCCGGGGTGAGTTCCTGTTACTCCCGCCACTCCACATGACGATCGCGTGGTCGGCCGCATGAGGCTTCCCCAGCCGAACCACGAGGCCCTCGGCTGCCTATGAGAATCCGGCATGCGGGGTGAACGAGATTCAATGGGCTTCGACGGTCGTTTCTGGCTAAATCATCCGCTGCACCATCGGTGCTCATGAACCTCAGGACGCCATAACCTCAGGACGCCATGGCCGCTTCCGACACGCCCACCACCGACTGGCCGCTCGCCATCTACGAGGCGCTGAAGGCGGCTGACGTCCGGCAGCTCTGCTACGTCCCCGACGCCGGCCATTCCCGCCTGATCCGCCTCGCCCATGACGATCCCGCGATCGCCACCACGGTCCTCACCACCGAGGAGGAAGGTATCGCGCTCTCCGCCGGCGCCTGGCTCGGCGGCCAGCGCGCAGTGCTCCTGATGCAGTCGAGCGGGGTCGGCAATTGCGTCAACATGCTGTCGCTGCTGGCGAGCTGCCGCTTCCCGTTCCTCAGCTTCGTGACGATGCGCGGCGAATGGGCCGAGTTCAATCCGTGGCAGGTGCCGATGGGCAAGTCGACGCAGGCGGCCTTCGAGATCATGGGAGTCACGGTGTTCCGGCTGGAACGTCCCGAGGACGCCGGCGAGATGGCGGCCGCTGCAGCGAGGCTCGCGTTCGACAGCGATCAGCCGATCGCGGTGCTGATCTCCCAGCGCATGATCGGCGCCAAGAAGTGGACGGAGACGAAGTGATGGGAGCACTGCTCGACCGCCGCACCGCCGTCAAGGCGCTGCTGCAGGACCGTGGCGACCTGCTGGTCGTCAGCGGCCTCGGCTCATCGTCCTACGACGTGTTCGCCGCGGGCGATCACGACGCGAACTTCTATCTCTGGGGCGCGATGGGCGGCGCGGCCATGATCGGCCTGGGTCTCGCACTGGCGCAGCCATCGCGCCCGGTCGTCGTCATCACCGGCGACGGCGAGCAACTGATGGGGCTCGGCAGCCTCGCGACCTCGGCGGCGAAGCAGCCGAAGAACCTCTCGGTCGTCGTGCTCGACAACGCCCATTTCGGCGAGACCGGCATGCAGATGAGCCATTCGGGGCTCGGCGCGAAGCTGGAGCTGATCGCCGCGGGCGCCGGCTTTCCCTCGGTGAGCACGATCGAAACGCATGCCGCGCTCGAAGCCTTCCGTCCGAAGCTGCATGATCGCGCGGGGCCGCATTTCGCCCGCGTGGCGATCTCGACCGATCATGTCGACCGCGCTTTGCCGCCGCGCGACGGTGTTTTCCTGAAGACCCGTTTTCGCGGCCATCTCGGATTTCCCGTCAGCTAGAACGCGAACGCGGGCGCAAGCGCCATGCCGCTGGGGCGGGGCCGGACGCGCGCGGCGTGGTCATTCCCTGCTTGCCAAGGCTGGCATGCTTCGTCATAGGCTATGACGAACAAGCATAGGGAGACCGCGAGGCCGCGCGATCACGGTCGGCGGAGCAGCGCATGACAGAACAGCATCAGCCCGACGACTACGCCGACATCCGCGACGCGGTGGCAAAGCTCTGCGCCCAGTTCCCCGGTGAATATTGGCGCAAGCTCGATCGCGAGATGGCCTATCCGTCCGCCTTCGTGGATGCGCTGACACAGGCCGGCTATCTCTCCGTGCTGATCCCCGAGGAATATGGCGGCGCCGGATTGAAGCTGTCGGCCGCGGCGGCGATCCTCGAGGAGATCCAGCGCGCCGGCTGCAATGGCGGCGGCTGCCATGCCCAGATGTACACGATGGGCACGGTGCTGCGTCATGGCAATGCCGAGCAGAAGGCCAAGTGGCTGCCAAAAGTCGCGAGCGGCGAATTGCGGCTGCAGGCGTTCGGCGTCACCGAGCCGACCTCGGGCACCGACACATCGTCGCTGAAGACCTTCGCCAGGCGCGACGGCGACAGCTACGTCGTCAACGGCCAGAAGATCTGGACCAGCCGCGCCGAATATTCCGACCTGATGATCCTGCTGGCGCGCACCACGCCGAAGGACCAGGCGCAGAAGCGCACCGACGGTCTCTCCGTCTTCATCGTCGACATGCGCGAGGCCAAGAAGGCCGGGCTCGCCATCCGCCCCATCCGGACCATGATGAACCACGCCACGACGGAAGTCTTCTTCACCGACATGCGGGTGCCGGCGGAGAACCTGATCGGCGAGGAAGGCAAGGGCTTCCGCTACATCCTCTCCGGCATGAACGCCGAGCGCATCCTGATCGCGGCCGAATGCGTCGGCGATGCCAAATGGTTCATCGCCAAGGCCACCGCCTATGCCAAGGAGCGCGTCGTGTTCGGCCGCCCGATCGGCCAGAACCAGGGCATCCAGTTCCCGATCGCCAAGGCCTATGCGTCGATGCGCGCCGCCGAGCTGATGGTCAAGGAAGCGACCCGCAAATACGAGGCCGGGCTCGACTGCGGCGCCGAGGCCAATATGGCCAAGATGCTCGCCGCCGACGCGTCGTTCGAGGCGGCCAATGCCTGCATCCAGACCCATGGCGGCTTCGGCTTCGCCGAGGAATACGACGTGGAGCGCAAATTCCGCGAGACGCGGCTGTATCAGGTGGCGCCGATCTCGACCAACCTCATCCTGTCCTACGTCGCCGAGCACGTGCTCGGCATGCCCAGGTCGTATTGAGGTCCTGCCATGCTGCCGCTTGAAGGGATCATTGTCGTCGCCGTCGAGCAGGCGGTGGCCGCACCGTTCTGCTCGTCGCGCCTCGCCGATGCCGGCGCCCATGTCATCAAGATCGAGCGGCCCGAGGGCGATTTCGCCCGAGGCTATGACGCGGCCGCCAAGGGCCAGAGCAGCTACTTCGTCTGGCTCAACCGCGGCAAGGACTCCGTCGTCGTCGACCTTTCAAAACCGGAAGGTCGCGCCGAGCTGGAGAAGCTGATCGCCGGCGCCGACGTTCTCTTGCAGAACCTCAAGCCCGGCTCGATGGACAGAATGGGCTTCGCCCGCGAGCGGCTGCGCCAGGACTATCCGAAGCTGATCTGCTGCACCATCACCGGCTACGGCGACTCCGGTCCCTATGCCGACCGCAAGGCCTATGACCTGCTGATCCAGGCGGAGAGCGGGCTCGCCTCGATCACCGGCGGCCCCGACGGTCCCTCGCGCGTCGGCATGTCGATCGTCGACGTCGCGACCGGCGCGACGGCGCATGCCGCGATCCTGGAGGCGCTGATCAGGCGCGGCCGCACCAATGAGGGCGCCGATATCAGGATCTCGATGTTCGACGTGATGGCCGACTGGCTCACCGTGCCGCTGCTCAACGCGGAAGCCGGCAACGCGCCGAAGCGCATCGGCCTCGCCCATCCCTCGATTGCGCCCTATGGCGTGTTCACCTCGAAGGACGGCAAGGACATCCTGATCTCGATCCAGAGCGAGCGCGAGTGGAAGACGCTGTGCGCCAAGGTGCTGGACCAGCCCGGGCTGCCCGACGATCCGCGCTTCGCCAACATGGTCGAACGCGTGCGCAACCGTGCGCTGACCGACGGCATCGTCGCGGAGCGCTTCGCGGCGCTGTCGCGCGATGAGCTGCTGGGCAAGCTCGCCGCGGCCGACATCGCCTTCGCCGAGGTCAACAGCATGGCAGATCTCGCGGTCCATCCGCATCTGCGGCGCATCGAGGTGAACACGCCGAACGGCGTCGTCAGCTATCCCGCGCCGGCGGCGATCGTGGTCGGCGAGGACAGGCATTACGGCGCCGTGCCCGCGATCGGCGAGGCCGCTTCGCCTCATCAGCGCAAGGGATGATCATGACGGACACGCTCGATCTCGACCATCTCCGGCAATGGGTCGGCCGCAGCGCCGAGGCGACCGACATCGTCACCGCGCAGCTCACCAAGGGCCTGCGCGCGACGCTGTTCCAGGACATCGGCGAGCCGACGACCGGCGACATCGCGCCCTACACGGTGCATTGGTGCCTGGGCCAGCCCGTGTTTCCGCACGATCAGCTCGGCCCCGACGGCCATCCCACCCGCGGCGGCTTCCTGCCGCCGGTACCCTTGCCGCGCCGCATGTGGGCGGGCGGCGAGGTGCAGTTCATCGATCCCTTGCGCGTCGGCGATGTCGCCACCCGCGTCTCGACGATCTCAGACGTCACCCTGAAGAGCGGTTCGACCGGCCAGCTCTGCTTCGTCGCCGTCGAGCACGTCGTGACCACGCCGCGCGGTGTCGCGATCCGCGAGCGCCAGGACATCGTCTATCGCGACATGGGCGGGGCGCAGGCTGCGCCGGCAAAAGCGCCGCCGCCTCCGCCGGTCGCGCAGCACAGCGAGACTCGTGTCTCCGATGCCGTGCTGCTGTTTCGCTATTCCGCCCTGACCTTCAACGGCCATCGCATCCATTACGACCGCGACTACGTCACCAGGGTCGAAGGCTATCCCGGACTGATCTTCCACGGCCCGCTGCAGGCCGCGCTGCTGGTCGAGTTCGCCGCCCGGCTGAAGGGCAAGCCGCCGGCGAAGTTCGCCTATCGAGGCGTACAGCCGCTGTTCGAGGGCAGCGAGTTCTCGGTCAACGCCAACCCCGTCGATGCCGGCCTGGAGCTGTGGACCGCCAACGCCGAGCGCCAGCCGACGATGAAGGGCACCGCGAATTGGTGAAGTCGGTCTCGTCAATGCGAGCGAAGCGACGCAATCCAGAGTTCCACCCGCGACTCTGGATTGCTTCGTCGCTTCGCTCCTCGCAATGACGGTCATTCGAGGAAACGCCGTGCCAAAAACCACAGGAACAACAACCAAGCCCGTCACCGTCAAGCAGGCCACCTTCGAACTGCTGCGCGCGTTCGGCATCAAAAAAGTCTTCGGCAATCCCGGCTCGACCGAGCTGCCCTTCCTCAGCGACTGGCCCGACGACATCGACTACGTGCTCGGCCTGCAGGAGGCCTCGGTGGTCGGCATGGCCGACGGCTATGCCCAGGCGACGCGCAATGCCGGCTTCGTCAATCTGCATTCGGCGGCCGGCGTCGGCAACGCGCTCGGCAACATCTACACCGCGCATCGCAACCAGACGCCGCTGGTGATCACCGCCGGTCAGCAGGCGCGCTCGATCCTGCCTCTACAGGCGTTCCTCTATGCCGAACGCCCGTCCGAATTCCCGCGCCCTTACGTCAAATACAGCGTCGAGCCGGCGCGGCCCGAGGACGTGCCGGGCGCGATCGCCCGCGCCTACTACACCGCGATGCAGCCGCCCTGCGGGCCGACCTTCGTCTCGATCCCGATCGACGACTGGATGCATCCGGCGCAACCGATCACCGCGCGCAAGGTGAGCCGCGAGCTCGGCCCCGATCGCGCCGCCATGGACGAACTAGTGAGCGCACTTGCCGCCGCGAAGAATCCCGCACTCGTGGTCGGCCCCGGCATCGACCGCGCCGGCTGCGTCGATCTGATGGTCGAGGTCGCCGAGAAGGCCAAGGCCGCGGTCTGGGTCAGCCCGTTCTCGGCGCGCTGCTCGTTTCCCGAGCGCCATCCGCAATTCCAGGGCTTTCTGCACGCCTCGCCCGGACAATTGTCCGACGCCCTGAAGCCACACGACCTCGTCGTCGTGTTCGGCGCCCCGGTGTTCACCTTCCATGTCGAGGGCCATGCCGCGATCTTCGACGGCGCCACCACGCTCTATCAGGTCACCGACGATGCCGAAGGCGCCGCCGTGCCGCCGATCGGCACCAGCATCATTGCCACCATGCGGCCGGCGCTGGAGCTGTTGCTGGAGTTGCTGCCGGAGACCAGGCGCGCGGCGCCGAAGGGCCGCGTGCTGCCGGCCGCGCCGGAGCCGGCCGATCCGATCCCGGTCGACTATCTCCTGCATACGCTGGCGCAGGCGCTTCCGGCGGGCAGCGCCGTGGTCGAGGAGATCCCCTCGCATCGGCCGGTGATGCACAAGTACATGCCGATGCCCGGCGCGGATTCGTTCTACACGATGGCGAGCGGCGGGCTCGGCTACAGCCTGCCGGCGGCGGTCGGTATGGCGCTGGGGCGCACCGCGGGCCGCACGGTGTGCCTGATCGGCGACGGCTCGGCGATGTATTCGCTGCAGGCGCTGTGGACCGCCACGCAGCGCAGGCTGCCGCTGACGGTCGTCGTCATCAACAATTCCGGCTATGGCGCGATGCGCTCGTTCAGCCAGGTCATGCAGGTGCGCAACGTGCCCGGGCTCGAGCTGCCCGGCCTCGATTTCGTCAAGCTCGCGGAAGGCATGGGCTGCGATGCAGTGCGCGTGAGCAATGCCGCCGAGCTCGCCAGTGCGCTGACGCGAGCCCTCGCACATGCCGGCACGAGCCTCGTCGAGGTGATGGTCGACGCCGCGGTCCCGCTGCTCTACGCCCGGAAGGGCTGATCCGACGTTCGCACAGCGGACGACTTGTCAATCATGACATATGCGACAATGCGTCGCATCTTCAATGGCGGCAGCATGGCTCGCCGCGAAATGCTCATCGGCCCGCCGCAACCGTGCAACCGGCGTACCGCCGGCAACCGCTTGTTTCAAAAGCTTTCTGTTCCCCTGCGCCATCTCGTCGCGGCCGGCTCGCCGCAAACATCGCGAAATCCTGCCGTCAGCTTGCAGGCGGACGCCTTGCTGCTTGCAAGGTCCGACCATGCTGCAAGCCAAAATCATTTTCAAAAGGTTCCATCATCCAATCCAGCGTACCAAGGGAGTTGAGCTGATGGCGGACAAGAAGAACCTTCAAACCGCAGCGTCGAGGACCGATCTCTATCGCCATGTCAGCGTGCTGGCCCTGATGACCGCCCTGACGATGATGGCGCTGCCGCATCAGGCCAATGCGCAGGCCATGACCACCGCCCTTGCCACTTCGGCCACCACCAACGCCGCCGCGAAGGCGGCGCAGGATGCGGCGGCGAAGGCCGCGGCCGCTGCCGCTGCCAAGGCGGCGCAGGACGCCGCTGCCAAGGCTGCGGCGAAGGCGGCGAGCGATGCCGCTGCAAAGGCGGCAGCTAACGCCGCTGCAAAGGCTGCAACCAAGGCCGCAGCCGACGCCGCTTCAAAGGCCGCCGCCAACGCCGCCGCAAAGGCCGCGACCAGCGCCGCCGCCAAGGCGGCCACCACGGCCGCAGCAACGGCAGCCGCCACCGCAGCGAGCACGGCAGCCAAGACCGCCGCCGCAACCCCGACGGCCACGGTTGCGACGGCCAGCACCGCGGCCAAGCCCGTCGCGGCCACCACTACGGCGGCCAGCACAGCCAAGCCCGCCGCGGCCGCCACCGCGGCAACGACGACGACCGGCACGGCCAAGACTGCAACCGCGACCACCACGGGCACGAGCACGAGCGCTGCCAAGCCGGCCGCGGCTGCCGCAGCGACGGCAACCACCACTGTCGCCCTCGCAAAGGCCACCGCCACGCCTGCCGCCGCAGCAACCCCGGCCAAGGCGGCTGCCGCGGCGTCGAGCAGCACCGATGCCGTCGCCAAGGCCAACGCGGCGGCCGCGGCCGCCGCGCAGACCGCCGCCGCCGCCGAGGCGCAGGTCGCCGCCGACCGCAAGGCGATCGATGTCGCGCGTCAGGCCGAGCAGAACGCACGAGGCGCCGCGATCGAGGCCCAGGAGCAGGCCGAGAAGAACCCAACCGCGGCCAACCAGGCGGCGGCGACGGCGAATGCCGCGAAGCTGACGGCCGCCTCGGCCGCGCTGCAGAGCGCCTTCCAGAAGCTCGACAAGGACATCGACGTCTCCAACGAGGCCAAGGAAGCCGCCAACGCCGCCAAGGACACGGCGCGCGAGACCGCCGAGGCCGCCGCGAAGGCGGCCCAGCAGGCCGGCCAGGCCGCCGGAAACGCCAACAATGGTGGCAACGCCAACAATGGCGGCAATGCCAACAATGGCGGAGCGGCGGCCGGCAACGGCGGCAACAACAACAATAACAACAACCAGCAGAACCAGGCGGCCCAGGAAGCCGCCGAGCAGGCCGCGCTGCAGGCGGCGTTGAAGACCGGCGAGCAGGCCCGCGCGGTCGCCCAGCAGAAGACCCAGGCCGCGCAGGCGGCTGCGACCCAGAACCAGAAGACGGTCGAGGCCGCGCTGAACCAGAAGATCGGCACGATCGATGCGACGGTGGAAGCGGCCGAGCAGAAGGTGAACGCCGACCGGCAGGCCCTGGAACAGGCGCGTCAGGCGGCACAGCAGGCCAAGCAGGATGCGCAGGAGGCCGCCGAGGTCCTCGAGCGTGCCAACAATGCGGCCAACCAGGCCGCGCTGGCGGCGGCCCAGGCCAAGGCGCAGACCACCGCCAACGCCTTCAACCAGGCCAATGCGACGCTGAACGCCGACAACCAGGCCCTGACCCAGGCGCGCGAAACCGGCGAGCAGCAGGAGGGGGCGCTGCGCGCGGCGGCTCAACAGCAGATCCAGGCCGGCTACACCGCCGCTCAGCAGGCGACCCAGGCCGCCTGGGCCGAGGCGCAGCAGATCGGCAACGCTGCGCTGGCCGCGCTCGAGCAGTAACGCGATTGCGGTCCGCGTCGCCGACCGGCAGCGCGGACCCGCTCATAACAACAAGACCATCACCAGCCACATGCCGAACCGATCGGGGACGGCGCACGCGTCGGCGACCTGACCTCACCCCGCCGCGTGAGACGCGCCCCGGTCCCCCCCACCGCCCGGCATGCCATGCCTTGAGCCCCGCCCCCCTGCGGGGCTTTTTTTGTGCGCGACCGAGCGATCATGTCGCGGCCATCCTTCGAGCGCCGGTATCGGAGCCAGACCTCATGGTAAGGAGCGCCGCTCTTCGGCGCGTTCAGGCGATGCTCTGCATCGCCCTGAGAACCATGAGGCCCGGAGCGCGCCGCCATGGGAAGGCCATCTGCAATAGCCCTGCGGGTCGGCGGTGATGTTGGCGACGACGGTCAGCCAAACGGCCCCCATCACACGCTCAGTACTGGACACGCACGCCGACGACGCCGACCACCGCCATGAAATTGTTGAGCGCGATGTTGGAGCGGGTCCATTCGGTGCGGACCTCGCTCTTCAACTGAACGTTGCGGTTCATCTTGTAGGTGCCGCCGGCGGCGACGAACATGCGCTGGTCGACGCGGCCGATGCCGACGAACTGATCCTGGCCGTAGCCGCCGCGCAGCGTTCCGATCAGCCACGGCTCGAACTGATGATCCATCTGCAGGATCACGTCGCGGGACAGGATGCCCGAGACGTTCATCGCCGGCGTCTCCGAGGCCTGCGAGCGCGCCACCAGCACGAAGGTCGTGGTGTCGGTCGCGGCCCATGCGAGCGTCGCATCCGCGATCACGCCGCTGACGTTCGGCATCAGCGGCGAGTCCATGCGGCGCGTGAGATAGCCGACCGAGGCTTCGCCGGTCAGCGATCCCATATTGACGACGGCGCCGCCACGCGCGGTGATGCCGCTGGAATCGCGGCGCTGGCCGTTGAAGTCGACCTGCAGATCGTGGTTGCGCCGATCGAAGCTCATGTCGACGAACGGCGAGATGTTCGGCGTCAGCACATAGGTGACGCGGACCTGCGCGCCCGGCTGGGTGTAGTTGCGGTCCTGCGTCCGCAGCGGCACGTTGGCCGTGATGACAGCATCGTTGAAGACGACCCGGTCCGCCGATCCCTTGAACGCGATCTCGGTCGGACCGATCTTCTGCAGCACGCCGGCGCTGCCGCCGAAGCTGGTGGCCCGCGGCAGCTTGAGCGCGCCCGGAAGCGTCAAGGCGTCGTTGACGAAACGCGCCTCGCCGGTGACGGCCGTGCCCTCGGTGACGTCGTAGCGCCCTTGCGCGCGCGCCTCGAAGGTCGGATGGCTGATGGAGCGGACGTTGGTGTCCTCGGTATAGGCACCGCGGAAATCGGCGTTGAGCTGATGCCGCTCCCATTGCGAGCGGACCGCGACCTCCGTCGCCACGATCGCGACCGGTGAGCCCTGCCCGCCGTTGCGCCGGGTGGGATTGGTGTCATAGCCGGCCAGGATCTCGACGGCCGGCTTCACCAGGAACGACCCGACCGTCATCCCCGTCGGATCGTAGGGCTTCGCATCGGCGGTCACCGGCTGCGGCTTCACCGTGTTCAGATTGCGATCCGGAAGAACGTCGCGGTTGCGCAGCACGGCCGCGGGCTGGGCGGCTGCCACGGTCTCGTCCGGCTTGGCCGGCGGCGCCCCGGCGGCTGCCGCGGGCTTTGCCGCGATCTGCCGTGCGGCCGGTTGCGGCGCGGCGCGTTGAGCGTCTCGCGCCGGCTCGGCCGTGGCCACGCGCGCACCACGGGCGGGCTGAAACGCGGAGAATCCGAAGCTGCCGACCGACGCGCCGGGCCTGCCCGGCGCGGCCAGCGACGGCGCGCCGGCCTCCCGCACCGGACGCAACAATGCGCTCACGCCACGCGGGTCCTGGCGCATCATCAGCGTCCGGCTGTCGTTGGTGATCCGCGGAACGTTGTAGTAGATGCTGCGCGCCGTCACGTGACGGAAGAACAGCCGATCGGCGCGTCCCGGGACGACGTCCGTCGGCTTGGCCTTGATGGTCTGCTGTCCGGACGCGGCATCCACCACCATCACGGTCAAGAGCAGCACCTCGACGAGCGCGAGCGTGACCCCGCGGTGGGATCGCGTCACCATGAGCCGCTTGGTCCGCACCGCGAACGCGCCGGTCTTTTGTCGTGAATGAGCCTGCAAAGCAATGCCGGAGAGTATGCCAATATCACGCGACGACGTCAGGTCGGGGCGCCGCCGCAACGACTACGCAGCGCATGCTCGCGACGAGCTCCCCTTGCCTTGCAGATAGCCGGCAAACGTCGGCGGAAGTTTTGCCGAGCTGGGACGATTTCAGGCGAGATTGAGAGGTGTTCGCAATGAACCGCCGCGAAGCGGCGCCGCCGCATCTCCGCGTTCGCAGACAGCACTAATTAGTTCAAATGAGGACAATCGTTGCGCGGGCTTCGCCAAAGTCGGCGAAATTCGGACTTCGGCATGATGTCGTTTCGACGATCATTCGGCCGAGACCGGCTTCGGCGATCGCGGGTCTTGCGCCGTTGCCGCCGTTCAGGAAGCCAAGAAGCCGCCATCGGCCACCAGAACGTGGCCGACGACGTAGGACGACGCGTCCGACAACAACCACAGCACGGCCTCGGCGATGTCCTCAGGCTGCCCCATCCGGCGCAGCGGCAGGCCGGCGGCGACGGTCGCGACGTCGCCGACACCGGCGCGCAGCATCATGTCGGTGACGACACGTCCGGGCGCAATCGCGTTGATCCGGACGCCGCGCGGTGCCGCCTCCATCGCGGCCGATCGCGTCAGCGAAATGACGGCCGCTTTCGAGGCCGAATAGAGCGCAAGCCCCGCATTCGGATTGCGCACGCCGCTGACGGAGGCGTTGATCACGATGCGTCCCCGGCCGCGCGCATACATGATCGGCAACTGCGCGCGCAGGCACAGAAAAACCGAGCGCACATTGGCGTCGAACACGTCCGCATAGACGCCGTTGCCCTGCTGCTCGATCGGCGCCCGGCGCTCCTGGACACCGGCATTGTTGAAGGCCGCATCCAACCGGCCGTAGCGCTCCAGCACTGCCTGTACCAGGCTCGCCACATCGTCCTCGCGCGTGACGTCGGCTTTCACCGCGAGGGCCTCGGCCCCGAGCGCCCGGCATCGTGCCGCCGTATCGGCCAGCTCGGCCTCGCGCCGCCCGGCGACGACGACCGCCTCCGCGCCGTCGGCGGCGAGCTTCAAGGCGGCGGCGCGGCCGATGCCGGAGCCGCCCCCGGTGACGAGGCAGACCTGCCCCTGCATGCGCGACGCCGCGGTCAAGCGTGCCTCGGCCGTGAGCTGCGTATCACCCATCTCCGACCCTCCGGCGATATGGCGTCGTCGATGCCACGTTGCATCGGCTATTTGTTGTATGATACAACTATATGGCAGGAGTCAAGATGCCGGATCCCGATCTCACGCTCGTCGACGACATCCGCGCCGCCTCGCGCCTGATGGTGCGCGAGCTCGGCTTCATGGAATCGACGCTGGCCGCCACCGACCTTCCGCCGTCGGCGGTCCACACCATCCTGGAGATCGGCCTGCGCGGCCCGCTGACAGCGATGCAGCTCGGCACGATCCTGCATCTCGAGAAATCCAGCATCAGCCGCATGGTCCGCAAGCTGATCGACAGCGGCGAGTTGCAGGAGACAATCGATTCCGGCGACGCCCGCATCAAGCCGCTCTGCCTCACCGCGAAGGGACGGAAGACGCTCGGCACGCTGCACGCCTTCGGCCGCCAGCAGGTTCGCGGCGCCCTGTCGTCGCTGTCGAAAGCCGAGCAGCGCACGGTGTGCGAGGGCCTGTTGCTGTACGCCCGCGCGCTCGAAGCCTGGCGCGCGGCAGAGCAGGACATGCAGCCGTCGGAGCCATGAGCGCGCCCGACGGGCAGATTGCGCATACGCACCATGACGAAACTGCCCGTCGTGTTGAAATGCCGCAGCATGCGGCCTTGCGTCGTCGGGCAAATCAGGACGATCTTTCCGCGCATCCCGCCTCACCACGGAGGGGCGTTGCGCGCGATCGTCACGACACGCGAGGCGGGATGCGATGGCCGTGGCCATGCTGCAGCGTAGCTTGCTACGCGGACGAACGGCGTGGCCGCGGACGTGAAGTCGCAGCGTCCTGACACCCCGATGCTGGTGTTACGTTCGCGATGGCGCTGATGCGCCGCGCGGACAATGGTGGCCAACAGCCCGGCGCACCAGGGAGACTGCGTATAAGCGTGAAGACCATCGCGCAGGGAATGCCGGTGATCGGCTGCACCTGTGGTACCTGCCGCCTGCATTTTTTGCTGCAGGCGGGCCATGGGTGAGGCCTTCACCCGGCATTCCCTGCGCCCTCCCATGTGTTGGAGGGTCGTGTCGACCGAACCACTCGGGCGTGATCCGCCGCGAGGCCGTAAGGTCGTGTCAGAAGCTGTTTGAGATGTGAATCGGGCGAGCCTGAGCGACACTGCCGTAGGGTGGGCAAAGCAGCCGCCCGCAGGGCGGTCGCGTGCCCACCGTCGATCTCCGCACGCGGAGCAAATGGTGGGCACGGCGCGCGAGGGAGCGCGGCATGATGCACACAGTATCGCCCGCGCGCCTTTGCCCACCCTACACGCTTAGAATTCGCAAGCTTATGCGCGGTGCAAGTGAATGCGCCCTCTCCCCTTGGACCTACTTAAATTCCTCGCGCATCTTCGCCTGGATCTTGGCCATGCCGCCGAGCCAGCGGTCGTAGTTCTCGGTCTTCTTGCGCATGTAGCCGAGCACCTGCGGATGCGGCAGGATCAGGAAGCTCTCCTCGGCAAGGCCCTTCAGCACGTCCTGCGCGACCTGCTCCGGCGTCAGATCGCCGTCGCCGGATTGCGGGCCCTTCGGGATCGCGCGCAGCATGTCGGTGTCGACGCCCTGCGGACACAGGATCGAGACCTTGATGTTGTCAGCCTTGTGCGAGATCGCGAGGTTCTCGGCAAATCCCACCGCGGCATGCTTGGTGGTGGAGTAAGGCGCGCTGCCGACCTGCGACAACAGGCCGGCCGCCGAGATCGTGTTGAGGAAATAGCCGCCGCCGCGCGCCTTGTAGCGCGGGATCAGATGCCGCGCCGCATAGACATGAGCCATCACGTGGATGGCCCAACTGCGCGCCCACGGCTCGTCGGAGGTGCCGCCGGCATTCACCGACAACGGGTCGAAGCCGCCGCCGATGCCGGCATTGGAGCAGAACAGCGCAATGGGTCCGAACTGCCGCTCGGTCTCCTCGATCACGTGCCGGATGTCGGCTTCCTGGGAGACGTCGCATCTGAAGGCTGCGCCGCCGATGCCATCAGCGACGGCCTTGGCTCCGGCTTCGTCGAGATCGGCCACGATCACCTTGGCGGCACCGGCCTTCGCAAAGGCCTCGCACAGCGCCTTGCCGATGCCGCGGGCTCCGCCGGTGACCACAACAATCTTGCCGGTCACCTGCATGCAAAGCCCTCCTCGTGGAATTTTCTAGGTCAAGACCAGATCGAGCACCGCGGTATAATGAAAGCCGGCGCCCAGCAACACGAAACCATGCCAGATCGCGTTCTGGAAGCGCAAGCGCCGCCACGAGTGGAAGATGACGCCGAGGCTGTAGAGGATGCCGCCGGTGAGCACGCAGGCCAGGACCGAGGCCGGCATCACCGAGATCACCCGGTCGTACATCATCACGCCGCTCCAGCCGAGCGCGAGATACAGGCCGATCGAGAGCGCATCGAAGCGCCCGGGCCAACGCAGCTTCAGCACGATGCCGAAGATGGCGACGCCCCAGACCCCGAGCAGCAGCGCGGCCGAGAATACCGTATCCTTCAGGGCGGCGATGAACGGCGTATAGGTGGCTGCGATCAGGACGTAGATGGCGGAGTGGTCGAAGCGGCGCAGCACCCATTTGGTCGGCGACACCGGCCACAGATTATAGGTTGCCGACAGCGTCAGCATCGAGAGCAGCCCCGCGACGTAGATCGACACCACCACAATGTCGACGGCGCTGGCATAGATCGAGGTCAGCACGACGAGCACGGTTGCGGCGACCAGCCCGGCGGCGATGCCGACGACGTGGACGACGCCGTCCGCGATCATCTCGACCTTGTCGTAGTTCCAGCGCATCGCGCCGGTGGCGGCATGGACGGAGGTCGAGGCGAACTGCTTCAGTTGAAATACGGTCATGTCAGAACCTGGTGCCGGTTTTCCGGGACAATTGTGCCGGAAGGATTATGGTTTCCAGTGGTCAACGTTCCGTTCAAAGTCTGGTTCTATCCGGAAACGGGCCGGAATTGTGAGCTTGAATCCGGCGTTTTGCATCGCCACCTGTCAAAAATCGCTCACGCCCTTTTCAACTGCGAATTCCCCCTCCTCCCATGGTGACCTTTTCCGAACTCGTCGAGGAAGCGCGGCTCTCGGCCCGTGCCCTGCTCGATTATGGCGAGAGCTTCCTCAACCCGACCATCCGCCTCGGCGTCACCGGGCTGTCACGGGCCGGCAAGACCGTGTTCATCACCGCGCTGATCCATGACCTCGTTCGCGGCGGGCGCATGCCGGTGTTCGAGGCCTTGGCATCGGGCCGCATCGCCCGCGCCTATCTGACGCCGCAACCCGACGACGGCGTGCCGCGCTTTGCCTATGAGAGTCATTTGCGGGCGCTGGTCGCCGAGCGGCGCTGGCCGAGTTCGACCGTCGACATCAGCGAGCTCAGGCTGGTGATCGAATTCCAGCGCGCCAACGGCGCCGAGCGGACGCTCACGCTCGACATCGTCGA
Source organism: Bradyrhizobium sp. SZCCHNRI3043 (assembly GCF_032377735.1). Taxonomy (NCBI): domain Bacteria; kingdom Pseudomonadati; phylum Pseudomonadota; class Alphaproteobacteria; order Hyphomicrobiales; family Nitrobacteraceae; genus Bradyrhizobium; species Bradyrhizobium sp. SZCCHNRI3043. The sequence goes on from NZ_JAUHID010000003.1 coordinate 111,321, forward strand.
CTATCCCGGCGAATGGCTGCTCGACCTGCCGCTACTGAACAAGAGCTATGAGCAGTGGGCGCAAGAAAGCCTCGCGCTGTCGCGCAGCGAGCCGCGCGCGCATGTCGCCAAGGACTGGCACGCGCATCTGGCGACGCTCGCCCCCGAAGGCCTGGAGGACGAGCCGGCGACCCTGGAGGCGGCGCGCCTGTTCACCGAATATCTGCGCGCCTGCCGCGACGAGCGCTTCGCCATGAGCCTGCTGCCGCCCGGCCGCTTCCTGATGCCGGGCAATCTCGCGGGCTCGCCGGCGCTCACCTTCGCGCCCCTCGACGTGCCGGCCGAGGGCCAGCCGCCGAGCGGATCGCTGTGGGCGATGATGGCGCGGCGCTACGAGTCCTACAAGGACATCGTGGTGCGGCCGTTCTTCCGCGACCACTTCGCCCGGCTCGACCGCCAGATCGTGCTGGTCGACGCGCTGGCGGCGTTCAATGCCGGCCCCGAGGCGCTGCATGATCTCGAAGCCGCGCTGACCGGCATTCTCGATTGCTTCCGCGTCGGGCGCGGAAACATGCTGACGGCGCTGTTCCGGCCGCGCATCGACCGCATCCTGTTCGCGGCGACCAAGGCCGACCATCTGCATCACACCAGCCACGACCGGCTCGAAGCGGTGCTGCGGCGTGCCGTCAACCGTGCCGTCGCGCGCGCCGAGAGCACAGGCGCTGCGATCGACGTCGTGGCGCTGGCCGCGGTCAGGGCGACGCGCGAGGCGCTGGTCGCCCGCGGCCGCGACAAGCTCCCCTCGCTGCTCGGCACGCCGGCGGCCGGCGAAAGCGCCAATGGCGAGATCTTCGACGGCAACACCGAGGTCGCCACTTTTCCGGGCGAGCTGCCAGCCGACGCCGAGGAGCTGTTCAAGGGGGGCGCCTATCGCGGCCTGTCGAGCGCCGCCGCCGACGGGACCGATTTCCGCTTTCTTCGCTTCCGCCCGCCTTTGCTGACCCCAGATGCTGGCGCCGAGCCCGCTTTGCCCCATATCCGCATGGACCGCGCCCTTCAGTTCCTGATCGGAGACCGGCTGCAATGAGCGAACGCGCCAAGCCACGTCGTCCCCAGACCTTCCGGCTCGACGATCCCGACGTCGTCGTGGTCGATGCCGAAGAGGCCACCCGGCCGGGCCGCGGCACCATCCAGATCACGCCGGAGGCCGATCCGGCGCAATTGCCGGTGCCGGTCGAGACCATACTGCCGGCGCGGCGCAGCTTCGGCTGGGGCGCACTTTTTTGGGGCTCGGTCGCCGGCCTCGTCCTGCTCGGACTCGGCCTCGGCGTCGTCAGACTGATCGAGGATCTGTTCGCCCGCAGCGAAGCCCTCGGCTATGTCGGCGCGGGGTTCGCGGCCGCAGCCGCGATTGCATTGGCGGCCGTCGTTGCCCGTGAGACCTACGGGCTGGTGCGTCTCGCCACCATCGAGAAGCTGCATCAGCGCGCGGCCGCGGTGCTGCTGTCCGACGATCGCGCCGAGAGCCGCGAGGTGGTCGCCGAGCTGCTGCGGATCGCACATGCCAATCCCCGGCTGGCGCGTCCGCGTGCCGCGCTTGCCGGCCACGCCGACGACATCATCGACGGCGGTGACATGATCAAGCTCGCCGAGCGCGAGCTGATGGCGCCGCTCGACATCGAGGCACGGCGGCTGGTGTCGGTCGCGGCGCAACGGGTTTCCGTGGTCACGGCCGTGAGCCCGCGCGCGCTGATCGACGTGCTGTTCGTCTTCGTGGCAAGCTTGCGGATGATCCGTCAGCTGGCGCGGCTCTATGGCGGCCGTCCCGGCGCGCTCGGCATGATCAGCCTGTTGCGCCACGTCGTCGCGCATCTCGCCATCACCGGCGGCATGGCCGCGAGCGACAGCCTGATCCAGCAGGTGCTGGGGCATGGCATCGCGGCCAAACTGTCGCAGCGGCTCGGCGAGGGCGTGCTCAACGGACTGCTCACGGCGCGGCTCGGCCTCGCGGCCATCGACGTGACGCGGCCGATGCCGTTCGCCGCGCTGCCGCGGCCGGCGCTGGCGGATCTCGCCAAGGATCTCCTGCGCAAGCAGGAGGACCAGGCATGAAGCTCAGGCCCGCGGCGTGTGATCGGGGTCACCGGCGAGCCAGCGCCATGGGTACAATGGCGAGTCCGGTGGCGGCGCCAGCTCCGGCGTCCAGCCCGTCAGCTTGCCGAACGCGTAAGTGTCCATGACGTGGCCGCGCCAGCTCCGCTCGACATGTCCGAGCGGCTCGCGGTGCGCGGTCGTGTCCGCCAGCAGCGGGCCGGCATTGTCCGGCTCGCGCACGACATAGAGGCCGGCATGTCCTGCGATCAGGTCCATGCCGGGATCACGGAAGCCGATGAAGCGGGCACGCTCGTTGATCTGGACCACCGGCACGCGGCCTCTGAAGAACCACCGCATCATTGCGTAGGTGCGGTAGTCGGAGGTTGCGATCCAGGTGGCGCCGGTGTTTGCCAGTTCCTGCTCAACGCGCGCCGCAACCTGCTGATAGCCCGCCTCGGCGCCGATCGGATCGGCTCGTCCGAGGAAATTCCAGGGCGCTGCGACGTAGTAGAGGAAGATCAGGACCACCATGGCAATGCCGCTGACGACGGCGATGCGCGCCCAGCGCATCGTCGATCGGACGAACCAGGCGGGCGCGCCGTCCTGCGGCATCTTGACGATGTTGATCGCGACCGCCGCAAACCCGATCGGCCACATGAACATCGGCCAGGTGTCACCGATCCGCAAAGTGAGCGACTTCCAGAGGAAGTAGAGGAACGGCACCAGCACCGCCGTCGACAGCAGAATCGCGACCGGCTCACGCGTGCGACAGCCGCGCCAGGCCGTGAGCGTCAGCGCCGACAGCGTGACCGGCAGCAGGACGAAGCCGACCTGTCCGAATTGCAGTCCGATGTAATCGCCCAGCGTCCGCAACGAAAAATCATGCGGCGCCGTGGCGCGAACGAACTGGAAGCGGAACGAGGCCCAGTCGTGCTGAACGTTCCAGATCAGCACCGGCGAGAACACGGCGAGCGCGATCAGCGCCCCGCACCATGGATAGGGACTGAGAAGCCAACGGCTGCGCCAGGCCGGAACGAGCAGGAACGCCGCCACGCCCGGCAGCAGCATGACCACCGTGAATTTGGACAACAGCGCCAGTCCACCGAACAGTCCGGCGGCGAGCCACCAGCGGCCATCGTCGCTCTCGGCGAGGCGAACCAGCGCCCAGATCATCGCGAGCGCAAACGGGATCGCCGCGACATCCGGCGCCACCTTGGCCATCAGCAGGCCATAGTAGAGCGCCGCCTCGGGCAGCAGCACCGCGAGGATCACGGCCCGCATATCGTGAGTGGTACGGCGAACGATGTCGGCGAGCAGGAGCTGCGTCACCCCCATCGCGAGGATGCCGGCAAAGCGAACACCGAGATTGGTATCGCCGAACAGGGCAGTGCCCAGCCGGATGAACCAGGCGATCATGGGCGGATGATCGAGGAAGCAGAGCTGCAGCTCCTTCGACCAGGTCCAGTAATAGGCCTCGTCGGTGCGCAGATCGAGCGTCCCGGCATAGACGATGCGGATGATCGTCATGCTCGCGATCACGGCCGCAGCCATCAGCCACGCAGCGCGCATGGACCGAGACTCTGGGCTGTCGATGCCTGGGGAAATGGCCGTCACGCGGTGCTTTTCCCCGACTCCGCCGGGCGAGTCAACGTTCCCGCGCACAGCTCGCGCCGCCGGATGACCGCCGTCACCAGCCCTCTAGGACAACAGGGAATAAATCTCTAGCATTGCCGCTCCAGATCATACGGACCACATGACCATTTCGATTTACCATCGTTTGCAGTCCGCCTGTCGCGGCATCGGTGTGCGGCAGGTGCGGCTGATCTGCGGCTTCATACTCTTCAGCTACCTGCTCAGTCATTTTCTCAACCATGCGCTCGGCAACATCTCGCTGCAGGCGCTCGCCGAGGGCGTGTCCTATCATGTGGCGTTCTGGCAGTTTCTTCCGATCGCCGTGCTGTTCTATGCGGCCGCTCTTACCCATGGCGGGCTCGGCGTGTGGGCGCTTTATCAGCGCCGGCAATTCAGCCGCAGCACGATGGAGCCGCTGCAACTGCTGCTCGGCCTGAGCATTCCGGCGCTGATCTTCAGCCACATCGCCGGCGTCCGCATCGGACAGACCCTGTACGGACAGGAGAAGCTGTACCCGCAGGTTTTGTACTCGTATTGGACCGGCCCGTCCTGGCGGATCTGGTTGATGTCGGCAGCCCTGCTGACGTCATGGGCGCATGGCTGCATCGGGCTGCACTTCTGGCTGCGGCTCAAGCCGTTCTACAAGCGCGCGGCGCCGTGGCTGCTCGCCTGCGCCGTGCTGCTCCCGGCGCTGGCGCTGCTCGGCTTCTACCGTGGAGGTCGAGACGTCATCGCCGCCAACGCAACACCGCAGTGGCGTGCCGAAAATCTTTCATTGAAGCAGACCGGCACGCCATCTGAACAGGCGGTGCTGGAGACCATCATGAACGGCTTTCTGGTCGGCTATGGCGGCCTGATCGGCTTGGCGCTCGCCGCGCGCGGCGTGCGAGCAGTCCATGAGCGACGTGGCGGCATGGTCACGCTGTCCTACAACAATGGCCGCTCCATCCGGGTGCCAAAGGGTTTGTCCGTGCTCGAGGCCAGTCTGCGCAACAACGTACCGCATGCCAGCATGTGCGGCGGCCGCGCGCGCTGCTCGACCTGCCGCATCAGGGTGATCGGAGATCCCGGCGCGCTGCCGCCCCCCTCGCCTCGCGAGGCCTTCGTGCTCGCGCAGATCGGCGCGGCGGACCCGTCGGTCAGGCTGGCCTGTCAGTTGCGCCCCACTGACGATCTCTCATTCTTTCAACTGTTCATGCCGAACCCGACACCCGGCGAGCGCGGCAGCTCGCGTGCCGGAATCGGGCAGGAGCGCTACCTCGTCAGCCTGTTCGTCGACATGCGCGGATCGACCGGCCTCGCTGAGAAACGGCTGCCGTTCGACGTGGTGTTCATCGTCAACCGCTTCCTCAGCGCCGTCTCCCAGGCCGTGCTGGCGAATGGCGGGCAGCCCAATCAGTTCGTCGGCGACGGTATGCTCGCGCTGTTCGGACTAGCCGCCGATTCACATGTCGCCTGCGGCCAGGCAATCCAGGCAGCGCGTGACATCGCGGCCAACATCGCCGAGCTGAACGCGTTCCTCAGCCATGATCTGCATGAGCCGATCCGCTTCGGCATCGGCATTCACGGCGGCGAGGTGATCGTCGGCGAGATCGGCTATCGCGACCACATGGTGTTCACCGCGCTGGGCGACGCCGTCAACGTCGCATCACGACTGCAGGACATGACGAAGATCCTCGGCTGCCAGGTGATCATCTCGGACGAGGTCTACGCGCGGGCGCGACTCGCCTCCGACATGCTGCCGCAACGCGAGGTCGAGATTCGCGGCCGCGCCGAGCCGATGCGCGTCAGGACGGCCATGGATGCCGCCGAACTCGCTATGCTCTCGGACGAAGGGGCCGCGGCATGACGCGTTGCGTTGAACCTGTTTGCAGCCTGCGCTGTCATACCGAGAACGGTTGCAGCGGGTCCGCGGTGACTGGCGGAACGGTGGCGCTACGGTCAAAAGCCGCAAAGCCGCCACGATATCGATCATTTCGGGCCAAAACCGCCCGCGGTTTGCGCTATCACGCCTGTCGCAACCGCAGTAGTCTTGAATTCCGGGCCTGACGGTTTGCGGGGACCGCCGGCTCGTACTCGGATTGGTCCCGCGGAGGCGACGTATGGCTAAAGGTACGGTCAAGTGGTTCAACCCGACCAAGGGCTATGGCTTCATCCAGCCCGCGGCCGGGGGCAAGGACATTTTCGTTCACATCTCCGCAGTGCAGAAGGCCGGGCTGACGACCCTCAACGAGGGCCAGACGATCGAGTACGACGAGATCGCCAACCGCGGCAGGAGTTCGGCCGAGAACCTGAAAGTGTAGTGGACCAATTGGCGCGCCATTCCGCCTCGCGGCTTTTCGGCGCGATCGTTTCCCTCACCAAGCCAGCATGATTGTCGACACGTCGAAATAGACAGGAGCGGTGCCCGCTCCTGATCACATCTTTACGTTTGTTTGTAGTTTCGGCTCCCTCCCCGCCATTGCCTCGCTCGCCCGACCTGGGTCAAATGCGCCTCGAACCGCGCCGTCAGCAGAATTCCAGCGCGCGGAAACAAGCGACGGGAGCGACGCATCATGGACGACAAGGGCATTTTCCATGGCCTGAAGGTGCTGGACTGCGCGAGCTTCATCGCGGCCCCTGCAGCCGCCACCGTTCTTTCCGATTTCGGCGCTGACGTCATCAAGATCGAGCCGCCCGGTGCCGGCGATCCCTACCGCAACCTGCCGAACCTGCCGGGCTATCCGCGCAGCGAGCATAACTACGCGTGGTATCTCGAAGCCCGCAACAAGCGCAGCCTCGCGCTCGATCTTTCGAAATCCGAAGCTCAAGCCGTGCTGCAGCGGCTGGTGAGTGAAGCCGATGTCTTCATCACCAACTTCCCGCCGTCGGTCCGCGCCAAGCTCGGCCTCACCCACGAAAAGCTGGCGCCGCTCAATCCGCGGCTGATCTATGCGTCGTTCACCGGGTATGGCGAGAAGGGCGAGGAAGCCGACAAACCCGGCTTCGACAGCAATGCCTATTGGGCGCGCTCCGGACTGATGGACCTGGTCCGCGCCGACGAGAGCACGACACCCGCCCGCTCCGTCGCCGGGATGGGCGACCACCCCTGCGCGATGGCGTTCTATGGAGCGATCGTCACGGCGCTTTACCAGCGCGAGAAGACCGGCAAGGGCTGCCATGTCGCCTCCAACCTGATGGCGAACGGGGTCTGGGCGGCCTCCGTGCTTGCTCAGGCCAAGCTTTGCGGCGCGACCTTCGTCGAGCGGCGGCCACGCGAACGCGCGCTGAACGCGGTCGCCAATCATTACAAGTGCCAGGACGGCCGCTGGATCATGCTGTCGCTCCTCAATGAGGAGAAGCAGTGGCCGATCCTCGCCCGCTGCCTCGGCCGGGAGGAGCTGATCGATGATCCGCGCTTCGTCACCAAGGCCGATCGCCACGCCCGCTCGGTCGAGCTGATCCACGAGTTCGACGCGGTGTTCGCGACCAGGCCGCTGGCCGAATGGCGCCGGATCCTCGACGGCAGCGGGCTCGTGTTCGGGGTGGTCGGCATTCTCGACGACATTCCAAACGACAGGCAGATGATCGAGAACGAGGTGCTGGTGCCGTTCGAGAACGACACCATGCTGACGGTCAACAGCCCGATCTTCATCGACGGCCAGCGCAAGGTCACCCCGCGCAAGCCGCCCGGCATAGGCCAACACAGCGACGAGATCCTGCGCAGCGCCGGCTTCGACGACGAGACCATCCGCGACCTGCGCGCGCGCGGCGCGGTGGCCTGAGCTAGCGGGTCGCGATGAAGCACATGCCGAACCGCGTCGCCGGGCCGGTCTGACAGGACAGGTTCGCGGCGCAGGTCCAGGTCGAGAAGCTCTTGTCATTGTCCGCGGCCGCGGCGTGGCTCGCGTAGCAATGCCCGCCCCAGCCGTCGTTGTAGACCGTGCCGGCGAGCTCATCGCTGCCGCGCAATTGCGGGCGGCTGGCGAAGCCGCGCGAGAAATCCGGAGTCCGCCCCTCGGCAAAGGCGTTGAGGATGTCGCGCCGGCGGACCTGGTCGCCGAAGAAGTGCGGCGAGCCCGGCACCACGACGGTGTTGGACGGCTTCTCCGTCATCCAGTCGACGCCGGGAAAGTGAAAGCCGCCGATGCCGCGGGTCTGATGGCAGCCGCCGCAGCTCGAATCGTTGAGGCGGCGCTCGAAGCCCGCGACCGACCGGATGTTCTGCAGCACGATGCCCTGCGCGGCCGCCTTCTCCAGCGCACCGACCACATCGGCCTCGGTGAACACCGCGCCCTGCCCGGCCGCGCTCCCCTGCACCAGCCCGTAGGCCGGCAGCAGATCGGAATTGACGAATCCGACCGGGGTCGGCGCCACCGCAACCTTGGCCAGGAACTGCTCGGGGATCACCGCGGTGCCGCGGTCGAGCTCGCCGAGATGGACCGGGTCGAGCAGCCAGGCCTTGAACTCGCGCGCCAGAGCGGCATCCGCCAGCAGCCGGTCGCGATCGACCTGATCCTCCAGCACCGCCTCCTCGAACGTCCCGCTCGCGGCCTGATAGTCGAACACCTTCATCATGTAGTCGGTGCGGAAATCGCGGATCGCCGATTTCGGCGCATGCGCGATCTGCAGGTTGGTCTCGATGCGGTGGATGTTCTCGGGCCTGATCAGCGCCAGCGGGCCGTCCGGCGCCGTCAGCTTCGCGGCAAGCTCCGGCCCGGTCAGTTGCAGATCGGACGTCGCCAGCCAGCGCTTGGCGATCTCGGCACAGCTCGGCGAATTGTTCTTGGCCTCCGCATCGCTGCGCGCCTTGAGCACGATGTTGAGCGTCATCGGCAGCCGCGGCGAGGCGACCTCGCCATCTTTGGCCTCGGGCGGCGTGGTCCGCGTCAGGCGGTACAGCAGCCGCACCTCGCCGCAATGGTCGGGATCGACGAAGGCGCGATCCATGCGATTGACGACGCCGGCCAGCACGAAGCGGGCATCGGACGAATCGAGCATGGTGCGGTCGAACAGCTGGAACGCGTAGGACGTGCCGACGCCAATGCTCTCGTTCGGCAGCGTGGTCTTGTGCTTGTCGACATAGCGGTCGAACTCCGCGTCGAGCGCCTTGCGCACGGGAATCATCGACGGCAGCGCAAACAATGCCGCGTCGGTCAGCGGCGCATCGCTCGCGCGCGCAAGCATCTTCCCAAGGCCGAACGCGCCGTTGTCGAGCTCACGCAGCGCGAACGGCTCGAGGATGGCGGCGCCGCGCTCGATCGGCGCGCTCTCGTCCGCATGAGCGAGCTGGCCGCAGCACAGCATGACAAGGCCGAATACCGACAGTCGCAAGACGCGCCTCCTCGCTTCCACGAACATGCAATTGAGGGCCTGCTAGTCCTCGAAGATAGCCGAAAGGCGGGCGGCTTCGGACAATTGTGCGACGAGGCGCCTCACGTCGCGGTGAGGCGCCTCGTCCAGATTCGTCTCCAAAAACAGATGGTCCGTCAGCGTGCGACGACAAGCCCCTTGGTGGTGACGACCACCCAGCGGCCGTCCTGCTTGCGGATCGCGTCGACCTTGCCGAGGCCCGGCACGGGGTCGCCGGCATAGACCTCGTAGAGGCCACCGCGGCCCTCGATCAGCGCGCCGCCACGACCGACGTCGCGCAGCACCCAGCCCTCGACGACCTTGGGCTTGGTGGCCTCCGTGCGGCTCGGCTCGGGGTGAGCGGTCTCCGCCCTCGCCGGCTCGGCCCGGCTCGCCTCTGCCCTTGCTGCTTCGGTCCTGGCTGCCTCGGTGGTCCTGGCCGCGTCGGCCCGGCTCGCCACGCCCGCGGGCGGCGCCGCCGCATTGATCGCGCCCACCGCCTGCGGCACGGACGCGGCGCTGTCTCGCGCGGGGGCCTGCGCGGTCGCGGACGCCTGCGCGGCGCGCAGCCGGTCCACGGCCTCGCTCAGACGCTGCAGCTCGCTCGGCTTGGCCGACGATTTCGTCGACAGGTCACCCAGGATCTTCTCGAGCCGGTCGAGACGCTCGGCGGATTTGTTGAGCTCGACGAGGCTGGTCTGATTGGTCTGGTCGAGGCTCGCCTTCAGCGCGGCGACATCATTGTCGATCCGCGCCACGGTCGCGCCAAGCGTGGCGTCTGCAGCCTCGCCTGCCGCCGCATCGGCCACGTCGCCGCCGCCGGAGCGCGTGACGAACTTGGCCGTGACCAGACCACCGGCAACGCCGCCGACAATCATCGACAGCAGCAGGATCGCGGCCATGGCCGGAAGGCCGAGCCTGCCGTTCACGCCATGCGGCCGCGGGGCCTGGCCCGGCTGCGGAGGCGGCAGCGCCGCTCCGGCAGCGGTCGCGCTGGCCGCCGTTGCGGCAGCGGACGCCGACTTGGACGTTGCATCGAACTTGAAGGGCTCGGTCTTGAACTTCGCTTTGGCCCAGGCCGCGGCCTTGTCGACCGCGGCAAAAGCACCCGCCCTGGTCGCCGGTCCGGCATCCGCCTGGACTGGCGTGACCGGGCGCGTCGCGGACACCTCGGGTTTGGCCGCGGATGCCTGCTTGGCAACGGGCTCCGACTTGGCCTCCGACTTGGCGACAGTCTCGGGCCTGGCAACAGTCTCCGACTTGGCAGCCGGCTCTGGCCGGACGACGGCTTCCGTCTTGGTGGCAGCCACGGACTTGATCGGCGCGTCCGGCTTGATGGCCGTCTCCGGCTTCGGCGCAGCCGCCGCCATCGGGCCGACTTTCGGCGCATTGGCCGCGAGCATCGACAGCTTCGGTGTCTCGACCTTGAGGAGCTCACCGGCCGCAGCCGTCTTGATCGGCTCCGACTTGACCGGCTCCGTCCTGATCAGATCCAGGATCGTCGAGGGAGATTTCGCAGCACTCGAGCTCGCTGCGGCTTCGACTTTGCCCGTCGCCGCAAGGTTGCCCCCCGCCGCCTGGGCCTTGGTCAGCTCGGGCTTGACCTTGTCGGATTTGCCCTTGTCGGACTTGACCAGGTCGAGCCGCGCGGGCTCTGGTTTGGCTCGCTCCGGCTTCGCCGCTTGGATCTTGGCGGGCTCGATCTTTTCCGGCTCGGCCGTAAGGGCTTCGACCTTGACCTGTTCGGGCTTGACCGGCTTGACGCTGATCGTCCCGATCTCGGTGTCGGCCGTCATCTCGGTCTTGATCTCAGACTTGTTGGCCTCGGCCTGCGGCTCGGGCGCGGTCACCGCTTCCACGATCGCCGCCTTGGGGTCGATGCCCGGACGGTCAGCCGCAGGCGCTTCGTGATCCGGCGCGATCATGGGCGGGGCGACGGTCGCGATCGAAGGCACGGCCAGGTCGACTGCATCGGGGAACGCGGATGTCTTCGGCATCAGGTCGACACTCGCACTGGCCATGCCAGTCGTATCGGCCACGCCAAGGCTGGCCCGTTCGGGCTTTTGGTCGCTCACGTTCAGAGTCTCCGCATGACGTTGAGCACTTGGTAACCTTAGTTAGCGTTCGATTGATTGCCAAAATCTTACTTTTGGAAGGCTTACCTGAGTTTTAGGGAATCATACTGGGCGGATTTGCGCCGACAAAGTGGAGCAGATGTGGCGGGCGGTGCCCGAATATTCAGCTCTGGGCGGCATCGCCCGGTGGCAGCAGGCTCGATCGGCCCGCGGCGCAGCGCGGTCGACGCGGAGTCGAACGGAGCCGCTCTCGCGGCGCGATTGCGCCCCAGCTTTGACGATCATTCCCTCCTCATTAGTCGGAGGGCGCAGGGAAGGCCGGGTGCCGACTGGCACCCGTGGCACCCGTGCGGAAAGATTGCATGGGGCAGGAACCACAGGTTCAGCCGGAGCGACCGGGCCTTCCCTGCGCGATGGTGTTACGGCTGCTTCGTAGTCTCCCCGGTGCGCCGGGCTTTCTGGTCACCGTCATCCGCACGAGGCGAAGCCTGCATGCGAACTTGGCATCGGCATCGGGATGCCAGGACCCTACGACTTGACCGTCCGTACCTCGCCTGCTCGCCGGCCCGCTCGCGCAGAGCCCCAAGCCCGATACGGCCACCGCTCCCCGCTGCTACGCCTCGTGACGATCGGCCGAAACGTCCCTCTTCATCGCAGGCGGGATGGCCGGGATCATCGTCGTGATTTGCCCGACGCTACAAGGCCGCCAACGTGCGACAAACTGGCTCGACGGGCAGTGGGCGCATGAGAGGGATGCGGGAGTTGCCCGTCGTGTGGGGCGGAGAGCAAGGCGGTTGATACAACCCGGTGCGTTCAACACGGCGCCGGAATTCCTTGCTACCTGGCTCGCGGCATCTGATTGGACAAGGAAGCATACGCTTCATTGCGAACATGATCGATCATCGGAAAGCCCGGCGTGCACTTTCCGACTATCCCATCTATTCGCCTCCATTTCACGACAGCGAGGCGGTTCTGTCAGACGCCAAAATCAGGACAAACCGATTATTTTCTCGCGCAGAAGCAAAGCCGCCTTAAAGCATTGGCGGATTATCTGAGGTCATTCTCGATCGAGCTGACGCTATCGGACCCGATTTCTGCCGACACTCGACAGCTGGATATTCAGATATGGCGGACACCTGTTGCCGAGCGACGGCGAAGTCATTTCAGCCATTCATGACTACGAGCCGGCGTGGACCGGTCCATATCACGGCATCAGCATCGTCCACGACATCTCGATCTTCGCTGGCGATCTTGTGGTGTCGAAGAACGCCGACATCAGATGGAATGTCTCACACGGCGACGGCACCAGGCGTGATCATGAAGAAATGGGGTTCGGTCAACCGTGTCTCGTGGGGATCCCTCATTTTGGATATGAGAGCCACTGCCCGATATTCTACGAGGTTTTTCGCTGGTTCGCCACCGGGCGCCACAGGTTGGCGGGGCGTATCGGGCTGAAGATGGACGTCGATCGGAGAGGCAGCTTTGCGGAGCACCTCAACTTCCTGGCCGCCCCCGAGCCTCCACCGGTCGTTCCGCTGTCCCAGCGCGTGATCGATGATTAACAAGCCTCTGCATCCACGAACTAAGTTTGCGGTCCAGGACTGTCACCTTAACTCCCTTGCGAGAGATGCCGAGGTATTTGGCTTCAGCCCATTGCGCTCCTCAATCTTCATTGACGATCATGCACCGTGCTCGCCGCACGTTGCGGGTCAGCTTGGCGGCCTTCAGCGCAGCCTCGAGCCGCCCGCTCAGAAACAGCGCACCCGCAAGGCTCGGGTCGGTCCAGAGGTCACAACCTTCCAGAGCTGCCGCAGCGACCGCAATTTGGTTGTCTTTGGGCAAGCTAACCATCAGTTTGCCCTTGGGCCACAAGTCCGGCTGAACGAAACCGCCGGTTGATCGCCCGGAACGAAAGGTCTGCTTCTGACATCCGAGATTTAGGAAATACCAGGCCCCCGGCACCAGTTCGACGCGATTGCCCTGATAGAGCTCTATGTTGGACAGGCCGCCCTTTCCAAGGTCGAATCTCCCAAGCACTTCGGCAAAATCGGAAGAGACAACGATGAAGGCATTGACCCGAAAGAAATCGGACAACTTTCCAATACGCCGATCCTTGTACCTCGGGTAGGCCCGCTTCGGACGCTCATCTTCCGTCAACGTTTCACCGTCCTCGTGCTTGCGCATGAGCTTGTCCAGACGGTCCAGTTCTTCCCGATATTCGGTATCTTGCCAGTAATCCTTGCCCTGGTCATCCGGGTTCAGATTGAATTTCGAAATATTGGAAGAGTCCATGAAGCAGTCACTCACCCAGACCCTTTCAATCACGCGACTTCTCCCGAAAAAGACTTATCTCGCAGAACGAGTTTCGATCCACTCCGCCAGAGGGGCGGCGCCGAATACTTCAAACATTTTTACTCACGTCGCTCTTAAAAAAAGACGTTGATCATGCGCAGAGCGATCTTCCAAGGCGCCTGCGCCAAATCACAGGACAATGTACACTCAATTGGCAGGAGGGGCGAAGGCGAGCAAACTATGAGCTGCTTTGCCGGCGTCGTCATGAATTCTCACCGCGTTTCGGCTGGGCGCCGGTTCTCGATCGCAAATGTGCCGTCTCCCTCGCCGTTTTCGATGAACGCTCTGGTTGCTTTCGTAGACTAATACTCTGCGTTCGGGTTATTTTTTCATTTCCAGCATTTCAAGGGGAGCGCTCATGCGAAAGCTCATTTCTTCGATCGGATTTTTGTGCGCCGCACTTTTGATCCTTGCCTCGCCAGGGGCTCACGCGCAGGCGACGCGGACCTGGGTGTCCGGCGTCGGCGACGACGTCAACCCGTGCAGCCGCACGGCGCCCTGCAAGACCTTCGCCGGTGCGATCTCGAAGACCGCCGCCGGCGGTGAGATCGACGTGCTCGATCCCGGCGGCTACGGCGCCGTCACGATCACCAAATCGATCACGATCGACGGCGGGGGGACCATGGCCTCGATCCTGGCGTCGGCGACCAACGGCATCAACGTGAATGCCGGCGCCAACGACGTCATCATCCTGCGCAATCTGAGCATCAACGGCGCCGGCACGACCCTCGGCCTCAATGGCGTCAATTTCCTGGCCGGCCGAAAGCTCGTCGTCGAGAACTGTACCTTCGAGAACTTCTCGCAAAGCGCGATCTCGGTCGCGCCGATCGGTGCGGCACAGGTGGTGATCGCAGACTCCTCGCTCAAGGCGTCCGCGTTCGGCGTCACGGTCTCGACCGCGAATTCGAGCAGCGCGATCAGCGTGCTCGTCTCGAACACGAAGGCCATCGAAAATGCCAATGCCGGGATATCCGCCACGGTCCCGGCCGGAAAGCCGGGGATGGGCGTGTTTCTCGACCGGCTGACCTCCGAGTTCAACAACACCGGCGTTCTGGCGAGCGGCAGCGGCGCCATCGTGACGTTGGGAAATTCCGTCATCCAGGGCAACGCCAACGGCGTCGTCCAGACCGGCGGCGGCTCCGTCTCGTCCTTCAAGAACAACGCGATCAGCAACAACGGCGTCGACGGCACGCCGCTCACGGGGATCAGCCTGAACTAGCGGCGCCACCGCGGGAAGCCCGGCATTTGGCGAGCTGCGCCTGCCGGACAACGTGCAATCACATCAGCGAGGTCCCGTTGCCGGCGGGACCTCGCTCGATTGCGTCGATGCTGGCGCTCAGACGCCGGCGGCGGCCGCGTGCTGGGCCGCCATCTCGGCATCCGCGGCGGTGACGCGCTGGAACGCCGGACGCTGGGTGATGCGCTCGGCATAGCGCACGAACACGTCCTTGCGCGGCACGACGCCGAACATCATGGTCCAGTTGAAGGCGACGCCCCACAGCACGTCGGCGGCGGTCATGCGCTCGCCGAGGAGATACGGCCCCTTGGCGAGCTGCTGCTCCAGCGCGCCCAGCATCGTATCGTAGTCGGCATAGGGCGACTGCGTGATCGGGGCCGGTTCGCGCTTCATGAAATGGTCGATCACGGCGGGCTCGAACGACGCACCGTAATAGGCGACCCAGCGCAGATAGGGCCCGCGCATGGCATCGTCGAGCGCCGGCGTCAGCCCCGCTTGCGGAAACAGATCAGCGAGATAGATGAAGATCGCGACCTGCTCGGTCACGATCTGGCCGCGATGTCCGATCGTCGGCACCTTGCCGAGCGGATTGACGGCCAAGAACTCCGGCTTGCGCTGCTCGCCCGCCTTCATGTTGAGGACATGCAGATCGTAGGGCGCACCCAGCTCCTCGAGCAGGACGCGGGTGCCGGCGGCGCGGGTCTGCGGCGAGTAATACAGCGTGATCTTGTCGTCGGCGGTCATGATGGTGTCCTCCCATTGCCGGCTGCGGTGCGGGCTTATCGCACACCATACCTGACAAGGTGTGTCAGGTATGTTTAAAGAAGGGCATGCGCGCGAGCCGGCTGCTCTCCATCCTCACCACCTTGCAGGCCAAGGGACAGGTCACGGCGCCCGAACTCGCAGACGCCTGCGAGGTTTCGGTGCGCACGATCTATCGCGACATCGACGCGCTCGCCGCGGCGGGCATCCCGGTCTATGCCGAGCGCGGCGCCGAAGGCGGATTCCGCCTGCTCGACGGCTATCGCGTGCGGCTGAACGGGCTGTCGCCGACGGAAACCGACGCACTGTTCATGGCGGGCCTGCCGGGCCCCGCCGCCGCGCTCGGGCTCGATGGTGCGATGAGCGCGGCGCAGACCAAGCTGGTGGCGGCCCTGCCGCAAAGCCTGCGCGCCAATGCCGGCCGCATGCAGGCGCGCTTCCACCTCGACGCGCCTGGCTGGTTCGGCGAGTCCGAGGAGCCGACGCATCTGCGCGCCATTGCCGACGCCCTGCTCCGCGACGTCATGGTCGACGTCCGCTATCAGACCTGGCGTGCCGAGAAGCGCCGCCGCGTCGGGCCGCTCGGCCTCGTGCTCAAGGGCGGCAATTGGTATCTCGCCGGGCAAGTCGAGCGCAGCGTGCGCACCTATCGCGTGGCGCGCGTGCTCGATTGCACCGTCACAGTGGAGACCTTCGCGCGGCCCGCCGACTTCGATCTCGCCGCCTATTGGCGGGCTGCGACCGAGCGGCTGGAAGCGGAGCTGCATCCGAAGCTCGCAACGGTGCGGCTGTCACCGCTCGGCGTGCGGCTGCTAGAGGCGCTGAGTCAGCCCTATGTGCGCGCCCGCACGCGCCTGGCCGACGAAGCCGATGCCGATGGCTGGCGCATCGCGACGATCCCG
Organism: Bradyrhizobium sp. SZCCHNRI3043; assembly: GCF_032377735.1. Lineage (NCBI taxonomy): Bacteria > Pseudomonadati > Pseudomonadota > Alphaproteobacteria > Hyphomicrobiales > Nitrobacteraceae > Bradyrhizobium > Bradyrhizobium sp. SZCCHNRI3043. The sequence goes on from NZ_JAUHID010000003.1 coordinate 127,685, forward strand.
ACCGGAACAACACTATGGCATGCGGTTGGCGAGCTGCTGCGCTTCGGGCCGGAGGTCGAAGTGCTCGATCCGCCCGAGTTGCGGGCGAAGATGACGGAGATGGCGGGGGCGATGGCGAAGCGGTACGGCGCTTCTGCGACGACGACGTGAATGGCAAACACGGCTCCGTCCGCGCCATTGCGAGCGCAGCGGCGCAGCGAAGCAATCCAGAATCCCTCCGCAGAGACGGTCTGGATTGCTTCGCTGCGCTCGCAATGACGGGGTTGGAATCGTGCCCCGCCAATTTCAAGTCGGGTTGAGCGAGACGTGTGCCGCGGAATGGATCGCTACAGCACCACTGGCGCGTCGGGCAGCTCATTTGGATCGCCGGCGTGCGGCGGATAGTGCCTGGCGAGCTCGCGTGAGACGGCGGAGATGCCTTGCATGACGCCCTGCTCGAAGTGGCCCTGGCGAAACTCCGCCTCCATCGCCCGGCAGATCGCCTCCCAACCCGCCGCGCCGACACGGTCGTGGATGCCGCGGTCGGCGATGATCTCGACGTCGCGATCGGCGAGCAGGAGATAGATCAGGACGCCGTTGTTGTGCGCGGTGTCCCAGATCCGCAGGTGCGAGAACAGGTCCAGCGCGCGCTCGCGCGGCGGTTGGTCGCGCCATAGCGGCCGACCGTCGAGCGCGCCCTCGACGACGAAGCGAAGCTGGCCGGCATGGGTGCGCTCGCCATCCTTGATCGCCTGCTCGATGCGCGCGAGCACGTCCGGCGTGAAGATACGCTTCATCTGCCAGGGACGATGCAGGAGATGCCTGCCGATCCGCTTGATGCCCATGGTCGCGCGTCCCGTCCTTACCAGCTGCCCGAGGCGCCGCCGCCGCCGAAGCTGCCGCCACCGCCGGAAAAGCTGCCGCTATCGCTCGAGCTGCCGCTGCTCCAACCGCCCGACGACGATCCGCTCGACCAGCCGCCGCGGCGGCCGCTGCCCGGCGTATTCATCCCGGCGAAACTGTCGGCAATGAAAGCGATGACGAAGCCGGCGATGGCCGACAGTGCCGCCAGCCCCGCCGATCCCACCAGCAGCCAGGCGATCACGCCCATGGCGCCGCCAGTCGCGAGCGATCCGATCAGTCGTCCGAGCAAGGTCCGCAGGATGCCGCCGATCACCAGCGCACCAAACAGCGCCACCGGCGCGAAGGAGGAGATCGAGTCGATGTCGAGATCCGTGCCGTGCGAGGCCTGGGGCTGCGGCACCGGCAGGGTCTCGCCATTGATCACGCCGATGATGCGGTCGACGCCGGCGTCGATGCCGCCGGCGAAATCACCGCTGCGAAATTTCGGCGTGATGACCTCGTCGATGATGCGCCGCGCGGTGACGTCGGTGAGGCTGCCTTCGAGGCCGTAGCCGACCTCGATGCGCAGCTTGCGGTCGTTCTTGGCGATCACCAGCAGCGCGCCGTCGTCGACCTTCTTGCGCCCGATCTTCCAGGTCTCGGCGACGCGGAGCGAAAACTGCTCGATGGTCTCGGGCTGCGTCGTCGGCACGATCAGCACCGCGACCTGGCTGCCCTTGCGGGTTTCCAGGTCCTTCAGCTTCTGCGCGAGGCCTGCGATGTCCGAGGAGGACAGCGTGCCGGTCTGGTCGACGACGCGGCCGGTGAGCTGCGGCACCGCGACGTCGGCCAGCACCATCGTGGCGAAGCAGACGAGCAGCGTCGCAAGCAGCGCCTTGAGGACCGGCAGCGCGCGCACGATTCCCTGCTCCGGCTATTTCGAGGGCGCAGGCGACGGCGCGTTGAAATCGACCTTCGGCGCCACCGAGATCTCGCGTTCGTTCTCGACCGTGAAGTTGGCCTTCTCCTTGTAGCCGAACATCATTGCGGTCAGGTTATTCGGGAACGTGCGGATGCCGACGTTGTATTCCTGGACCGCCTTGATGAAGCGGTTGCGCGCCACCGTGATGCGGTTCTCGGTGCCTTCGAGCTGTGACATCAGGTCGCGGAACAGCGCGTCCGATTTCAGCTGCGGATAATTCTCAGTGACAACCAGGAGCCGCGACAGCGCGCCGGTCAGTTCGCTCTGCGCGGCCTGGAACTTCTGCAGCGCAGCGGGATCGTTGACGACGTCGGGCGTGGCCTGGACGCTGCCGACCTTGGCGCGGGCGTTGGTGACGCCGAGCAGCACGTCCTTCTCCTGCTGGGCAAAGCCCTTCACGCTGTTGACCAGGTTGGGCACGAGGTCGGCGCGGCGTTGATACTGGTTGACGACCTCGGACCAAGCCGCCTTGACCTGCTCGTCATTGGTCTGGATGGCATTGTAGCCGCAATTGGTCAGGCTCAGCGTCATCAGCGCCGCCAGCACGGTCAGCAATTTCCGCATCGCGCGTCCCCCTTCTCCCGGTTGTGCCGCCTCGTCAGAGCACAGCTTGGGCAGCGGCGCAATGACGGCCGGCGGCCGCCGGACATAAGTCTCGGCGGCCGGAGCGTGGGTTCGGGAGAGTTCCCGGGCGACCTCGCGGATGCCAGTCATTGGCCGCGCAGGCCGTGACGGGTCTCGCTCAACTGCCCTTGCGGTCGCGTAGCTGGGTCACGAACATGTCCTGCCAGCTCGCCGGCTTGACCTTGATCGAGCCGACGCCGTGCATGAACTCGGCGATCTTCAGCACGCCCTCTGGCGTCGACGAGAACCAGGTGTCCTTGTCCTGCAGCATCTCCAGCACGTCCTCCTTGGTGGTCTTCACCTTGGCGGTGCGGGCATAGATCTCGGCCGCGGCAGCCTTGTCGTTGGCGATCAGCGTGCAGGCCTCGTCGAGCGCGTCGAGGAACGCCTGCACGACCTTGGGATTAGCGTCGACGAAGCGCTTGGGCGCGAACACCACGTCCATCGTCATCCGTCCGAGCACGTCGGCGGAATTGGCAACGCGGCGAATCTTCGAATCCTTCAGCTCGATGTAGGAGAACGGCGGCGAGGTGAAATGCGCCGTGATCTCGGTCTTGCCCGAGGTGAGCGCCGCCAGCGCCTCCGGATGCGGCAGGCCGACGGTCATCGGATCGAGCTTGGCGTAGTTCTCCTTGCCGAACTCCTGCGCCGCCATCATCTGCAGCATGACCGCCGACAGCGAGGTCTTGATGCCCGGCAGGGCAATCTTGTCGCTCGGCTTGAAATCCTTCAGCGACTTGATCTCAGGATTGTTGGTGTTCATCCACAGCGAGGTCGAAGAGAGGCCGCTGACGCCGACCACCTCGACCGCCGGAATGCCCTTGGCCTTGGCCCACAGCGTGATGAAGCCGGGCGCGCCGGTGCCGGCGATGTCGAGCGAGCCGGCCATCATCGCGTCGTTGATGATGTTGCCGCCGTCGAGCATCTGCCAGTTCACCTTGAACGGACCGAGCCCGGCCTTCTCCGCCTGCTTCTCCATCAGCTTCTGATCCTCCATCACGATCAGCGGCAGATAGAGGATGCCGTAGCCCTTGGAGAGCCTGATCTCCTTGACCTCGGCCTGCGAAGCGCCGGTGGCGCCGAGCAGCGCGGTGAGGCCGAGCGCGGCGGCCGTGAGTGATTTGCTCCAGGACATGGTCGTCTCCCTTCCTTGTTGTTGTGCTTATAACTCGAAAATCAGTGCTGCATGCCCCAGCGCCGCACCGTCTTGCGCTCGATGGTCGCGAACACGAGGTTCTCGACGACGAGGCCGATGAAGATCACGGTGAACAGGCCGGCGAAGACGTTGGCCGTCTCCAACTGGTTGCGGTTCTCGAAGATGAACCAGCCGAGGCCGCCGGAACCCGAGGACACGCCGAACACCAGCTCGGCCGCGATCAGGGTGCGCCAGGCGAAGGCCCAGCCCACCTTCAGGCCGGTGAGGATGGCCGGAAATGCAGCCGGGATCAGGATGAAGCGCACCAGCTTCAACCCGCGCAGGCCGTAGTTCAGGCCGACCATGCGCAAGGTGTTCGACACCGAGCGGAAGCCGGAATGGGTGTTGAGCGCGATCGCCCACAACACCGAATGCACCAGCACGAAGATGATGCTGCCCTTGCCGAGGCCGAACCAGATCAGCGCCAGCGGCAGCAATGCGATCGCCGGCAGCGGATTGAACATCGAGGTCAGCGCCTCCAGCATGTCGGCGCCGATCCGCGAGCCGATCGCGATCGTGGTCAGCACGGCCGCCAGCGCGATGCCGATGCCGTAGCCGATCAGCAGCGTCTCCAGCGACACGAGGGTGCGCGCAGGGATGATGCCGTTGCCGATGTTCTCGAAGAAGGCTGAGAGCGTGTCGGTGAAGGTCGGAAACAACAGGGGATTGCCGAGCCACAGGCCATAGGCCTGCCACAGCGCGGCGAGTGCCACCAGGATGATGGCCTTGCGGACCGCACCGACGTGGTAGATGCGTTCCAGCCAGGACAGGCTGGCCTCGACCTTGACGTCGCCGAGGGGCGTGTCTGCATTGACGATTTCGGGGCGCAGCGCCATCGTCTCGCTCATGATGCTCTCCTCGTGTCTCAGTGATGGCCGAACAGCATGTCGTTGATGCGCCCTTCGAGCGCGACCTGTTCGGGCGAGCCCATCGTGCCCGGCGGCACGCTGTTGAGCTCGGCGCGGACACGGCCGGGATGCGGCGACAGCAGCAGGATGCGCGAGCCGATCTTGATCGCCTCCTCGATCGAATGCGTGACGAACAGCACGGTGAAGCGGGTGTCCTGCCAGAGCTGCAGCAGCTCGTCCTGCATCTTGCGCCGGGTCAGCGCGTCCAAGGCGGCGAACGGCTCGTCCATCAAGAGCACGTCCGGCTCCATCGCCATGCCCCTGGCGATCGCGACACGCTGCTTCATGCCGCCGGAGAGCATATGCGGATAGGAGTCGATGAACTTGGTGAGGCCGACCTTGTCGATATAGGACTTGGCGCGCTCGTTGGCTTCCGCCGTGCCGAGCCGGCCGCTGGCGGTCAGCGCGAACACGACGTTCTCGCGCACCGTCTTCCACGGGAGCAGCTGGTCGAACTCCTGGAATACCATCATGCGGTCCGGGCCGGGCTCGCTGACGTCGTGTCCCTTGAGGCGGATACGTCCCTCGGTCGGCTTCAGGTAGCCGCCGATCGCCTTCAGAAGGGTGGATTTGCCGCAGCCGGAGGGCCCCAGCAGCACGAAGCGGTCGGAATCGAAGACCTTGAAATCGACGCGGTAGGTCGCCGTGACCAAGGTGTCCGGCGTCTTGTACTGGAGCGTCACGCCCTCGACGGAGAGCAGCGGCTCGAACTGAGATGGCGATTGATGGACGGTCATGCGTCCTCCCCTCCGTTATATTGCAGTGCGAAATTTCGCTTGGTGCACTTCGGCGCCCTTATCCGAGGTGATAGAGGAGGAGACTGACGCGAACCTGACTCCGAGGCGGACAACGAGACCGTGCGCATCCTGCTGGTGGAAGACACGCCCGAGATCGGCGCCGCCGTGACCAGCCGGTTCGAGCGGATCGGCTACGCCGTCGACTGGGAAAAGGACGGCCGCACCGCGAGCGAGCTGATCGAGGTGCAGACCTATGACCTGATCGTGCTCGACGTGATGCTGCCGAACATGGACGGCTTTGCCGTGCTCAAGCACCTGCGCAAGCGCGGCCTGCGCACGCCGGTGCTGGTGCTGACCGCGCGCTCGGCGGTGGACGACCGCATCGGCGCGCTCGACCTCGGCGCCGACGACTACCTGATCAAGCCGTTCGACTATCGCGAGCTGGAGGCGCGGGCGCGGGCGCTGCTGCGCCGGGCCGCCGGCCAGTCCGACAATCTGCTGACCCTGGGGCCGCTGGTGATCGACCGCGCCGGGCGCACCGCCAGCGTCGCCGGCCAGCCGCTGGACCTGACGCGGCGCGAGCTGACCGTGCTGGAAATCCTCGCCGCACGCCCTGGGCGTTACGTCGCCAAAGAGGAGCTGGTCGAGCAGTTGTTCAGCTTCGACCAGGACCCGAGCCCGAACGCGATCGAGCAGTTCGTCGCCCGGCTGCGGCGCAAGCTGGCGGCGACAACAGTCGAAATCAAGACCGAGCGCGGCCTTGGCTATCAGCTCCACGCTTCGTGACCTCAGGACCTCGCTGCGCGCGCGGCTGCTGATCGCGATCGGCGCGATCCTGGCCGTCGGTGCCGTCGTGCTGAGCCTCGCCGCCTGGCAATATGCCGCCACCGCCGCGCGCGACGCCTATGACAAGCTGCTCGCCGGCGGCGCCGTGCAGATCGCCGAGAACATCTACATGCAGGGTGGCGTCGTGACGCTGGATCCGCCGGCGGCAGCGTTTGCGACGTTGTCGGCCTATGACCTCGTGTTCTATCGCGTCACCGATCCGCGCGGCGTCGTCGTCGCCGGCTATGACGATCTCGCCGTCACCGCGCCCGCCAGGGCGCTGCGCGAGGGCGTCGTGCTGCGCGACGGCATCTATCGCGACCAGGCCGTGCGCATCGCCGCGGTAGCGCGCAAGCTCGACGGCGCGCCCGGAGACGGCTGGAGCCAGATCGTGCTGGCGCAGACCCTGCGCGCCCGCGACGCGCTGACCTGGGATCTTGCCTCGAAGGCGATCGGCCTCATCGCCGCGATGAGCGTGCTGGCGCTGGTGGCGACTGCGCTATGCCTGCGGCTGGTGTTCGCGCCGCTGACGCGGATCGAGGCCGAGATCGTCAAGCGCCGGCCGGACGATCTCAGCCCGATCGCGATCACGCCGCCGCGCGAGGTGCGCGCGCTGGTCGGCGCGATCGACGGCTTCATGCAGCGCCTCGCCGAACGCATCGCGCTGATGCAGCGCTTCATCGCCGACGCCACCCACCAGCTGCGCACGCCGCTGGCTGCGATCGATGCCGAGGTCGAGCTGCTGAGCGATCAGACCAAGGACCCGAAGGCGCTCGACAGGCTGCGCAGTCGCATCGCGGATCTCGCCCGCCTCACCAGCCAACTGCTCGATCACGCCATGATCCAGCACCGCGCCCAGGCGCCGCGCTTCGCCGCGACCGACATCAACGCGCTGGCCAAGTCGGTGCTATCGCAGAGCGTGCCGCTGTCGCTCGACCGCGAGGTCTCCGTCAGCTTCGTGCCAGCAGAAGACGATGCCGTCATCGCCGTCGATGCCATCAGCCTGCGCGAGGCACTCGCCAATCTCATTCACAACGCGCTGGCGCATGGTGCAAAGATGCGGTTGATGGTGACGGTGGAAAGCAAGGCGAGCCATGTCGCGATCATCGTCTGGGATGACGGCCCCGGCATCGCCGCCGAGGCGCAGCAGCGATTGCTATCTCCCTTCCAGAAGGGCGACGGCTCCCACGGCTCAGGCCTCGGCCTCGCCATTGCGAGCGAGGTCGCGCAGGCCCATGGCGGCCGGCTGCGGTTCAGCGGAGTGGCAGGCGACTTCAGTGTGCGACTGGAGCTGCCGGTCGATCGGTCGACGGCAGTCGATCCACGTCCAGATTCACATCTCAAACAGCAGCGGACATGACGTCGTCGTCCCGCGGCGGATCACGCCCGAGGCTTGCGATCGACATGCCCTTTCGAAGATCGAGAGGGCGCAGGGAAGGCCGGGAGCTCGCCGCCCCCATGGCCCCCGTGCGAACAAAATGCACGGGGCAGGAACCACAGGTTCGGCCGAGACATCCCGGCCTTCCCTGCGCGACGGTTTTAACGCTTATATCGTGCTCTTCTCGGTGCACCGGGCTTTTTGGCCACCGTCGTCGCTCGGATCATCACCCAAGCAACTTAGCATCAGCGTCGGGATGCCAGAACCACACGACTTCACGTCCGCCCTCGCCGCGTTCGTCTCACGCCGCAAAAACGTCCATCGCATCCCCGCCTCGCGTGTCGTGACGATCGCGCGCAACGCCCCTCTCGTCGAGGCGGGATGGGCGCATCATCCATGATTTCTGAGAAAAAGAAAGAGGAAAATTTCGGGACTACGGCCTCACCAGCCCTTGCGCGTTGAAACGGCTGGCGAAATGAGTTTTTGCGCGCCCATGATTTTTCGTCCCCTACGGCACTCCCGTACGATCGGACCGGCACAAATCTTCGCGCGTTTTGCCCGACTCAGCCGCCCCCGGTCGCGACCGTTGGGGCGGACATCCTGGCTTGCCAGCATTCCCGGCAGCTTTAGCTTGGGTGTTTTCGTCGTAGACGGACCGACCGACTTTGATCGAAATCAATACGTAGTATTCTGAGATAATTTCTACTTCTAGGTGTAAGAATTACTGAATTCAAGTTCGCGCCAAGCTAACGGGTGCTGGTCGGTTTTATATTGAGTTGACCGCTTGACATCGAACCGGGACGCAAGTGGCAGCGCGCAATTTAGGAGAAAGAACCATGACCGATGAAGATCTGTTTCTCAGTCAAGACAAAACAACAGTAACGGACAAAAAAGGCAAAACCATTTTGGTGCGAACCGAGATCGATGGAAAGACAATATATGTCGAGCCATCCTTGGCAAAGGCATCGGGAAAATACTGTGTAAGTTTTGGAAAAAAGAAGATCTGTGTCAATTGGGATGAACATAAGGCGTGTATCGGATGGGACGACATTGAGTTTTGTTTGAAATGGGAAACTAAACCCTAGTTCTCTTCTCAACTCATTGCTTTCCAGTGATGATGCCCAAACGATACGGCCTCTCGCGCTGACTGGACGCCCGGGGGGTGACATTACGTCGTCTGCTCATCGCTGAATCGCCCGACTCCCCACCCTTGTCCACCGTCAGGCCACCACCGCAAGAGGGATCGAGCCGCACTTCTGCGCGGTCCTGCGAAGGCTCACCATCCCGATTGGCCGACCGCGAGCAACCAGTCTTTTTCGAGGCTGGGGGATTTGCGGCGGGGTCGTAAGAGCGAAGTAGATTCTACCGGAGCCTACTATTTTGGATGTCAACTTCGGACCAAGGGCGGCTGTGGCCGGCAGGCGGGTGGCACAGCCGATCTGACCCCAGTTCCGGAAATGTCGGGCGCGCTCCAGCACTTTCGCTTCGGGCCATGAGCCGACATGCCGTGCTGTTCGATCACCACGGCGGCCGTAGACGAAATCTCCATCAGGTGCCCAGGCAGCTCTCAATTGATGATCGACTCATATTTGTTGGCTCTTGAACCGCTTACCCAGGGTGATCCGACAAGCCGGCTTTTCCGTAGCCTTCCAGCGTGCACTTGCAAAGTGTAAGGGCTTGACGAAACGAGTTGGCAGAATAGCGAGACCGTGGAATTCTGACACGAACTCCGTCGAGGATCGTTAAGCCCATCTTTTGGGAGAACCTCTCATGGCCTGGGTGATCTTATTCATTGGCAGCCTTTGCGAGGTGGGTTGGCTGATCGCTCTCAAATATTCCGAAGGTCTCTCGCGCCTGCCGTCGATCCTGGTCACCGTGGGTTTTATGGGCGCCAGCGTCGGTTGTCTTGGCCTCGCCATGAAGACGATCCCGATGGGCACGGCCTACGCCGCGTGGACCGGCGCGAGCATCGCCGTCGCCACTCTCTTCGGAATCTATCTGTTCGACGAGCCGACGACCGCGACCCGGCTCGCCTCGATTGGTCTCATTGTACTTGGCATCGTCGGACTGCGCCTCGAGTCCGGATAGGCGTGCCAATCCTCAAAAATAGCTCTCGAGCGCCCCGCGCCGCCTGATGTCGAGTGTCGCGCAATGGAATGCGCCGCCAAATGCGGCGTAATGCAGGAATTCGCAGGGGATCGGCTCGAAACCCCATTGCTCGATCGCACGCATCGTTCGCACATGATGCGGATCAACGATGATGCGCTTTTCGTCCACCATCAGTACATTCATGTTGAGCCATTTTCCGCATAGCGACGTGATATTGAGCATGCGATCGGTGATCGGATCAGGCTCGGGAGCGACGAGAATGTCCCATTTCTTCAGTATGTCCGGGAGGCGGCTGACGTCGATGTATTCGGGATTGATCAGAAGCCTGCCCGGCCCCAGCGGCAAAATGGTCGTGTCGATGTGCATCGGGCTACGACAGCGGCTCTCGATCTCGTGGATGCGATAGCCGTCGCCGAGATGGCGGCGCAGCCATTCGATGCCGGATGCATTGGTGACATTGCTGAGGGTTACAAACAGATCGCGCCCGCAGCGAACGAAATCGGCAGCGTCGAACACCGGTTCGAATTCAGTCAGAATATATGACATCGGCTCACCTTCTTCGGGCCGTCTGAAATCGGCGTTATACAGTTCGTCCGTGAGTTGCGGCCGTGGCGCGGCAGTCCAGCGGGCGCCGCGACGGAAATAGTCCTTCAGGACCGGACGAAAGGAATGGGTCTCGAAATAGCGGCTGGGCCACGCCATGGGCGTTTCAATAATTTCGTCTCCGATCACGAGCATGCTATCGCGCGGGCAGGAGTTGCAGAAGCCGCGCGAAGACCATTCGGGCGTGCTGAAGCGCTTCTTGAAATCAACCGGTTCCGGTCGGGTGACCACCACGCCAAGCGATTGCAACAGCGCAATAAAGCCATCGAGCTCGCGCTGAGCCGGTTCAATCAACATCCTTGGATAGCGGAAGCCCCCGAGCAGCGCTTGCGCCCGTGCAGCCATTCCCGGAATGTTACAGGCGACGACCGGATGGGCGGATGGGATCGTCGCGCCTTCGAGCCTTCCGACAATCACTTCCTCGAGTGGATCCCACTCATTGTGCGAGTTGACCGGAGAGATCCTTACCTTGCGGTCGGCATCCGGGCCGATTTCGTGCGTGATCATGGCATGACCAAAGCAGGAGGTTGCTGATGTGGCAGGAATACTCTGGTGCGACAGCATCGCCGGCGCATAGCCTCAGTGCTGCAATGCACCACAATCCGTCCTTAACAAACGGCGCGGCGCTTCCGGCCCGGTGCGGTGGCAGGGCTGCACGGCGAGCGCCCGGCATCATGTCGCGCGGCGTGCGAGCGCCACAACGCAGATATAAGGATGACGTTGTATCTGTCCTCAGGGTTCCGCCCCGTCAGGAGCCGCCTTTCTTGAATTCCAGCGGCGCGGCCGGCTTGAACTGGCTGCTCACCTCGCCGACCAGATCTCTGTCCGCCCCGGACAGGTCGAGCTTGCGGATCGGAGCGCCGACGGAAAGGTCGATGAGCGGCAAGTTGACCCAGACGATGTTCGGGCTGAGCGTCGATTCGAAGAAATAGAGCCGGTCGGTCGAGTCGGCGACGGCCCGCCAGATCGTATGCGACGCCTCCGGTCGCTTCGGGTCTGGCCGCACGAAAGGCTGCGCCACGTTGCGCATGACCGACAACATGCGGGCCACGGTCTGGCGGGTGTCCGACGGCTTGGTCTGGTTCTGGATGTAATAGGCGGCGCGGACGAAGCGGTCGGCCGCTTCGCTCGTCCCCGGCAGCGCTTCGGTGCCGCCAAAGACGTGGTATTTCTTCAGATTGGCGAGCTGCTCGGGGAAGGGCGGCGAGTTCGTCATGACCAGATAGCGGCGGTCGTGATGAACGCGCACCTTGCCGCTATCGACGATTTCGATGATCGCCGAATCGCCCGTCGCGTCCGAAAGCGACAGATGCACGGTCGCCGTCGCGTATCCGGGCATGCCGGCGGTGATGAGTTGATAGCGACCGGTTTCGATGTCGGCCACGGCCTCGGCAACGGTGGCAAAGTTGTCGAGGTTGTATTGCGCCCATAGCGACAGCGCGAGGCCGGGGCGCTTGAGATCGCGCTTTCCGTAATCGCTCTCGGAGAGCCACAGCAGGTTGGCGACAAGACCTTTTTCATTCATGCCGTCGGCGATCGCCAGATTATAAACCGCCCCGCCGACGCTGCCGTATTTCGACGTCCAGCTCAGTTCGTTGTCGTCGCCGCTCTCGCCTTTGCGCGCAAGGCCGCGCGGGAAGGCCCAGAGATCGGTGCGCATGTCTTCGGGCCAATCCATGTTGCGCCCGGTGACAACGGCCTGACCATTATCGGCCCAGAGGACGCGCGAACACGCGTCCGCCAGAGATGATCCAAACGCGACCATTGCCAAAGCCATCGCCCCGCGCATCACGTCCGCACACCGCCGCATGGTCGCGCTCCTCGTTGTGTTGGATACAATCTAGAGGCGAGTGCAAGTCGGCGACCTTGATCTGGGTCAATCATCGTCGCTCGCGGTCGCGGCGCCCCGACGATTCGCATGAGATCGTTGTCTTGCCGGGCTCGGCGGGGCGATCCGACAGCATCGTCCCCTCAGGGCGCAATTGCACCGAAAATCTCGAGATTCCGGATTCAGCCCTGACGGGCTGCCCCGGAATGGCGGGCTATGACGCAGCGAGATCAGTCGCCGCTGCGCTGCGCATGCAGGGGCGCGACCAGATGCGGGCGTAACCCTCGCCGCCCTCGTCACCGAACAGCTCGGCGCAGATCGGCGCGTTGAGCGACGCAACAGGAGCACGTCCGACGCGGGAGCGTCCCGCGCGCTCGCTCAGGCCGACGCTTTGGCCTTTGCCGCCTTCGCCTCGGAGATCGCCTGCCACACCTTCTCCGGCGTCAGCGGCGTCTGCAGGTTGGTGATGCCCAACTCGAACAGCGCGTCCATCACGCCGTTGGTGACGCAGGGCGGACCGCCGATCGCACCGGACTCGCCGCAGCCCTTGGCGCCCAGCGGGTTGGTGCGGCACGGCGCAGAATCGTCGAGGGTGACCACGATCGGCGGCACGTCGTCGGCGCGCGGGATGCAGTAGTCCTGATAGGTCGCGGTCAGGAGCTGGCCGTCGGCATCATAGGCGACGTTCTCGTACAGCGCCTGGCCGATGCCTTGGGCGACGCCGCCATGGATCTGGCCGGCGACCAGCATCGGATTGACCGCGACGCCGACGTCGTCGACCGTGGTGTAGCGTACCACGCGGCTGATGCCGGTCTCCGGATCGATCTCGACCTCGCAGACGTGCGTGCCGTTCGGCCAGCTCGGACCGTCGACCTCGCCCTCGCTGTCGACCGAGAGCTTGGCCTGCCTCTCCTTGCCGGCGATCTCGAACAGGCTGATGCGGCGATCGGTGCCAACGACCGTCAGGACGCCATCGCGATATTCGATGTCCTCGACCGCGGTCTCCAGCAGGTTCGACGCCTTCTCGCGCGCCTTGGTAATGAGATCGTTTGACGACACCGCCACGGCGGTGCCGCCGACGAACAGCGAGCGCGAGCCGACGCTGCCGAAGCCGGTGGCGAGATCGGTGTCGCCCTGCACGACGTCGATCTTGTCCAGGGGAATGCCGAGCGTATCGGAGATCATCTGGGTGTAGGTGGTCTGCAGCCCCTGCCCCATCGCCATGGTGCCGGAATGCAGGATGACGCGGCCCTCGGAGGTCGCGTGCAGCGACACCTTCTCGGTGTGGGCGCGGCCGCCGGTCCATTCGATATAGCTGGTCAGGCCGCGGCCGTAGAGCATGCCACGCTTCTTCGCCTCGCGCTTGCGCGCGTTGAAGCCGTCCCAATCGGCAAGCTTGGACGCGCGCTCCAGCATGTGGGCGAAGGCGCCGGAATCATAGACCTGTCCGACCGCGTTGGTGTAGGGCAGCTGCGCCGGCTTGATATAGTTCGCCTTGCGGATCGCACGCGGATCGATCCCGATCTGGCGCGCGGCCGTGTCGAACAGGCGCTCGACGATGAACACCGCCTCGGGGCGTCCGGCACCGCGATAGGCGCCGACCGGCGCCGTATGCGTCATCACGGTCTTGACCTCGAAATGCACCAGCGGCAGGTCATAGACTCCGGTCTGCACGAACGGCCCGAGCACCAGCGGGATGATGTTGGCTGCGCCCGACGAATAGGCGCCGGTGGCGCCGATCGAACGCACCCGATAGGCCAGCACCCTGCCCTTGGCGTCCAAAGCGAACTCGGCCGTCGAGGTGAGGTCGCGGCCATGGGTGCCGCCGACGAACTCGTCGGTGCGCTCGGCGCGCCAGCGGATCTTCTTGGCCAGCTTGGTCGCGGCATAGGCGACGATGCCGTCCTCCGGATAGAGGTTGGTCTTCTGGCCGAAGCCGCCGCCGATGTCGCCGACCAGCACGCGCACGCTCTCCTTCGGCCGCTTCAGCACGGCTTCCGCAAGGACGTCACGGGTCGAGGCCGGCGTCTGCGACTGCACATGGAGCAACAGCCGACCGGTCTTCTTCTCGATCTCGGCAATGGTCGAGCGCGGCTCCATCGCCGAGGGCACCAGGCGCTGGCTCGTGATGTCGAGCGACACTTTGTGCGCAGCGCTGGAGAAGGCCTCCTCCACCTTGGCGGCATCGCCATAGCTCATCGCGGCAACGATATTGTCCGGCGCCTCGGCCCAGACGACGGGCGCACCCGGCTCGAGCGCCTTGACCGGATCGGTGACCGCCTGCAGCACCTCGTAGTCGACGGCGATCGCTTCCGCCGCCTCCTGCGCGATCGTGCGCGAGGTCGCGACCACGGCCGCGACTGCTTCGCCCGTGAAACGGACGACCTCGTGCGCCAGCAGCCGGCGTGGCGGCACCGTCATCGGCTTGCCGTCGGGACGCTTGAAGATCGCCAATGTCGGAATGGTGCCGACATCGTCGGCGACGAGGTCCGCGCCGGTGTAGATCGCCTGCACGCCGGCGATCTCCCGCGCGGCGGCGGCATCGATCGACACGATCTTCGCATAGGCATGCGGCGAGCGCAGCACGTAGAGCCAGAGCGCGCCGTCCTCCGCCTTGTCGTCGATGAACTGTCCCTTCCCGGTCAGCAGCCGCTGATCCTCCAGACGCTTGACGGGCTGCCCCGCACCAAACCGCATATTGTTGGGAAGAATGTTCATTCGTCAGTCCTTGGTCAGTTCAAATGCAATTGCATGCGTTTTAGCGGATCGCAGTTCCGCTGGCCAAGCCGTGATTGTGCTGGTGCGGCATACCACACTGTCATGCCCGGGCTAGACCCGGGCATCCACGACTTCGTTTCCGCTTGGCATGGATGGCCGGGTCGGCACGGCCATGACGGCAGTAAGGATCCTGGCATTACCCCAGGCTGCTGAGGACCTCTTCGACGACCTTGCGCTGCTCGAGCGTGAGCGGGGCCTGGGGCGGCACGGGATCGCCGACGTCGTAACCCTGGATCGACAGGCCGGCCTTGATGCAGGCCGCGAGGTTGAAGCGGGCGAAGGCCTCATTGACGCGCCACAGCTTCTTCTGCAGCAGCATCGCATCGTCCCAGCGGGACGCCTTGCAGAGATTGTAGAGTTCGACGCTCTGGCGCGGGATGATGCAGGCCGGCCCGGCCATCCAGCCCTTGCCGCCGATCAGCATCACCGCCGCCGGAATGTGCGAGGACGCAGCGAACACCTTGATGGCGTCGCCGCAGCGAGTGATGATCGACAACAGTCGGCCGGTGTTGGTGGACGCGTCCTTGATGTAGTTGATGCGCGGATGCTCGGCGAGGCGCGCGATGACATCGAGCGACAGGTCCGAGCGCTGGAACTGGGGATTGGTGTAGATGACGATGGGAACGTCGACGGCATCGGCAATCGCCCGGAAATACGCCTCGATGCCGGCGTCGTTGACCGGGAAGTAGGCTTCGAGCACCGCCAGGATTCCGGTTGCGCCGCGCTTCTGGTAAGCCTTGGCCTGCGCCACCGCGTCAGCGATCGCCGTCGAGGCCACGCCTGCGATCACGGGAACGCGGCCCTGGGCCGCATCGATGGTCGTCTCCACGACGGCCATGCGCTGGGCGCGATCGAGATAGGCGAACTCACCGGTGGAGCCGAGCGGCGTCAGGCCGTGCACACCGGCATGGATCAGGTCGTCGCACAGACGCCCCAGCACCTCCGTACGGATCGTGCCATCCGCGCCGATCGGCGAGGCCAGGTAGGGAAAGACACCATGAAGTTCAGTCATGCGGCCGGTATAGCGGCCGCGCCGCTGGTTCCGCAAGCAGGCGCCTGATCGCGGGCGGCTTCCGCTGCACGGAGCGTTTCCAAAAACGGCGTCCGCCCTGACGGAACCTGGCTCGCGCGGGCGGGTGAGCGGCGGTGCCACACTGCTGCGGCAATCGCATGTTGTCGCAAATAACTGACCTGCCAATCAGCTCCCGTTAAATCCGGCTTCAAACTTTCTCTTCACCATAGAGGAAGGTCCGGCGGCGGAGGCGACTAGAGAGCAGCGATTCAATCTGAGATTGCGCGCACCATGACGAGGAAGGACGAGCGCGATGGCTCAAACACGGCAAAAATGGCTACGAACTTCGCCATTTTCAGTCATTTTTCCGCCGGATTGACCAACCATCATGCCAAGCGGAAACAGTTAGTACGAGTGCTCCAGCGTAAATTCGCCGTAGGAATTTCGATCGGAGACGAGGGAAGCCTGCAGCGAGAACGACGATGAAGACGCTTTACGATTTACTCGGAGCTCTTCCGGACGATGACGCTGACGATATCCGGGTGGCCTTCCGCAAAGCGGTCAAAGAGAGCCACCCCGACGTCAATCCCGGCGATCCGGACGCCGCGCTGCGGTTTCGACAGATCATCCGCGCCAACGACATTCTTGGCGACAAGGAGCAGCGCACGGCCTATGACCGGCTGCTCGGCGCCGCGCAGGACGAGCATCGGCAGGATTCCAAGCTCGCCGTCGTCGCCAAGGTGCACAAAGTCGCGTCCGGCGTGATGGCGCTGGCCGGCGCGTCCGCCTTGGCGCTGACGGGCTACCTCCTATTCACCCACATGTCCTCGGCATCCGTCGCGCCGCTCGAGCCGATCGTGGTTGCGACCAACAAGGTAAAGCCGAACCAGGTTCCCGCCAGGCCGATCGATAGCCTCACTGACGCGGCGACGGCCAGCGACGCGGCCGCGAATCCCGGCAGCGACCCGGCTGCCGGCACGACGGTCGGCAACGGCAATGCGTCGAGCAGCAATGCCTCCGCTCCCGCCGAGCCGCTGCCGTTGCGGGTCAGCAAGGTGGACGTGGTCTATTCGGCCGAGCAGGAGCGTGCGCCCTGCGCGGCGGGCGCGACCGCCCCATGCACGGCAGATGCAATGCTCGCCGGCGGCACGGCGTCGAGCGAGGCCCAGGCCCGTCACGATCGCGGCATGGCCGCGTTCCAGAAGGGCGATTTCGCGGCGGCGCTGGCCGATCTCGACGCCGCGATCCAGCTCGACCCCCGTTACCACGAGGCCTATATCGACCGCGGCATCGTGTTCTATCGCATGCGCAAGTTCGACCGCGCCTTTGCCGACGTCGCGGCCGCAAAGCGCATCGAGAAGACCAACCGCGCCGTGCTCGACGCGATGGCGAAGCGTCAGCCGCTGCGGCCGCTGAAGCTCGAGCCGCCCAAATCCGACATCAAGGCGGAAACGCCGAAGGCCGAGGCGCCGAAAGTGGCGGCGGCGGCGCCGATGCCCTCGCGAATGTCGACGGCGACGCCGATCTATCCGACCACCGATCCCAGCCGCGCGCCTTGAGCGATTGACGGATTGACGAAGATTTAAGGTAACTTCGAACCTTCGTCGCGCGAATCGTTCAAGCCCATCAACTGTTAGGAAAGGTGTCGCATGGTGTCCCCATGGGACACGGGCTGCTTTCCAGATTCATCCATCCGAACCCGGCGATCCGGCGCGAGCTCGTCGATCTCCTGTACACCTCTCTGCCGCAGGTCATGTCGATCAATGCGGCCGCCATCACCGGCTCTGTCACGCTTGCGGTCCTGCACGACGATCCCGGCTACATTGCGATCTCGTTCGCGATCATCGTCAACGCCATCGGTCGCGTCGTCAGCCTGCTGCGCTACAAGCAATATGCGGGGCGCCTGTCCGATCGCGACGTGATCCTCTGGGAGAAGGTCTACGCCGCGGGCGCCGCCGCCTTCGGCCTTGCACTTGGCGCTCTCACCTTCCGCGCGTTCCAGCTCAACGATGCTCCGGGCGCATGGATCGCCTTCGGCCTGTCGATGTCCTATTGCGTCGGCATGGTGTCCCGCGCGGCGATCCGCCCGTGGGTCGTGCTGACGACCACCGCCGTGCTGCTCGCCCCGACGCTGATCGCCGGATTGATGCGCCCCGAGCTGCCCTATCAGCTCGGCGCCGTTCTGCTGGTGCTGTTCTGGTTTTCGATCCGCGAGGCATCGCGTCATCTCAGCACCGCTTTCATCGAACGGCTCGAGGCCAAGCACGCACTGGCCCGCCAGGCCAACCATGATTTCCTGACCGGCCTGCCGAACCGCGCCGCCTTCCTGGCCGCGCTTGAACGCGCGGTCGGGACCATCGCGATCATTGCCATCGACCTCGACGGTTTCAAACCTGTCAACGACCGCCACGGGCACCACGCGGGCGACGAGCTGTTGCGGCAAGTCGCGACCCGGCTGTCGAGCTGTGTCGGCCCGGGCGGCCTCGCCGCGCGCTTCGGCGGTGACGAGTTCATGCTGCTGAGGCCGGTCGCGCGCGGCGCGAACGGACGCGACGAGGCGCTGGGGCTCGCGCGCGAGGCGGTCCGCTCGCTATCGATGCCGTTCCTGCTGTCCGACATACCCGTGGTGATCGGCGCCAGCGCCGGCCTGCTGGTGAACGACCGGCCGCTCACGGACGAGGCCATGGACGAGGTGCTGCGCGAGGTCGACAGCGCGCTCTACGCCGCCAAGCGCGCCGGGGGCGGCTGCTGCACCTGGGCCGAAGCCGCCGACGGCGCATTGCGGCAGGCGAGCTGACCCGCGCCCTTCGATCTCAAACGACGACCATCTCGCGCAGCAGTGCGTCGATCTCGGCGGCGTCGAGCTCACCTTCGCGTCCGATCAGCACGAGCTGGGCCGTGAGGCCGTCCGCGGGCGGCACTGGCGATGGCGCCAACGTGCCGCGCGTCGCCACCGACTGAAACAGGATCGGCTGTCCCGGATGGTCGGTGAACAGCAGGATGCCCTTGATGCGCAGCGTGCGCGGCGCGAGCTTTCCGATCACCTGCTGAAAGCGGGCCAGCGACAGCGGAGCACGGGAGGTCCAGGTGAGGGTTACGAAAGGTTGCGACATCGTCGGCACCTGCTTGGGCAGCTCTCGCGGCGCTCGAATGTCGCGGCTGAACAGCAGGTCCGGCGCGACGATGCCATGGGCGATCTCGAAGATCGCCGATTGCGGCTTGGTGCGGCCCACGACGGCGCCAACCTCGTCGAGGGCGGCGCGGTCGAGCAGATCGGCCTTGGTCAGCAGCACGAAATCGGCGGCGCGCAGCTGCGAGCGCCACAGCGCGTCGTGCTCGATCTCAGGATCGTCGCGCAGCCGCTGCGGATCGACCAGCGTGACCACGGTCTCGAGCGGCGCGACCTTGAAGATCACGGGATCCATCAGGTTGCGAATGATCTCGGCCGGATCGGAAATGCCCGAGGTCTCGATCGCAATCGCATCCGGGGCCGGATCGCGCTTGATGACCGACGACAGCGTGCGCAGCAGGTCGCCCTGCAGCGAGCAGCAGATGCAGCCGTTCTTCAGGCTGATCACCTCCTCCGTCACAGTGCCGAGCAGTTGGGCGTCGATGTCGACCGTGCCGAAGTCGTTGACGATGGCGGCGATGCGCCGCCCGTCCGGGTTGGCGAGCAGATGATTGAGCAGGGTCGTCTTGCCGGCGCCGAGCGATCCGGCAACCAGCAGGACCGGGACGATCATGACAGGACCGGACGGCGCACCGCCTGTCCCGGCCTGACATCGCGAACAAGATCACCATTTGCGATGACGGCGCGGCCATTGACGAGCAGATGCCGCACGCCCTCGGACGGCCGGTTCATGTTGAGGAAGTCGGCGCGGTCGCGCAGGCTGGCGAGATCGAGCACCGCGATGTCGGCGTCGCAGCCGGCCTGCAGCCGTCCCTTCTTTCGCATCGCGGGCGTCGATGGTTCCAGAATCCGGGCCGGGATCAGCGTGCACTTGGCGAGGCCCTCCATCAGCGGCACCGCCTTGCGGTCCAGCACCCATTCGCGCAGGAATTTGGTAAACGTCGCCGATGAGCGCGGATGCGACACTGCGTCGTCCGGCAACGGCCAGGCGTCGCCGGTGTAGTCCGTGCCGTTGGACAGGATCCACGGCATCGCGTCCGACGCGATGGCGCCCCCTGGAAACAGCACAGAGACGTCGAGCAGGTCGCGGTGGCGCTGGTTGACGGCGACATCGAGGAAATGGATCAGCACCAATGCGCCGGGATCTTCCTGCTGCCGCGCGAGCAATTCGTCGCGGCTGCCGAGACGATGACGCTCGGCGACCATCTCGATCGCGTCATAGCCGGTGCCCATGCGCTGGCAGAACGCCGGATCGGCGAAGAAGCCGGCGCCGACCACCGTCGAGCCGGTCCCGTAGGGATAGGCTTCAGTCGTGACTTTGAGGCCCTGCGCCTGCGCGGTCTGCACCAGCTCGGCGCAGCGCTCGACATCCTGCAGGCTGGTGCTGTTGAAATGGCAGATGTGCATGTGGGCACCGGTCGAGCCGGCAAGCCCGATCAGCCGCGTATAGGCGTCGACCGAGCTGCGCGGATCGACATTCGACATGTAGGCAATGTGCGTATAGGTCGGCACGTTCTGCTTGGCAGCCAGGCTGCACAGCTCCGACAGCTCCTTCATGCCGGTGCCGGGCGCATACGCATTCGGGAAGGCGATGCCAAGGCCGCCCTGCTCCAGCCCCTGCCGGGTGCGCTCGACGATCTCCGCGGTCTCGGCCGCAGTCGCGACCTCCTCGACCCAGCGCTTGTCGCGCATCGCCTCGCCCATGCCGGCGATGCTGGATGCGGTCTGCTGCGTCGTCATCGTCGCGATGCGCGCGAACACCCAGCCAGAAGCGGCGCCATAGTTGAGAAGGCGGCCGATCGCCGCCTGCTCGTCATACCATCGTGCCACCGGCATGACGCCGATCTCGAGCTCGAGCGTCGTGGTGACGCCGTCGAACGCCTGCATGCGGTCCGCCGGGAGCGACTGGCCGTGCGCGTGCAGATCGATGAAGCCGGGCACGACGGCAAGGCCGGCCGCATCGATGACCTGATCCGCCGCTCCGGTGACGTCGCCGACGGCGGCAATCGCGCCATCCTTGATCGCGACGTCGGCGGTGACGTCGAGTTGCGTTTCGGGGTCGAGCACGCGGCCGCCGCGAATGATCAGATCGTAGTGAGGCATGAATCAGCTGGGCTCGCAAAGTGGAACTGCGCGCAGGCCTAACACAGATGCGCGGCGATGAGAACGCGGCGGGAGAGATCGATGCTCTCCGAGCCATGCGTGACGCACTTATCAGTTCGTCGAACTGGGGCGCCGCTCTTCCCCTTGCGCAAGGGATCGGTCAGGATTGCGAAAAACGACCTCTCGGCATCCGCCGTTCGACAGAGGAGACCCGAATGGCTTCGCCCACACGGCGCATCGCCGACTTCACCTGCGAGAAGCAGCCGGCGACGGGCTCGCGCGGGATGGTCGTCACCAACCATCCGCTCGCCTCCAGCGCCGGCGCCGAGATGCTGATACGCGACGGCAATGCGATCGATGCCGCGGTCGCTTCCCTGTTTGCGCTCACCGTGGTCGAGCCGATGATGGTCGGAATTCTCGGTGGCGGCCTGTCGCACATCCGCCTCGCCGACGGCCGCCACGTCGTGCTCGACGGCCTGAGCACCGCGCCGTCGCGCGCTGACCCCGGCATGTACGATCCGGTCTCCGACGAGATCGCGCTGGCGCGCGAGACCCGCGGCCGCCGCAATGTCATCGGCGCGCTGGCGGTCGCCGTGCCCGGCGCGCTGAAGGGATGGTGCGAGGCGCTGTCACGCTACGGCCGGCTGCCGCTGGCCGAGGTGATGGCTCCGGCGATCCGGCTCGCCGAGCATGGTTTCATCGCCAGCCCCTATCTCAACGACTGCGTGCGGCTGGTCGCGGACGACCTCGCGGGCGATCCGCATCTCGCCGCGCTGTTCCTGCCCGGCGGCGCGCCGGTCAGGCCCGGCACGCGCGTGATCCAGACCGACTACGCCGCCTCGCTGCGGCTGATCGCAAAGGAAGGACCTGCCGCACTCTACGGCGGAGCGCTCGGTGCCGCGCTGGCCAGCTACATGGCGGAGAACGGCGGCTTGATCGATGCAGCGGATCTCGCCGCGTACCGCGTGATCGAGCGCGCGCCGATCCGCGGCTTCTATCGCGGCCATGAGATCATCGGCCCGCCGCCGCCGTCTTCCAGCGGCGTGCATATCGTGCAGATGCTGAACATCCTCGAAGGCTTCGACGTCGGCGGGCTCGGCTTCGGTTCGGCCGATGGCGTGCATCTGCTCGCCGAAGCGCTGAAGATCGCCTTCGCCGACCGCGCGGTCGCCACCGCCGATCCCGCTTTCGTCGACGTGCCGGTCGAGCGGCTGACGTCGAAGGTCTATGCCGCGGAGCGGCGGGCGCAGATCGACATGAGCCGGGCCCGAAGTTTCGGCCCGGGCCTTGCGCCGACGGAGTCCGCCAACACCACCCATGTCACGGTCGCCGATGCCGAGGGCAACGTCGTCGCGGCGACCCAGACCATCAACGGCCTGTTCGGCGCCTGCGTGCAGATCCCGGGCACCGGCATGACCGCCAACAACTACATGTACAATTTCGATCCGCATCCGGGCCGCGCGCTGTCGATCCAGCCGGGCAAGCGTGTCTTCACCTCGATGGCGCCGATGATGGCGCTGCGCGACGGCCGCTTGCGCTATGCGCTCGGCCTGCCCGGCGGCTTGCGCATCTTTCCCTCGGCCTTCCAGGCGCTGGTCAACCTGATCGACCATGGCATGTCGCTGCAGGAGGCGGTCGAGGCGCCGCGGCTGTGGACGCAGGGCGGCGTGCTCGAGCTGGAGCCGGCGTTTCCCGAAGCCGTCGCGGCGGAGCTTGCCGCACGCGGGCACGAGATCCGGCGCGAGCCGGTCGTGGCCGGCGGCATGAACGCGATCGCGTTCGGCGACGACGGCACGCTGACGGGAGCCGCGTGCTGGCGCGCCGACGGCACCCCGATCGCGATCTCCGGCGGGCGCGCCCGCGCCGGGCTTCGCTTCGCGATCGCGTAGCGCCTATCGGCTCGTTCGCATCATCCGCGCGATCGCCTCGCCGATCACCACCGTCGTCAAGTGGGTGTTGGCGCGACAGTCGGACGGCATGATCGAGGCGTCGGCGACGCGAAGCCCCGCGATCCCCTTCGCGGTGCCATCCGGATTGACCACGCCATCGTCATCGTTGAAGCCGCTCATGCGGCAGCTCCCCGCGGCGTGCTGGATGTCGCCGGTGACCTGGCGCAGCAGCGCATCGAGCTCGGCATCGGGCAGCGCCGCCGCCTGCGGCAGCGTGAGCTCCGTATCGCCGAGGCGAATCCAGTCGGCGATGTCGCGCAGCGCCGGCTGCACCGTGATCAGCGCCAGCCGCTTCACCGCGTCACGCATCCGCGCGATATCGCGCGGATCGGCCAGCATGTTCTCCTCGACGATCGGATCCACGCTCGGATCAGTCGAGGCGAGCTTGAGCGTGCCCCGTGAGAAGGCGTTGAACAGGCCGGCGCCGATCGCGCCGGGGATCCCGATGCCGCGGTGATTGAACGCGATCAGGATCATGTCGCGCTTGCCGCCGCCGGCAAGGCCCGATGAGTAAGTGACGCAGCAATTGGTATGGCGCGTATCGCGATCGGTCGGACGCAGCTCCTCACGCAACTGAATGGTGGTGCGGAACAGCGGGTGATCGAAGAAGTGCCGGCCGACGGGAAGATCGCGCACGACGGCAAGCCCCATCGCCTGCAGATCCGCCGCGGGGCCGATCCCCGAGCGCAGCAGGATCGCGGGGCTGTGGATGGCGCCGGCGCACAGGACGACCTCGCGCGCCGCGATCTCCTTGACGCCCTCGCCGTCGATATGGACGCGCACGCCGGTGACCTTGAAGTCGCTGATCAGCAGCCGCTCGACCAGGGCCCGGCCGCGGATCTCCAGGTTCGAACGGCCGCGCGCCGGCTCCAGATAGGCCTCGTTGGTGGAGATGCGACGGCCGTTGCGGCTGTTGATCGGATAGCAGGCGACGCCTTCGCCGTCGGGCCCGTTGAGATCGTCGCACCAGGGATAGCCGCTCGCCAGCGCAGCATCGCGCAAGCCGCGGTCGATCGGGCCCCACTTGTCAGGCGGTGCGCGGTAGACCGGAAGCGGGCCGCCGCGACCGTGCCCCTCGCGATCGCCAAGCGCGAGATCGTCCTCGATCACCGAGAACAGCGGCATGACCTCCTTGGCTGACCATCCCGTACAGCCATTGGCCGCCCATTCGTCGAACGCATCGGCCACACCGCGGATCGCGATCTGGCCGTTCATCATCGAGCTGCCGCCCAGCCCTTTGCCACGCCAGTAGAAGCGCATGTCCTGCCCGGCGACGCGGCGGGACATCAGCTGCGGCCACTGCCATTTCTCCTGGAAGGCGCGATCATGGATGATCGGAATCGGATTGGGCGTCACGATCTCCCACGGCGCGTCGTCCGCGCGCCAGTCGGCGCCGGCTTCCAGCAGCAGGACCCGCGTCTGGGAGTCTTCCGACAGGCGCGCAGCGACGGCCGCTCCCGCCGAGCCGCCGCCGACGACAATGACGTCATACATGGACTGAATTCTCGCTGTTCTCAGGCATCGCAACCATGACCACCAGCTTGCGCTGCCGGGAGCGATCCGTGAAGCCCTCGAAAGCTCAAGCCACCAGCATGCCGACGCAGAGCTGCGGCACGTCCTCGGGAACGAGACAGGAAACGACGGCGATCACCTCGCGCGCCGATTTCCAGGCGCCGCCGCCGCCGGCCGGGCCATTGGTGTAGAGCGTCTCGACCTCGTTGCCGATGCGGACCGCCTCCGCCATCGTCTCGGTCCGCCCGGCGACACGAACGCGCACCTCGTAGGGCTCGGCGACTTGTCCGCGATCGTCGCCATGCAGCGCATTCATCCCAATCAGGTCGCAGCGCAGCTCGTTCACCGCCACGCCGATGAGTGCGAGGCGCTCACGGACGATATCGAGCGCGAGGCGGCCACGCGCGACTGCGCCAGGGCCGGCATAGGAGATCTGCCCCTCGCCGACATAGCTATCGAGATAGCCCACCGAGGTCTTCAACAGTCCCGTCTTCGGCCGGCCGCGGCCGCCGACCACCCTGACCCGGTCCGGACCAAGCTCCTCGACGGTCACCTGCGAGAAATCCGCCACGACGTCGGGTTGGAAATATTGCTCGGGATCGTGGATCTCATAGAGCAGTTGCTCCTTCACGGTCGCCGGCGTGACGCAGCCGCCGGAGCCCGCGACCTTGGTCACGATCAGTTCGCCATCCTCGCGCACCTCGCCGATCGGAAAGCCGAGCCGGGCGAGATCGGGAACATCCTTCACTCCGGGGTCCGCGAAATAACCGCCGGTGATCTGCCCGGCGCATTCGAGCAGATGACCGACGACGGTGCCCTGCCCGAGCCGGTCCCAATCATCCAGGGCCCAGCCGAACTCGTGGATCAGAGGTCCGAGAAACAGCGCCGGGTCGGCGGCGCGCCCGGTGATCACGACATCCGCGCCGGCCGCGAGCGCCTCCGCGATCGCGCCCGCCCCGACATAGGCGTTGGCCGAGACGACCCGATTGCCGAGGGCCCGGATCGTGTCGCCGGTGTCGAGCACGACATCCGCTGTCTTCAACGGCTCAAGAACATCGTCGCCGGTCACGGCCGCGATCTTCAGCCCCGCCAGTCCAAGCCGGCGCGCGATGGTGCGGGTGGCTTCGGCCGCGGCGACCGGATTGGCCGCACCCATGTTGGTGACGATACGGACGTTGTTGGCGCGGCAGATCGGCAGCACGGCCTGCATGCGCGCCGCCAGCAGCGGATCATAGCCGGCGGCCGGATCCTTCATGCGCGCCTGCTGCGCCAGCGCGATCGTGCGCTCCGCCAGGCACTCGAACACGAGATAGTCGAGGCCGCCCTTCGCCGCGAGCTCCACCGCAGGCTCGATCCGGTCGCCGGAATAGCCCGCTCCGGCGCCGATCCTGATGCTCCGCATCGGCCGCTCCTCCTGACATCATGCCGTTCGTCGGCTTCTGCCGATCACACTAGCGGCCGCGGTCCGAGCTTGCCAGCGTCCGCATGGAACGGTCAGGCATGCTGCTAGTCCGCGAGCGCCAGCGTCGGCGCCTCGCTGCTTGCCGTGCATGTGACGGCAACGGCGATGTGCTCGTCAGCCCAGCACCATCGCTGGCCGCCGGCGCGCTTGGCCGCATAGAGCGCGCGATCGGCCTGGTCGAGCAGAGACTCCGTGTCGGCCTGCCGATCATCGGTAACCAGAATGCCGGCGCTGGCACTGATCTGAACGCGCATTCCGGTCAAGACAAACGGTTGCGACAGTGCCGTCACCGCGGCTTGCGCCAGCACGAGCGCGGCGTCACGTCCCACCGCAGGCAGCAGCAGCATGAATTCGTCACCGCCGAACCGCGCCGCAAGGCCGGCGTCCCCGAGACAGTCCTGCAGGCGTGCGCCGACCTGACGCAGCAGCTCGTCACCGGCCTGATGGCCGAACTGGTCGTTGACGAGCTTGAAACCGTCGAGATCGACCGCGATGATGGCGACGGGGCGATCGCAACGGCCGAGTGCGGCGATGAACGCGGCGCGGTTCGGCAGGCCGGTGAGGAAATCGCGTAGCGCCTGCCGCGCCAAGGCCTGCTGCGCCGTGATCCGCTCGGTGAAGGCGGCCGTGAGTCGATAGGACGTGCCGCGCAGCGTGATCCAGAACAGCACCACCATGCCGGCGCCCATCCGGTACACCGGCTCGGGCTGCATCAGGCAGGCCACCACGGTCGGAATCAGCAGCACCGCCGAGGAGGTCATGACGATCCATGGGCTGACGCGCGACACGATGCCGACGCAGAAGGCCATCGACAGGCCGAAGCACATCCAGATGCCGGGCCCGTCGCCGATCTGAAACGCGCGTGCCGACAACGCACCGACGGCCAGACCGAAGGCGGCGGCGCCGAGGCCGTAGAGGCGTTCCCAGCGAATGATGCCATCGTGATCGAGCCGATCGAAGCGCGCGGCGAACATCCGCAGCTTGATCACACGAAGGGCACCGATCACCAGCAGCATCACCGTGATCGCGGCGTAGCCCGGATCGCGCGCAACCCAGGCCATCACGCTGCCGATCACGACGGCGGCGGCCGAGATCGTCCCGACCAGCGGCATCGAGCTGTACAGCAGATGCGCGAGATCGCGACGAATGTCCGGGTCCAATCGATGCATCGCAATTCCAGTTCGCCAGGCGCGCGCACTCTCGTACCCACGCCTTAACGAAATCTCGCTGCACCCGCGAAGGGCTGCCATGCGCGGCGGATGCTTAAGAGAACCTCACCACGACGACGACAATGCGAATGATGGCAAGCGCACGGCGCGCAAGACCGATGCTGGCGCCGGATCAGCTCGCCCAATTGTCTCGGAATTCGCCGAACAGCGTAATGCCGCCGCACGCATAGATCGTCTGCCCGGTGATGTAGCTCGCCTCGGCCGAGGCGAGAAAGGCGAACACGCCGGCGATCTCTTCCGGGCTCGCCACCCGCCCCATCGGAATGTGGGACTCGACCGCCGCGCGCTTGGCCGGGTCCCCGGTCCAAGCCGCGTTGATCGGCGTGTCGACGGCGCCCGGCCCGACCGAATTGACGCGGATGCCGCGCCCGGCGAATTCGAGCGCCAGGGTCCGCGTGAGGCCCGCCATCGCGCTCTTGCTGATCGAATAAGCGAGATAGCCGGGCTTCGGAATGATCTGGTGCACGCTCGACGTATTGATGATGTTGCCGCCGCCGCGCGCGACGAAATGCGCCAGCGCATGGCGCGCGCACAGCACCGCGCCGTTGAGATTGACCTCGAGAATCTTGCGATACGTGTCGACGTCGAGCGCCTCGCTGGGCGATTCCCGCTGGAAGCCGGCATTGTTGACCAGGCAGTCGAGCCTGGGCCACCGCCTCAGCACCGTCTCGAACATCTCGGCGATCTCGGCCTCGACGCCGATGTCGGCCTTCACGGCGAAATGATCACGTGCGCCGTGACCGTGAGCGGCGGAGGCCGCCTGCACCAGCGCCAGGGTTTCGTCGCCGGACGGCGACGGACCGCCGAAATTGATCGCGACATGCGCGCCCTCCTCGGCGAACCGCACCGCGATCGCGCGGCCGATGCCTTGCGTTGCGCCCGTCACCAGCGCGTAGTGTCCGACGAGACGCGACGCCCGTTCGGCTGGTTGGTCAGATGGCTCCATGTCTCGACTCCTTGAAAATGATCTCGCCTCGGCGCGCTGCGATGACTCGCGTTCGGATGACAAGGCTATCAGGAGTCTGGTATCGCTCCACTCCATATCCGTCATTGCGCACGCAGGCGTGAGGCGTCATGTATCTCGGCATCGATCTTGGAACATCCGCGGTCAAGACGATCATCGTCGATGCTGCGCAGCGCGTCGTTACGAGCCGCAGCCGCGCCTTGACGATGGACGTGCCGCGACCGGGCTGGGCCGAGCAGGACCCCGCCGCATGGATCGCCGCGGTGTTCGCCACGCTCGATGCGCTCAAGGTCGATCATCCCGGCGCGGTGGCGGCGGTGGAAGCCATCGGCCTGTCGGGCCAGATGCATGGCCCGGTGTTGCTCGATACCGCCATGAATCCGTTGCGGCCGTGCATTCTCTGGAACGATGGCCGGTCGGAGCGCGAATGCGTCGCGCTGGAACAGCGCTGGCCCGCTTTGCGCAAGATCACCGGCAACAAGGCGATGCCCGGCTTCGCCGCGCCGAAGCTCATGTGGATCGAGGCGCACGAGCCGGAGATTTTCGCGGCCACGCGGCTGGTTCTGCAGCCGAAGGCCTATGTCCGGCTGGTGCTGTCGGGCGAGGCGATCGAGGACATGTCCGATGCGTCCGGCTCGCTCTGGCTCGATGTCACCAGGCGCGACTGGTCGGACGAGGGCCTTTCCGCCACGCACCTTTCGCGTGCGCAGATGCCGCGCCTGGTCGAAGGCTGCGCGCCGGCAGGTCGGTTGCGCAGCGACCTCGCGGAACGCTGGGGCATGACGAAGCGCCCAACCATCGCGGGAGGCGCCGGCGACAACCCGGCCGGCGCCGTCGGCATCGGCGCGATCCGGCCCGGCGCCACGTTCATCACGCTCGGCACGTCCGGCGCCGTGATCACGCCGGTCGACACCGTCACGGCCAATCCCGAGCGGGTCGTTCACACCTTCTGTCATGCGATCCCAGCGATGTGGCTGCAGGCCGGCGCGATGCTGTCGGCGGCCTCATGCCTCGCCTGGGTCGCGCGGCTGCTCGGCGCGAGCGAGACCGAGCTGCTTGCGCCGCTGGGCACCCGGCCCGCCATGCCATCGCCGGTCAGCTTCCTGCCCTATCTTGCGGGCGAGCGGACGCCGCATGACGATCCCCATGTCCGCGGCCTGCTCGACGGCCTGAGCCATGCCACCGACCGCAACGCCATCGTTCAGGCGGTGCTCGAGGGCGTTGCCTTCGCCCTGGCCGACTGCCGCGACGCGTTGACGGAAACCGGCCTTGTGATTGCCGAGGCGGATGCGATCGGCGGCGGATCGCGCTCCGACCTTTGGCTCGCGATCCTGGCGAATGTCCTCGACATTCCCGTTCATCGGCTGGCCGAGGGCGAGACCGGCGCCGCCTTCGGCGCGGCGCGGCTGGCACGTCTTGCCGTCACCGGCGAGGACATCGGCGCGGTCTGCACGCCGCCGGCGCGCGTGCGGACCTTCGCTCCGGACGTCGCGCTGTCGGCAGCCTATGCCGAGCGGCGGCCGCGCTGGCGACAGCTCTATCGTCGGCCGAGCTGAACGCATCTCCGAGCTGCCGTCGCCGCGACGTGTTGCAGCGGCGTCTCTTTCATATTGTATTCGGCAACAGCCTCTAGTTTAATGGCTTCCCGCGCCAGCGATCAACGAGCCGCGGACGACAAGACGACGTGCATTGGGAGGCACGATGAGCGGTCCGATCCTCGAGATGCGCGGGGTGTCGAAGTCATTCTTCACCATCAAGGCCCTGCACAAGGTCGACCTCACCGTCTACGCTGGCGAAGTCCATGCGCTGATGGGCGAAAACGGTGCCGGCAAATCCACGCTGATGAAGATTCTCTCCGGCGCCTATCGCCCGGATCCCGGCGGTGAGATCCGCATCGAGGGCCGGCCGGTGCGCATCGAAGGGCCGATGGGCGGCCGCAACGCCGGCATTTCGATCATCTACCAGGAGTTGTCGCTGGCACCGAACCTGACGGTCGCCGAAAACATCTATCTCGGCCGCGAGCTGTCGCAGAGCGGCCTGCTCGCGCGCGGCACCATGCGCGAGGGCGCTGGACCGATCCTGGACCGGCTCGGCGCCGATTTCACAGCCTCCACCTTGGTGGCCGAGTTGTCGATGGGCCAGCGCCAGCTAGTGGAGATCGCCCGCGCGCTGCATGCACGATCCAAGATCCTGATCATGGACGAGCCGACCACCTCGCTGTCGGCCGGCGAAAGCGAGAAGCTGTTCGCGCTGATCCGCCAGCTCCGCGCCGAAGGGCTCGCCATCATCTACATCTCGCATCGCATGGACGAGGTCTATGCGCTCGGCGACCGCGTCACCGTGCTGCGCGATGGCCGGCTGGTCGGGTCGCTGGACAAGCCGGAGATCCGCGCCGACAGCATCGTCCGCATGATGGTCGGTCGCGACGTGTCGTCATTCTACAAGAAAGACCACGACCCGCACGCCAAGCGCGATCGTCCCGTTCTGACAGCGGTCGATCTCGGCGACAGCCATCGCGTCAAGAACTGCTCGCTGACCGTTCACGCCGGCGAGGTCGTCGGCCTCGCCGGGCTGATCGGCGCCGGGCGCACCGAGCTCGCGCATCTCATCATCGGGGCTGCGCCGAAGACGACGGGACACATCGAGCTCGACGGCGAGGAGGTCAGCATCGACACGCCGCGCGATGCGCTCGATGCGGGCATCGCCTATCTGACCGAGGACAGGAAGGCGCTCGGGCTGTTCCTCGACATGTCCTGCGCCGACAACATCAACCTTGCCGTGATCGGGCGTGACGCGAAGCTCGGCGGCCTTCTCGACCGCGACAAGGCGCGCGCACGCGCCGACGAGGCGTTCAGCGCGCTGGGCATTCGCGCCCCCAATCCGGGCGTCACCGTCGGCGGCCTGTCGGGCGGCAATCAGCAGAAGGTGCTGCTGTCACGCCTGCTCGCGACCGCGCCGAAGGTCCTGATCCTCGACGAGCCGACCCGCGGCGTCGATGTCGGCGCCAAGTCCGAGATCTACTCGATCATCGACAATCTCGCCAAGTCCGGCACCGCAATCCTGGTGATCTCGTCCGACCTGCCGGAGATTCTCGGCATCTGCGACCGCGTGCTGGTGATGCGCGAGGGACATCTGGTCGGCGACCTGCAGCAGAGCGCGACATCACCCATCACCCAGGAAGACATCATGGCGCTGGCCACCGGGACGGAGCACGTCGATGCCTGACAACAGCCAAGCTCAAGTCAAGCCCGCGCCAGCGCAGATCAAGGCCGCGCCGGCACCGAGCCTCGCGGCATCGGACAACAAGCAGCAGCGGCTGCGGCTGATGATCCGCGCCGCCGGCATGCTGCCGGTGCTGCTCATCCTCTGCGTCGGCTTCCATATGCTGTCCGAAGGACGCTTCTTCACCGGACAGAATCTCGGAATCGTGCTGCAGCAGGCCGCGGTGAATACCGTGCTCGCCGCCGGCATGACCTTCGTCATCCTGACCGGCGGCATCGATTTGTCGGTCGGCTCGATCCTCGCCGCGGCTGCAATGGCCGGCCTGACACTGTCGAAGATGCCCGATCTCGGCGCGCTGTGGCTGCCGGCCGCGGTGCTGACGGGCCTCGCCTTCGGCGTCATCAATGGCGCGTTGATCGCGCTGTTGCGGCTGCCGCCCTTCATCGTGACACTCGGCTCGCTCACGGCGGTGCGCGGTCTCGCCCGCCTGATGGGTGGCGACACCACCGTGTTCAACCCGTCGATTCCCTACGCCTTCATCGGCAACGCCTCGCTGACGATCATCCCCGGCGCCGTCTCGATCCCCTGGCTGTCGGTGATCGCGCTGCTGGTGATCCTGGGCTCCTGGCTGATCCTGCGCCGGACCGTGCTCGGCGTGCACATCTATGCCGTCGGCGGCAATGAAAGCGCGGCGCGGCTCGCCGGCATCAAGGTCTGGGCCGTGCTGATCTTCGTCTACGGCATGTCCGGCCTGCTCGCGGGCCTCGGCGGCGGCATGCAGGCGGCGCGGCTCTATGCGGCGAACGGCCTGCAACTCGGCCAGTCCTATGAGCTCGACGCCATCACCGCGGTCATTCTCGGCGGCACGTCCTTCGTCGGCGGCATCGGTTCGATCTGGGGCACCTTGGTCGGCGCTCTCATCATCGCCGTGTTGTCGAACGGGCTCATCCTGGTCGGCGTGTCCGACATCTGGCAATACGTCATCAAGGGCCTCGTGATCATCGGCGCCGTCGCGCTCGACCGCTACCGGCTGCAGGGCTCGGCCCGCACCTGAGACAATATGGCGGGCATCACCAGAGCCCGCCGCAACGGATTCTTCCACGGCCACTGGTCCGCCGTGCGTAGACGAACAGGAAGGACCAGGGAGGAAACACATGGTCAAGTCGATGTTATCAGCCGGTGCCGCGCTGGCGCTCGTGATGAGCTCCGCGCCGTCATCGGCCAAGGAGCTGAAATCGATCGGCGTGTCGCTGGGCTCGCTCGGCAACCCGTTCTTCGTCGCGTTGTCGAAGGGCGCCGAGTTCGAGGCCAAGAAGACCAATCCCAACGTCAAGATCACCGCGGTCGGCTTCGAATATGATCTCGGCAAGCAGGTCACCCAGATCGACAATTTCATCGCCGCCGGCGTCGACATGATCCTGCTCAACCCGGGAGATCCCAAGGCGATCGGCCCCGCCATCAAGAAGGCGCAGGCGGCCGGCATCCTCGTCGTCGCGGTCGACACCGCGGCCGAGGGCGCCGACGCCACCGTGACGACCAACAACGTGCAGGCCGGCGAGATCTCGTGCCAGTACATCGTCGACAAGCTCGGCGGCAAAGGCGACGTCATCATCGAGAACGGGCCGCAGGTGTCGGCGGTGATCGACCGCGTCAACGGCTGCAAGAGCGTGTTCGCCAAGGCTCCCGGCATCAAGGTTCTCTCCAGCGACCAGGACGGCAAGGGCTCGCGCGAGGGCGGCCTCACGGTGACGCAGGGCTATCTCACCCGCTTCCCGAAGATCGACGCCATCTTCGCCATCAACGATCCCCAGGCGATCGGCACTGATCTCGCCGCGCGTCAGCAGCAGCGCGCCGGCATCATCATCACCGCGGTCGACGGCGCCCCGGACATCGAAGCCGCGCTGAAGGATCCGGCCTCGCAGCAGATCCAGGCCTCGGCCTCGCAGG
Organism: Bradyrhizobium sp. SZCCHNRI3043; assembly: GCF_032377735.1. Taxonomy (NCBI): domain Bacteria; kingdom Pseudomonadati; phylum Pseudomonadota; class Alphaproteobacteria; order Hyphomicrobiales; family Nitrobacteraceae; genus Bradyrhizobium; species Bradyrhizobium sp. SZCCHNRI3043. The sequence continues at coordinate 161,004 of NZ_JAUHID010000003.1, forward strand.
ACCCGTTCTTCATGGCGCGCCGGGCCGTGCAGATCGGCGTCAACATCCTCAACGGCCAGAAGCCGGCCTCGACCGTCGAACTGCTGCCGTCCAAGCTGATCACGCGCGACAATGTCGGCGAGTACAAGGGCTGGACCTCCGAGCGCAAGGAGTAGAAATCGGCCGCTTCGCTTCTACCAAGCCTCCCGGCAACGCCGCCCTCACGGGCGGCGTTCTTCTTGGAACGAACCGCTGGACGCGCTCTATCAGGTTCTGAACGGCGCAGGCGTCGTCAAACTCGGCGACGGCATCAAGGCCGGAACGACGAACCTGCCCTTGAAAGTCCGTCTCAAGGTCGCCAATGCGGTGAATGCTCGACGAGCCCGGCGCCGAGCGCCTGCTCGGCAAGGGCGACCTGCTGTGCGATCTCGGCCGCGGCCTGGTGCGCGCCCTGGGCCTGTTCATTCCCCAAGCGGAATTCCTCGCCGCGCTCGGCCGCAAATAGGTCCGCGCCGTCCACCGGCGTGTCGCGTTTGCGACAACGACCCGCTGTTTGTTGCTGCTTTTCGCTGGTCCGGAATTTGCGTGAGCCTGCCTGACGGCACCAATCAGCAGGCGATCCCATGGCTTTCACCGCAGTCTGTCCGACAAGCGCCATGACCGAAGGCGGCATGGGCCTGTACCAGGTCGGCAAGAAGAGCGTGCTGCTGCTCTGGCCTCACGGCGGCGAGCTGAAGGCCTATCGCGGCCGCTGCCCGCATGCCGACGTGCCGCTGACCGAGGCGACGTTCGACGGCAAGACCATCACCTGCCCGCACCATCAATGGGGCTTCGACGGCGTGAACGGCAAGTGCGTCACGCATCTCGTCCGCAACGCGCTGCACGGCTACCCGCTGCAGGTCGAAGGCGGCGAGATTCAGGTCGACGTCGGTCCTGTCAAGCAGGCCCGGTCGCCGGCTTGATCGGCCCATCGAAGATGGGAACAAACGCCGGGCACTCCCCTGCGCTGCGGAGGGAGGCCGTATCGACGAGTTCAGCAGCATGACGAGCGCCGCCGAATGGGTGATCTGGAATGGGTCGATAGGGATCGTCGACACGGTCCGGCTCGGCTCCATCACCGACGGCGCAACGGGACGGCTCGCACGGCTCGCGCCACCCTACGACGTCGTCGGGCCGTTCAGCCTCGACGAATTGGAGACCCACGGCCGCATCGTCTTCGGCTCCTGCCTCGTGATGTCGCAACGACGCTGGCGCGAGGATCAGGATGCGTTGCGGATCGAGGCGCGGGCCGCGCGTCGCGCCCTGTGGGATCGGCTCGCGCGCGACCAGAACGACGACGCCTTTCGCGCAATCCTCGAGCTACCCCTGCAGGGTATGCTGACGGCTACACACATCAAAGCTGCGTTCCGCCGGCTGGCCAAGTCCGCGCATCCCGACGCCGGCGGCAGCAATGAACTTTATCGACGCATTTCCGAGGCACGCGATGCGCTGCTGGCGCAGTTGGACTGAAGATCGCGAGCCAGCCGGACGCTTTCGGGCGACCGGCTGACATGCCGTCAAAAGAGCAAGCCGGTCGGGGCGCTCATGCCCGACCGGCTCTGCCCCCAGCTCTAGAAGAAGCCGAGCTTCTTCGGGCTGTAGCTGACCAGCATGTTCTTGGTCTGCTGGTAGTGGTCGAGCATCACCTTGTGGGTCTCGCGACCGACGCCGGACTGCTTGTAGCCGCCGAACGCCGCATGCGCCGGATAGGCGTGATAGCAATTGGTCCAGACACGCCCCGCCTGGATATTGCGGCCGAAGCGGTAGCAGGTGTTGGCGTCGCGGCTCCACACGCCGGCGCCGAGGCCGTAGAGCGTGTCGTTGGCGATCGCCAGCGCCTCGTCCTCGGTCTTGAAGGTCGTGACCGAGACCACGGGGCCGAAGATCTCCTCCTGGAACACGCGCATCTTGTTGTGCCCCTTGAACACCGTCGGCTTGACGTAGTAGCCGCCGGCGAGATCGCCGCCGAGCACGTTGCGCTCGCCACCGATCAGGAGCTGCGCGCCCTCGTTCTTGCCGATGTCGATGTAGGACAGGATCTTGGACATCTGCTCGGCGGAGGCCTGCGCGCCGATCATGGTCGCCGGATCGAGCGGGCTGCCCTGCACGATCGCGCCGACACGCTGCAGCGCGCGCTCCATGAAGCGCTCATAGATCGATTCGTGGATCAGCGCGCGGCTCGGGCAGGTGCAGACCTCGCCCTGGTTGAGCGCGAACATCACGAAGCCCTCGATCGCCTTGTCGAGAAAGTCGTCGTCCTCGGCGCAGACGTCCTTGAAGAAGATGTTGGGCGACTTGCCGCCGAGCTCGAGCGTGACCGGGATCAGGTTCTGCGAGGCGTATTGCATGATCAGCCGCCCTGTCGAGGTCTCACCGGTGAAGGCGATCTTGGCGATGCGGTTGGAGGAGGCCAGCGGCTTGCCCGCCTCTAAGCCGAACCCGTTGACGACGTTGAGCACGCCCGGCGGCAGCAGGTCGCCGACGATCTCCATCAGCACGAGGATCGAGGCCGGGGTCTGCTCGGCCGGCTTGAGCACGACGCAGTTGCCCGCGGCGAGCGCGGGCGCGAGCTTCCACGCCGCCATCAGGATCGGGAAATTCCACGGAATGATCTGGCCGACGACGCCGAGCGGCTCATGGAAGTGATAGGCGATGGTGTCGTGGTCGATCTCGGCGATCGAGCCTTCCTGGGCCCGGATCACGCCGGCGAAATAGCGGAAGTGATCGATGGCGAGCGGGATGTCGGCGGCGGTGGTCTCGCGGATCGGCTTGCCGTTGTCCCAGGTCTCGGCGAGCGCCAGCTTGTCGAGATTGGCCTCCATGCGGTCGGCGATCCGGTTGAGGACCATCGCGCGCTCGGTGACGCTGGTGCGCGCCCAGCCGTCCTTGGCGGCATGTGCGGCGTCGAGCGCTGCCTCGATGTCGGAGGCATCGGAGCGCGCGATCTCGCACACCGGCTGGCCGGTGATCGGCGAGATGTTGTCGAAATATTTGCCGGCGTTGGGGGCCTTCCAGGCACCGCCGATGAAGTTGTCGTAACGCGCAGCGAAAGGCGGCTTGAACGCCGCATTGACGTCAACCTTGGTCATCTCTCTCTCCCATTCACGCCGATGCACACGGCGTTGGAGAGAGGCTCGATCAAACAGGCGCGACAGACCAGAGGCCGCAACGAGCGCGTCCGAGGAAGTGTCGCAGTTCTGCGACATGTTGGCTGCGATTCGACAGCCGCGGCGCGTTCACCGCTCGAGCCCGAGCCGCTTCATCTTCCGGTGCAGGGTGGCGCGCGACATGTCGAGCTCCTTCGCCGCCTTCGAGACGTTGCCGCCGGCGCGCGCCAGCGCGCGCTTCAGAACGGCACGCTCGGCGGCGTCAATGTCGTCGCCCCCGGTGGTTGCATCCTTGATCAGGTCGCCGGCCGGCACCGGACGCGCCAGCGCGGACGGAGAGAGGTTGAGCGCACGGCGCGCCGCCCGTGTGGCACCGACGACGAGGTCGTTGCGATCGACCGCCAGCAATGAGTTGATCTCGCGCTCGCTGTCCGGCGTGAGCACGATGCGGGCGTGCGGAAAGGCCTGGCGGAAATTCTCCGCCTCGATCAGGCGCGCGGCATCCGCGACGGTGGTCGCGATCAGCCGACTGAAACCCTCGGTCAGATCGGCGCGACAGGACGAGACGTCGAGCGCGGCCTTGAGCTGGCCGTGCTCGTCGAAGATCGGCGCCGTGGTGCAGAACAGCCGCGCGTTGCGTGACAGGTAGTGCTGATCGCGGTCGATGGTCAGCGGCCGCTTCTCGACCAGGCAGGTGCCGATGGCATTGGTGCCCTCGTGCCGCTCGCTCCACACCGCGCCGGTCCACAGGCCCCAGGATTCGAAGGTGGCGTCGTCCCCGCGGGCGCCGCGGCGCTCGAGCACCGTGCCCTCGGCATCGGCGAGCAGCACCGAGCAGCCGACGCCCCCAACCGCCAGGAACAGCCGGTCGAGGCTCGCCTGTGCGATCGCGAGCAGCCGCCCGAGCCGGGCGCGCGCGTCCGCGATCTCGGCTGCCGTCAGGCGGGCTGGCAGCTTCGGCGTGGCGGGATCGAGCGCATGGAGATAGCCGGAGCGGCGCCATGATGCCGCCAGCGCCGAGACCGCCGGCGCACCTCGGTCGGCTCGGCTATCGGCTCTGCCGTCAGCCTTGGCATCCCCCTTGGCCAAGGCCTCCAGGACGCGATCCGAATGGGCATTCCCGGGCGAACGCCCCATGTCCCTCCTCCCGGCTTTCCCCGCGTTGGCACGGCTTATTGCTAGACTAGCGCAACTACAGCACCGCGGTTTGACCGGCGTCAAGGAACGCTGACCAAGCTGTCATCGGTCACCCACCTGTCGCGTGACAGTAGCCGCCTGAGGGAGGACGTCGGCAAGTTCCTCAGCTCGGTGCGCGCGAGCTGAGCACCAGCCCACAAAACCGAAAAGGCCGCCTGGACGAACCAGGCGGCCTTGCCGTGTTGCGTGACCGGCGGCGTGGCGTCCGCCGCGGGCCTCAGCGGGCGCCGCGCGACAGCATCTCGAAGCGGTAGTTGACACCGATCATCGCCGTGTGGAGCTGGGTCTTCTGGCTGACGACGTTCGGTCCTCCTGTGATCGCGGCGGCGCCCGGCAGCGTGCCGGTCGCGGTGCCGAAATCGGCGTAGTCATATTCGGCGAAGGCCGACCAGTTGCGGGCGAACATCCACTCGACGCCGGCGCCGACCGTCCAGCCGCTGCGGTTGAACGCCACGCTGGCGGATTGTCCGGTGGCGGTGTTGACGACCGAAACGTTGGTCCGCGTCCACGCCGCGCCACCGCGCACATAGGCCAGGATCTCAGGCGTCACCAGATAGCCTGCGCGCACCGTGGCGGTGTAGAGGTTGCTGGTCCGCGTGTTCATCGTCAGCGCCGGCCCCAGCGGGCTCGACGCGTTGATGATGCCGAAATCGGCCATCGCCTGGATGCCGACGACGAAGCGGTCCATCTGGTAATCGCAACCGAGCTGCAGGCCGCCGACGACGTCGCTGCCATTGCTGGAGACGGCGGTCGGAATCTGCACGGCCGCGACGGGCAGCGGCGCCACGTTGCCGCCGCCGGTCACCGGCGGGTTCTGCGCCGGCGGATTGCCATTGTTGCCCTGCGGCGGCGGGTTCGGCTGGCCGCCGCCATTGTTCGGCGGGGGATTCTTCGGCGGCCAGGGCTTGTCCGGATGATGCGGCCATCCGCCATGATTGTAGTTGCCGCCGTGCTGCTGCTGCCAATGGTCCTTGTCGGGCTGCTTGTCGCCATAGCCGCCCTTGCCGTCATCATTGTCGTGCGGCTTGCCGCCCCAGCCGTAGCCGCCATGCTTGTCGTCGTTCCGGTCATTCGGCTTCAGCCAGGCGTAGCTGTCACGTTCGCTCTTCAGCGGCTGCTTCGACCAGCCGAAGCCAAGCGGCTTGTCGTAGCCGTCGTCCTTCTTCGCGCCCCAGCCGGTGGCCGGCTTGTCATGATCGTTCTGCTGGTCATGTCGCAGCCAAGTATATTTGTCGGAGTAACCGTTCGAATGGAGCTGCGACCAGCCGCTCGACTTGCCATGGTCGTCGTCGTGAGGCTTGTCGAACCAGCCGCTGCCATATTTGACGTCGTTGTAGTTGTCGTCCTTGGTCTTGGATGGCGCCGACGGCCAGGAAGACTTGTTGTCGCCGCCTTTCGATCCAACCTGCGGCCAATGATGGCCACCGTCGTGATCGGGCTTGTAGGACGGCTTGTCGTGCGGCCAGTCGTGATCCTTGTCGCCATGATACTGCTTGCCGGGCTGCCACCAGCCCTTGTCGTTGCGCTCACAGATCGGGGGCTTGCCCGGCGGCTTATGCGGCGGCGGCTTCCATCCGCCGTTGTTCCCGCCGGGGTTGTTCGGCGGCGGCGGGTTTGGCGCTGGATTTGCGACCACAGGCGGCTTGACCACAGGCGGGTTGTTTGCATTGCCGACCGGCTGCTGCACAGGCTGAACGGGCGCGGCGGCGGCATTGGCGACCTGGGTCCACGTCTGCTGCTGGCGTGACCAGGCCATCCCGGCGTTCGCGCCGGCATGGCAGCCACTCCACCTGTAGGCGAAGACGTCAGGCGGCGGGAGCGGGGGAGGCAGGGCGAGATCAGTCGCCCAGACCGATGTCGTACTTCCTGCGAAAGTAGATAGGCAAAGGCATACGCCAAATACGCGACGCATCGAACTCACAACTCCTGAACACGTGCCGCAACAAACGGCGGCCGCATCAGGAGGGTGAGATTGTGTCGCGAACTGAATTGAAAAATGTCATTCGGAAGGAATGCAGATCGCGACGCCGACGCGATCGAAGTTCAGCTTTGACTGTTGCACGCAAGATGCAGGATTCCGGCGAAAAGAAGCAGCGCGCGACACGATTGCGACAAACAGCGCAATGCGCGATGCCGCCGCGGCTCATGAGTTCATTAGTAGATGAATGTGCGCACCGAACTCACTGGATGCGCAGCGCGTCGGCGTCGCGCTCGACGGCATGCTTCCTGATCGCTCGCACCTCGCGATCGTCGGCCTTCGCATCGACAACACGCCCTGATTGCATCGCGTCGAACATGGCGGCACATCGGCTACACGGCCGCCACCGCCTTCGACGCGCCGACGCTCGGCTGTCCACGCGTGTCGACAACCCCTGCTCTTGGTTTCGCCGTTATCGCGCGGCTTGTGCGACGTCATCGATCGGGAGAGAAAGCGGCGAATGCCGTCGCAATCGCGCTGAATGAGGCCGGGCTTCGTCAACGTTGCGGCAACTCATCGGGATCGCGCGCCGCGAAGCATCCATAATTGCGGCCGGTTGTGTCCTGCTCGCTCGCCGGGCTCGAAGGCCCGACCGTATCCATCGATCCGATCCTGCACTCCGCGCAGATGCACCCCATTCCCGTTCGTTCTGGATCGCGATCAGGATGGAACGAAGCTAGGTCACGGCCGATCGCGACCGGAAATACGGATTTGAGCTCGCCGCCAAATCGTCCGGTCATCGGCACAAGCGCCGCCCGCGGCGCGCAGCATCATGGCTGGGCTCGCCTCGGCCACGACGACAGACTGAGGCCCGTCGGGCGGATCAGCGCAGCCTGATCCGCCGCACCGCGCGTCGCGCGTCACGTCATCATCACGGATTGCGCCGGGAGAACGAGATGGCGTAGGCGCCGTTGCGGATGTCGATCATCGGATCATCCGACGCCTCGACGCCGTCGGTGAGCTGGCCGGGCAGGAACAGCAGCTTCTTCTGCGCCCCGTCGCTGTCTTCGACCGCCTTGTCGATCGTCAGCACGCCGAGCTCGACCAGCTTGCGATCGTCAGGCCACGGCTTGGCCGGATCCTTGGTGTCGTCGCCGGCCGCAGCGAGCTGCGCCTTGAAGCGGAACGTCACCGGCCCCTGCTTCAGCCGCGCCGGCAGCTCGGCCATCAGGAAGTCCGGCGCGCGTTTCGCCGCGTCCTCCTTGTCGATATGCACGACCTTCTCCGGCAGCATCTGCCAGCGCACCGCCTGCTTTTCGCCGGCCTTGTTGACGAGCACGAAGGCGTTGACGCCGAAATAGGCCTCGTCGGCAAGACTGTCCGGCGTCGCGATGGTACCGAGCGCCGCCGGCACCGAGGGATGGCTGGCGATGAACTGCTCGAGCCTGGTCGGCTTGGCCGCGTTCGGTCCGGAGTCCGCGATCGCCAGGAACAAATCGCGCAGCTCCGCAGCGGTCGAGACGGGGAAGAATTTCAGCGAGTTGATCACGAGGTCCATGTCGCTGCCGTCGGCGAGATGAAACTTCACCGCCATGCCGTGCGGATTGGCGTCGCCGGAGCCGTCCGGCAGGTTCGGCACGCCGGTGGAGTCCGAGAACCGCACCGTCACCGGAATCTCGCCACCGCTGAACAGCGAAGCCTTGCTCAAGGTCGCCGCCTCGGTCGACGGCTTGAACTTGCCCTCGACCACGACGCCCTTGGCGTGATTGGCGCGAAAGCCGGCGTGCACGCCGAACACCTTGTTCATTGCATTGACGAGCTGCTCCTCGACCGGCGGTTCCTGCGCGAGGGCAGCGGCGGGCAACGCGAGGGCAATCCCGGCCAGCGCGGCAACGAGCGTGCGTGTCGTCATGAGCGGCGTCCTCCTGTATGAGCGGTGCAGCATAGCAGCATGAATTGACGCGCAAGCGACTTTCGTGCGCGACCGATGGGGCGCCCATCACAGTCGCATGATTCACCTTGCCGTCTGACAGGAGACATTCCGCCCCGTCACCCGCTCCTTGCGGCGAGATGGCGAATGTCTCTATTGTAGCCGCGCGTGCCCGGTCTGCCTCCGCTCCGCGCTGCCGTGCGGATCGGGGGATCGTGCCCCCTCCGACCCTGGCGCTGGACGGCGCGCGCCCACGACGGAGTTTCGACTGTGTCCGCACCGGAAAGCTTCCCCATCGACAAGATCCACGTCCCCGACAGGAAGCGCAAGGCGCTGAAGCAGGACGCGGTCGACGCGCTGGCCGAAAGCATTTTGGAGGTCGGCCAGCGCGAGCCGATCCTCGTCCGCCGCGACAAGGACCATTTTGTCCTGATCGAAGGTCTGCACCGCCTCGAAGCCTGCAAGGCCCTCGGCGAAAGCGCCATCATGGGTCTGCTGATCTCCGCCGAGGAAGCCCGCCAGCGCGAGCTGCCACCGCCGCCCGTCGATCCGGAGCGCGAGAAGATGGAGCGGCTGCGCAAGCTGCGGCTGGAGAAGGAGGAAGCGGAGAAGCTCGCCACGGCGCCGAGAGGCGTCCCGGGCGCCCATGCCGCGACGCATCCGCGCGGGCCGACGGAGACGACGAATCGGAGCAACAGGACTGCCACCGCGAAACCATCGCGCCCCGGACAGGGATCGACGCCCCGAACCCTGTCGGATTGGATCAAGCAACAAGAGCGCAGCGGCGGGCGATACTGACGGTTTCGACGCGCGATTGCCTCCGGCCAAGGTTTGATTGAGCGGCAGTCCGTAGGGCGGATCAGCGCAGCGTGATCCGCCGCCACGCGCCGCATCCGCTGCGCAAATGGCGTGACCGACTGGACGGCGGCGAGGTCGCGATCGCTGGCGGGCACATCTTCATCCCTCCACTCGTCCGGCCGTCAGCACCAGTTTATGCGAGGTCCGCCTTCATCAGGTCGCGCAGCGCTCTCGGTATCGGCTGCGCCCTGCCGCCGCTGATGAACGCGACTCTCACGTCGGCCTTGACGAGCACCTCCTCGCCGCGCCTGACCTCCTGCGCCAGCGTGATCGAGGCCCCCTTCACCGCCACGGGCCAGGTGACGACGTCGAGCACGTCGTCCATGCGCGCCGGCCGCAGGAAGTCGAGCGTCATCGAGCGCACGACGAAAGCGAAGCCCGGCATCTCGCTTTCTGCCTCTGCGAACAGCGCGTGCTGCTCGGCGCCCATCAGCCGCAGATGATTGGTGCGGCCGCGCTCCATGAAGCGGAGGTAGTTGGCGTGATAGACGATTCCGGAGAAATCCGTGTCCTCGTAGTAGACCCGCACCTGCATGTGGTGGCGGCCGTCGCGGATCTCGCCGTCGAGATGTTGGTGGGTCAAGGGAAGCCCTCGATCGTCGGAAATGGCGATCGTTTCGCCCAGTTCAACGGCCAGCGCAAGAGCAGGCTAGCAAGAGCAGGCTAGGACGTCACCTCGACGGGTTCCCTGCCGACGGTGACCAGCACGATCTCCGGCGGCATGCCGATCCGGACTGGCATGATGCTGCAGCCGAGGCCGCCGGAAACGATCACGTCGCATTGGGTGCGGATGTGGCCGTAGGCCAGATTGACGCCATTGCGCGCGGGAACGGCCGGCGACCAGCCGAGCACACGAACCTGCCCGCCATGCGTATGCCCGGAGAGCTGCAGCGCCACCCGCGACGGCACCCGGAGCGCAACGTCGGGCTCATGCGCCAGCAGGATCACCGGCGCGCTGTCCGTCACCTTGCGCAGCGTGCTCGCGAGATCATCGATGCCGATCCGCGGCACGGACCGGAAGCGCCTGGCCGGCATGTAGGCCAGCTGATCGCCGAGGCCGGCGAGCCAGAAGGCATGGCCGTTCTTGGCGAGACGCACGACGTCGTTCTCGTAGACAGGAATGCCGGCGGCCTCGAGCGCCTTCTGGGCATACGGCGCGCCGCGGCCATCGCGCTGCACGGTTCGATCATCCCAGTAATCATGATTGCCAAGGATGGCGTGCACGCCCAGCGGCGCCTTGAGGCCGCCGAGCACCGGCGCCCACTCCGAAGCGTCGATGCGTCCGATGTGATGCCGATGACCAGCGACGTAGTCGCCGAGCAGGACGATCAGATCCGGCTGCAGCGCGTTGGTCCGCTGGACGATCCCGTCGATATGCGCCAGCGACATCCAGGGATCGCAAGCGTGGATGTCGGCGATCGCAGCGATCTTCAGTCTTAGCCCAGCCGGCCAGTTGCGTGGATGGATGTGATAGTCGGTGACGCCCAGGCGGAGCGGCTCGACGCCGACGCCATAGGTCGCAGTCGAAAAACCGGTCGCGGCAAGACCGCCTGAGAATGACAGAAAGCGACGGCGTGACAGCATGGACGAACTCCTCGCACGCAATCCTTCTTCGATCATTGCAACCGATTTCGGGTGCGTCCGTGCAGATTGTCAGCAGATTCGTTAAGCATCGTCCTCACTGCCGAACAGGCCGAACTGGCTGGGATCGCGGTTCGGCTCGGCCATGCCGAGATGCCGGAACGCATGCGAGGTCAACAGCCGGCCGCGCGGCGTGCGCTGCAGATAGCCGCACTGGATCAGATAGGGCTCGATGATGTCCTCGATCGCGTCGCGCGGCTCCGACAGCGCCGCCGCCATGGTCTCGACGCCGACCGGCCCGCCGCCGTAGTTCAGGGCGATGGTCGAGAGATAGCGCCGGTCCATTGCATCGAGCCCGGCGGCATCGACCTCGAGCGCGCTCAGGGCGTGATCGGCGATGGAGCGATCAATCGCGCTGGCGTTCGCCGCCGAGGCGAAGTCACGCACCCGGCGCAACAGCCGGCCGGCGATGCGCGGAGTGCCGCGGGCGCGGCGCGCGATCTCGTTGGCGCCGTCGGCGGTCATGCCAACGCCGAGCACGCGGGCACCGCGCGTCACGATGCCCTCCAGCTCCTCGACCGTGTAGAAGTTCAGCCGGATCGGGATGCCGAAACGATCACGCAGCGGATTTGTCAGCAGGCCTGCGCGCGTCGTCGCGCCGACCAGCGTGAACTTCGACAAGTCGATCTTCACCGAGCGGGCCGCCGGTCCCTCGCCGATGATGAGGTCGAGCTGAAAATCCTCCATCGCAGGATAGAGCACCTCCTCGACCGCCGGGCTGAGACGATGGATCTCGTCGATGAACAACACGTCGCGCTCTTCGAGGTTCGTCAACAGCGCCGCCAGATCGCCGGCCTTGGCGATGACCGGGCCCGATGTGGCGCGGAAGCCGACGCCGAGCTCGCGCGCGACGATCTGGGCCAAGGTGGTTTTGCCAAGACCAGGAGGACCGACGAACAGCACATGGTCGAGCGCCTCGCCGCGCTTGCGCGCCGCCTCGATGAAGATCGACAGATTGGCACGCGCCTGCTGCTGGCCGACGAACTCGGAGAGCTGCTGCGGACGCAGCGCGGTGTCACCGACATCGTCGGAGCGCCGCTCCGGACTGACCATGCGCGCAGGCGGCTTCATTCGTTGCCGCGCCTGTATTTGTTCGGCAGCAGCTCGCCGATCGTCACCGCCGCAGGCCCCTTGCCGTTCGACGGCACGATGACACGCGCCTTCGCATCGTAGTCATGGATCAGCTCGCGGCAGGTGCCGCAGGGCGAGACCACGGCGACCTCGCCGGGCTCACCCGGCTTGGGATGACGCACCGCGACGATGGTCTCGATGCCGTGATCGCCGTGCTCGGTGATGGCGCGGCCGATCGCGATCGCCTCGGCGCAGACGGCGTTGCGGCCGAGATAGGCGTCGATGTTGACGCCGGTGATGATGCGGCCGTCGCGGGTGCGCACGGCCGCGCCGACCTCCTGCCAGTCGTTGCGGTAGCGGCTCTTGACCGCTGATGCGGCCGCCTCGATCAGCTCCTTGTCCTTCTTGCTCACCATGGGGGAAATGATTGTCCTTCTGCTCGCCCGGCCGAGCGACGATAGCCTATTTCGCCAGCTCCTTGAGGCCGAGGCGGATGAGTTGCGCGGTCTCGGCCTTGTCGCCGGCCGCGCGAGATGCTGCCGCGATCGCGGCGGCCGCCTGCGGCTGGCCGTAGCCGAGATTGATGAGCGCGGAGATGGCATCCGCGATGGGCTGCGGCGCGCGCTGCTCCTCGATCGCACCGGACAGCCTGACCACGCCGGGATCGACATCGGCGAAGGCCGGTGCCTTGTCCTTCAGCTCGGTCACGATGCGCTCGGCGACCTTGGGGCCGACGCCCGGCGTGCGCGCCACCGCCGCCTTGTCGCGCAGCGCGATGGCGTTGGCGAGATCGGCCGGCGGCAACGTGCCGAGCACGGCGAGGGCGACCTTGGCGCCGACGCCCTGCACCGTCTGCAAAAGGCGAAACCATTCCCGTTCGACGTCCGAGCGAAAACCGAACAGCTTGATCTGGTCCTCGCGCACATAGGTCTCGATCGACAATGTGGCGGCTTCACCCGGCGACGGCAAGGCCTGCAACGTCCGCGCCGAGCAGTGCACCTGATAGCCGACGCCGCCGACGTCAAGGATGACGAAATCCTCGGTGGTGGAATCGATCAGCCCCTTGAGCTTGCCGATCATAGCCCGGCCACCTTCATGCGCAGCGCCTGGCCCTGGCGGTGATGGGCGTGGGTGATGGCGATGGCGAGCGCGTCCGCTGCGTCCGCCGACGGCGGCTCGGCCTTGGGCAGCAGGATCTTCAGCATCACCGCGATCTGGCCCTTGTCGGCATGGCCAGCGCCCACCACGGTCTTCTTGACCTGGTTGGGGGCGTATTCGGCCACCGAAATCCCGAACATGGCCGGCGCCAGCATGGCGATGCCGCGGGCCTGGCCGAGCTTCAGGGTCGCAACACCATCCTTGTTGACGAAGGTCTGCTCGACCGCGGCTTCCATCGGGGCAAAGCGGCCGAGCACGGCCGAAAGCCCCTCATGGATCGCCAGCAGCCGGCTCGCCAGCGGCAGGTCGTCGGGCGGCTCCACCGAGCCGCAACCGACATAGATCAGCCGGTTGCCCTCGCTCTCGATCACCCCCCAGCCGGTGCGGCGGAGGCCGGGATCGATCCCAATGATACGGACGGCTGCGCGAATCGGCTGGGCTTTCATGGGATAGAGATAGCCTTGCGCCACACCGATGGAAACATAAACGGAACGGACGAACGACGTGGTTGAGCGTCCGTCAACCGCCCATCTTCGCCATCAGCGCGTCCGAGATCTCGAAATTGGCATAGACGTTCTGGACGTCGTCGTGCTCGTTCAGCAGATCCATCAGCTTCAACAGCTTCTCGGCGGTCTCGTCGTCGACCGCCACGGTGTTCTGCGGCTTCCAGGTCAGCGCCGCCTTGCGCGGCTCGCCGAACTTGGCCTCGAGATTCTTGGCGACCTCGCGCAGGCTCTCCGGCGAGGCATAGATCTCGTGCCCCCCCTCGCCCGAGATCACGTCGTCGGCGCCAGCCTCGATGGCGGCGTCCAGCGCCGCGTCATCCGAGGCGACGCTGCGGTCGTATTCGATGATGCCGACGCGGTCGAACATGAACGACACCGAGCCGGTCTCGCCGAGATTGCCGCCGGATTTGGTGAAGTAGGAGCGGATGTCGGAGGCGGCGCGGTTGCGGTTGTCGGTGAGCGCCTCGACGATGACGGCGACGCCGCCCGGGCCATAGCCCTCGTAGCGGATCTCATCGTAATTATCGCCTTCGCCGCCGAGCGCCTTCTTGATGGCGCGCTCGATGTTGTCCTTGGGCATGTTCTCGGCCCGGGCGGCGACCACGGCGGCCCGCAGCCGCGGGTTCATCGCCGGGTCCGGCGTGCCGAGCTTGGCGGCGACGGTGATTTCGCGCGCCAGCTTGCCGAACAGCTTGGACTTCATCGCATCCTGCCGGCCCTTGCGATGCATGATGTTCTTGAATTGGGAATGGCCGGCCATGCGAGGTCTCTTGAAATCGTAGGGATCAGGTGGGGGAAGCGCGGCCTTATAGGCCGGGAATCGTCAAAATCAAAGATTTGAGGTGGATTCAGGGTGGCCGCCCCCTTCGAAGAGCCGGTTGGCTGCCCTGCACCATAAGCCAAATGTTAACCACGGCTTCACAGTCAAGTGCAACGATGCCGCCCCTCTGCACCTTTTCACCGCACCGGGGCCGCCCCATGGCGTTTGGTTTCCTTGCAAGACGACCCTCTGCGCCCGATCCGGTGGCTGAACCGAAACCGGTGGCCGCGCCGGAGCCGCCGGCGTCGTCGGATGCCGATTCGGCCAAGGCCATCCTCGACCTGCTGGAGCTGGAACTCGGCGGCATGATTCGCCAGCTCGAGCGCGCCGCCGATGCGGTCGCCAGCGGCGCCGAGGCGACGGCGGGGACGCTGATGGACATTCGCCAGCGCGCCGATGCGCTGAACGGCCGCAGCAGCGCCGCGCAAGGAACGGCGGCGACGTTCGCCCACGCCGCAGAGAAGGTGACCCAGTCCGCCCACGGTATCCGTGCCCAGGTCCAGGACGGCGGCCAGCTCGCCGACCAGGCCAGCGCCGCCGCCACAGAAGCCCGGGCCAACGTCGACCGCCTGCGCGAGTCCTCGGCGGCGATCGGCAACGTCGTCAACCTGATCTCCCAGATCGCGCGCCAGACCACCCTGCTCGCGCTCAACTCGACCATCGAGGCCGCTCGCGCCGGCGAAGCCGGCCGCGGCTTCGCGGTGGTGGCGACGGAGGTCAAGGCGCTTGCCGTCCAGACCCAGAACGCGACCGAGGAGATCACCCGCAAGATCGAGGCACTGCAGAAGGACGCCGCCGGCTCGGCCGACGCCGTCCACCGCATCGCCCAGGCGATCGAGGCGATCCGCCCGGTCTTCACCAACGTCAACGGCGCCGTCGCCGAGCAGAACCAGACCACCGGCGAGATGTCGAACAATGCGGCGCAGGCCTCGCAGTTCATATCCTCGGTGGTCGACAGCGCCGCTGACATCAGCAGCGCCACCCAGCAGGCCGAGAGCTATGGCGAGCGCGTCACGAACGCCGGGCGCGCCGTAACCATGTACGCCCAGAAGCTGAAGGCGCGCTGTGCCGTGCTGCTGCGCCAGGGCGATCGGCCCGTGCGCAGCGGCAGCGAGCGCCTGCCTTGCCATCTCAAGCTCGAGATCAAATCCGGCGCCCGCGCGATCACGGCCGCGGTCTACGAGATTGCCAACGACGGCGTGCTGATCACCGGCCCCGACGCGAGCCGTCTCGCCGTGAACGAGGGGTTCGACGCCGTGCTGGAGGACGTCGGCCCGTGCCGCCTGCGCGTCACCGAGCAGATGAAGGCCGGCGCCCAGGCGCGGTTCGATGCGCCCAATGCCGAGCTGCGCGAGAAGATCGAGGACAAGCTCTGGGCGCTGCACGAGGAGAACAACGAGTTCGTCACCCGCGCCATGGAAGCCGGCACCGAGCTGAACCGGATGTTCGAAAGCGCTGTCGCGCGCGGCGAGATCACGCTCGAGGACATGTTCGATACCAACTATGTCGAGATCCCCGGCACCAATCCGCAGCAGCACCGCAGCCGGATTCTCGACTGGGCCGAGCGCGTGCTGCCTTCGTTCCAGGAGGCCTTCCTCGTCAAGGACCAGCGCATGGCGTTCTGCGTCGCGATCGATCGCAACGGCTATCTGCCGGTGCACAACCGGATCTATTCGCATCCGCAGCGGCCGGGCGACGCAGCCTTCAACACCGCCAACAGCCGCAACCGCCGCATCTTCAACGATCCGGCCGGGCTCGCCGCGGGCCGCAACCAGCGGCCGTATCTGATCCAGAGCTACGCGCGCGACATGGGCAACGGCAACACCGTCATGATGCGCGAGATCGACGTACCGATCCGCGTCCGCGGCCGGCACTGGGGCGGCTTCCGCACCGCCTACAAATTGTGAGTCGAGCGGTGATTTTCTGATCCTTTCAAGCCCTGGAGCCTGGACATGTCGGTCGCGCAACGCGCCATTCTGGAAAGTCACGACGCGCGCACCGGCGCCGAGCGGCTGATCGACGAGATCGCCGACCGCATCGGCGGCCTCGGCGTCGAGCTTGCCGACGTCGCCGGCAACGTCCAAGAGGTCGCCGCCCGCGTCAGCTACCAGTCGCAGCGGTTCGGGCATCTGCAGGCCACCGCCAAGACCATGGTCGCGGCCAATCACGACATCGCCACCGCCTCGCAAGCGGTGCAATCGGCCACGACCGCCGCAGTGGGCGACATCGCCCAGTCGCGCAACGTGGTCGACACCGCGGTGCGGCACATCGCCGAATTGGTCGACTCCGTGGAGCGGATCGAGCAGCGGCTCGGCTCGGTCGGCGATGCGCTGTCGCAGGTCGCCAAGGTCTCGGTCGCGATCGAGGCGATCGCCAAGCAGACCAACCTGCTGGCGCTGAACGCCACCATCGAGGCGGCCCGTGCCGGCAGCGCCGGCCGGGGCTTCGCTGTCGTCGCCAGCGAGGTGAAGTCGCTCGCCGAGGCGACTCGCCAGGCCACGCAGCAGATCGGCGACACCCTGCGCGGGCTCGACTCGCAGGTGAAGAGCCTGCTCGGCGAGAGCGGCCAGGCCTCGTCGCGCGCCAAGACCGCCGGTGAAGGCGCCCAGCAGATCGGCGGCATCATCGTCCGCGTCCAGGACGGCTTCACCAGCGTCGGCCAGGAGATCGACGGCGTGGCGAAGGCCGCGACCTCCAACCTCGCGCATTGCGACGCCGTGATCAGCGAGCTCAACGAGCTCGCCAAGGGCGTCGACCAGTCCTCGGTCGAGCTCAAACAGGCCGACAGCCGGATCGCCAAGCTGCTCGATCATTCCGAGGCGCTGATCGGGCTGATCGCCGAGAGCGGCGTACAGACCACGGACGCGCCGCTGATCAAGTCCGTCGTCGACACCGCCCGGCAGATCTCGGCGACCTTCGAGGCGGCGATCGACCGCGGCGAGATCACGCTCGCCGACCTGATGGACGAGAGCTATCGCGAGATCCCCGGCACCAATCCCAAGCAGTACATGACGCGCTACGTCGAGTTCACCGACCGCGTCCTGCCGGCGATCCAGGACCCGATCCAGGGCAGCGACCCGCGCATCGTGTTCTGCGTCGCCTGGGCGCGCGGCGGCTATCTGCCGACGCACAATCCGAACTACCGCAAGCCGCAGGGGCCCGATCCGGTCTGGAACAACGCCAACTGCCGCAACCGCCGGCTGTTCGAGGACCGTGCGGTGAAGAAGGTGGCCGCCGCCAGCAACAAGCCGTTTCTGCTCCAGACCTACCGCCGCGACATGGGCGGCGGACAGTTCGTGCTGATGAAGGACCTGTCCGCGCCGATCTTCATCAAGGGCCGGCATTGGGGCGCGTTCCGGATGGGTTTTCGCCTCAAGGCCTGACGCAGGCTCTCATTCTCCCCAGAACGCCGGCCTCGTCTGCGACAGCCGGCCGCCGATGCGCACCGGCGCGACCTTGATCGCAAGCCCGGTGCCGTTGTCGGTCTCGACCGCCACGCCGCTCAACGTCGCCTCGCCGGAGGCCGGCTCGAAGCGCGCCGACGGGATGCCCGACTGGAAGCGGCGCAGCGGCTCATCCTTCTGCATGCCGATGATGGAGTCGTAATCGCCGGTCATGCCGGCATCGGTCATGTAGGCGGTGCCGCCGGGCAGGATCCGGTGATCGGCCGTCGGCACATGCGTATGGGTGCCGACGACGAGGCTGGCGCGGCCGTCGCAAAAATAGCCCAGGCCCTGCTTCTCGCTGGAGGCCTCGCAATGCACGTCGACCACGATCGCATCCGCCGCCTCGCGCAGCGGACAGGCGCCGAGCTCGCGGCCGACCGCCGCGAACGGATCGTCGAACGGCGTCATGAACACCCGCCCGAGCACGTTGACCACCAGCGCGCGGGCGCCGTTCTTGGCGTCGATCAGCGCGGCGCCACGGCCGGGTGTGCCTACCGGATAGTTCGCAGGGCGCACCAGGCGCGGCGCGCGCTCGATGAACACCAGTGCCTCGCGCTGATCCCAGGAGTGGTTGCCGAGCGTGACCGCGTCGGCGCCGGCATCGATGAGCTCCTGATAGATCGCCTCGGTGATGCCGAATCCGCCGGCCGCGTTCTCGCCATTGACGATGACGAAATCGAGCGCCCAATCGCGGATCAAGCCTGGAAGGTGGTCCGAGACGGCGCTGCGGCCGGCCCGGCCGACGACGTCGCCGACGAAGAGAATTCGCAACTCAATTGCTCCGGAAATCCAAGGTCTCGCGCTCGGTTAGCACATAATCCAGCGCCGCGTCGTGGGCCAAGGCCGGGATGGCCTCGGTTTCCTGAATGGCGAAGCCGAGGCCGACGCCGATGACGTGATGCATCTTCCGCAGGTGCGAAAAGGTGTAGTCGTAGTAGCCCCCGCCGTAACCGATGCGGTGGCCGGTGCGGTCGAAGGCGGCGAGCGGCACCAGCATCACATCGGGCACCAGCTCGGCGGCTGCCGGCGATGGCTCGGGGATGCCGAGCGACCCGAGCGTCAGCCGGTCGCCCGGCGCGAAGGCGCGGAACGAGAGCGAATGGCCGCGCGCCAGCACGACCGGCAGCGCCAGCCGCGCCCCCTGCCCCGCCAGCTCACGCAGCAACGGCATCGGATCGAGCTCGTTGCGGACCGGCGCATAGCCGGAGACGACCGTGCCGGGCTCGAATGCGAAGGGGAGCCCGCGCGCGGCGATCGCCTGCGCGGCCGCGCTCCGCGTCTCGTCGCTCAACGCGTCGCGCGCGACAAGGGCTGCGGCTCGGAGCTGCTGCTTGGTGTGCTGAGCGGCCTTCATCGGCATGCGACGTGACCTCCGTGACGGGCGGGCGGACGCGGGCACGCAAACGTTACAGAAACGCAGCAGGTCGGCAACCGAAGGGGAGAGGAGAGACGGAAAACAAGCGCGAAGCCGCAATCGCCGTTGAAACGCTCGATCCCGGAGTTCCCTACGAAAGTAGGTGGGCACCATATGTCCAGGTCCACAGACCTGGCCAGGGACAGTTCCCTAAAGGATCGATAAGGCCCCGGGGATATGTTGGTTCCGGACGCGCGTCGCAGCCTCGCAGTTGCAATGTAACCATCACGGGATGATTTTGCCAGCGGTGGAAGCGGATCGAGGCGCGACACGGTTGCCAACAGTCGGCGTCGTCGCCCGGCCCGACCGGGCGCGCAGTACGCCGTGACGGCGATGGCGAAGTCGAGGGACCGCGGCGCACACTGCGCCGGCGATGACAGCGATGGGGCGGCGGCAACACAACAGAACATGGCATGGGCTCGCGTCCTCGCGACGCGTTGCGTCCGAGCTGTTGATCTCGATCGCCCCCCTCAAGACAGAGGGCACAGGGAAGGCCGGGCGTCGGCTGACGCCCGTGGCCCGCCTGCTCAAAAAAATGCAGGCGGCAGGTACCACAGGTGCAGCCGGAAACACCCGGCCTTCCCTGCGCGACGGTTTGAACGGCTGCTTCGCGATCTCCTTGGTGCGCCGGGCTTGTTGGCCACCATGCGCGACAACGCGCTTGCGCGCATTGCGCGGGACACCAGCATCGGGGTGTCAGGACCACGCGACTTGACCGTACGTGCATCGCCGTTCGTCCGCGTGAAGTAGCTCACGCTGCGGCAATTCACGCCCATCGCATCCCACTGCCAACGGTCCGTGACGGTCGCGAAACGCCCCTCATGCGGCAGCAGGACGGGCGGAAAGATCGACCTGATTTGCCCGACGTGACAAGCCGCGCAGCCTGCGACATCGTAACGCGACGGGCAGTTTGCGCATGATGGATATGTGCGGATTGCCCGTCATGCAGTTTACGACGTGCATCTGCTCGCGTGCCGCCACCCCAGCATTCCGCCGTCGTCCCCGACTAGCGCGCCCATCTCTCCGCAGATGCAGTCTTGATTGCTTCGCTGCGCTCGCAATGACGCCGTGGCGATGACGGCGCTCCCGCGGCAGCGCCGTGTCGGCAGCGCATAGTGTCGCCACGATTGGGGCTCATCGGTCGGAGCTGAGGTTGTGGCAGATCATGCCCACATCGCAATGCTCTGCATCGTACATTGGAGTCCTGGCATGCGCTTCGATCTCAAAACTGTCACGGCCGCCTGCGCGCTGCTGATCGCGTCGGCTGCTGCGAGCCTCGCCGCCGACGTCAAGATTCATCGCGTCTCGATCCAGGTCGATCAGAACGATCCGGCGATCATGAATCTGGCGCTGAACAACGCCACCAACATCATGGAGACGTTCAAGGAGAAGGGCGAGGAGGTCGAGATCGAGCTCGTCACCTATGGACCCGGGCTGAACATGCTGCGCGAGGATACCTCGCCGGTGAAGGACCGGCTCAAGCAGATCGCAGAACTCAGCTTTCCCGCCAAGATCAGGTTCTCCGCCTGCAACATCACCAAGCGCGGCATGGAGAAACGCGAAGGACATCCGATTGCGATCGTCGCCGAAGCGAGCCTGGTGCCCTCGGGCGCAGTGCGCCTGATGGAGCTGCAGGAGAGCGGCTGGAGCTACCTGAAACCTTAGGTAGTTCTCGCCCCAAAACTGCCAGGTTTAGGGCTCATTGAGATACGATCTTGGATTGATCTGTGTCATCAGTCTGCTCGGGGGAATGGCGAGCAGACGCGATCGGGGACTAGTCACATGCACAGAGTACTCGCCCGGCCAGCGCTGCTGGTGCTGGCAACGCTTTCGGCTGCCTTGCTCACCCCCGTCGGCGCGGTGCGGGCGCAAGAGCAGTCCGCCGCTCCGCTCTCGATCAAGCCTGCGCGCGCGTCCGAACGGCGGGCCGTCCAGCGTCGGGTCTCCGAGACCCGCGCGCCCGAGCCACGGAGCACCTCGGATGAAGCCGCCATCAAGACGCGTATGAACCAATGGACCGTCGGCCTGGCCGCGGGCCTGCCCGACGGCGGCTTCGTGCGCCTCGCCAGCGAGATGGCGCGGACGATGGACGATGGCGACAACATGCGCCTGATCCCGATGGTGACGCGCGGCACCACCTCGAACATCGCCGATCTCCTGTATCTGCGCGGCGTCGACGTCGCCGTCACCTACGCCGATGCGTTCGACTTCTACGCCAAACAGGCCGGCCTTTCCAACATCAACGACCGCATCCGCTACGTGCTGCGCTTCTTCATCTCCGACGTGCACATCTATGCGCGCGAGGAGTTCAAGTCGCTGCAGGATCTGAAGGGCCAGAAGATCGCGGTTGGAACGGCCGGCGTTGCCGCCGCGCATACGGGGCCGCTGATCTTCCGGCGCCTCGGCATCGACATCGAGCCTGTCGCCATCGGTGGTCCTGTTGCGCTGGAGAAGCTGCACAAGGGCGAGATCGCCGCGATGGTCTATGTCGCCTCCAAGCCCGGCGAGCTGTTCAGCGGCAAGAAGGCGGATCCTGGATTCCACTTCGTGCCGGTGCCGTACACGCAGCAATTCTCGGATTTCTACTATCCGACCAGCATCAAGGCCGACACCTATCCGGGACTGGTCGCACCTGACACCGCTGTGGAAACTATCGCCGTGCCGTCGGTGCTGGCCGTCTACAACTGGAAGCCGGGCAGCGACCGCGCCGACCGCGTCAATCGCTTCGTCGATGCGCTGTTCACCAACCTCGCGCGGCTGCAGCAGCCGCCGTTTCATCCAGGCTGGAAGGATCTCAATCTCGCGGCACAGGTGCCGGGCTGGCAGCGCTATCCCTATGTCGACGCCGTGCTGGAGCGGATGAAGAACGAGGCCGATGTCGGCCTGCCGCCCGCCGCGACCGGCAGTCTGTCGCAGCAGGAGCGCTTCGAGGCCTTTCTCGAATCGCAGGCCAAGGCGCCGACGTCGAAGGCGGAGAAGGAGGAGCTGTATCGCTCGTTCCTGGACTGGAGCCGCAAGCGGCAGGGGAAGTGAGGCGATCGGGCTTCACAGCGATCGCCTCTACGCCGGATGACGTCATTGCGTGGTGGCACGCGGGCTGAGCGGGATCAGCTCAACAACAACGCCATGCCCGGGTCCCCCTTGGCCATGGCGCGCTGATAGGCCGGGCGGGCGCCGATGCGCGCGAGGTAGGCGCGGATGTTCGGGAACGGCGCGAGGTCGTAGGGCAGGAAGTAGCGCATGGTGGTGAGTGAAAACACCGTCATGATGTCGGCGGCGGTAAGCGCGCCGCCTGCCAGATAGTCCGCCTCGCCGCAGCGCGTCTCGACGGCTGCAAAGGCGCGGTCGAGCCGCCCCCTGATAGCGCCGAGCACGGGATTGTCGTCCGGCAGATTGAGCCGGTTGAGGATCATGAGCCGGCCCATCGCGGCCTGCAGGGTGCCGTTGGCGAAATGAAGCCAGTAGAGGAACGGCGCGAAGCTCGGATCGTCCGGCCTGGGCCGCAACCGACCGTGGCCGTATTTGGCGATGATGTACTCGACGACCGCGCCGGACTCGGCGAGCACCAGCTCGCCGTCGGTGATCACGGGCGCCGCGCCGATCGGATGCAGCGCCTTGTACTCGGGCGGCGCCAGCATCGTCCGGGCGTCGCGCGTGTAGCATTTCAGTTCGTACGAAATTTCCAGCTCCTCGCAGAGCCAGACGATACGTTCGGACTGCGACTTGCCGAGGTGATGAACCGTGAGCATGCGCTATTTCACCATCGCGCCATAGACGATGTCCTGCACCTGCTCGCGATAATATTTGCGCAGGTCACCGGGCGCCGCCGTGCCGACCACCACGACGAGACGCTCCCTGGGATCGCAGAAGAACTGCGTGCCATAGGCGCCGTTCCAGCTGAACTCGCCGGGATTGCCGGGCACCGCCGACAGGCCCTCGCTGGTGCGCACGGCGACGCTGAGGCCGAAGCCGAAGCCGGCGCGATGCGGCTCGACAGTGGCGACGGTGTTCTTGATCTCCGGGCCGAGATGATTGGAGGTCATGTGGTGCACCGTCTTCGGGCTCAGGATGCGCGCACCGTCGAGCTCGCCGCCATTGAGCAGCATCTGGCCGAAGCGGACGTAGTCGCCGATCGTGGCGAACGAGCAGGCGCCGCCGCAGTCCGACCTGGTCGGCGTGTCCAGGAGCTTGATCGCCTGCGGCTTGCCGGTCAGCGGATTGTTCGGAAACGGATGCGCCAGCCGCGGGCGTTGTGCGTCGGTCGGCGCGAAGGTCGCGTCCTGCATGCTGAGCGGCTTCCAGACATTGGTTGAAAGATATTCACCGAGCCGCTGCTCGCTGACCTTCTCGATCACGGCTCCGAGCACGTCGATGGAGAAGCCGTATTCGAACTGCGTGCCCGGCTGATGCGCCAGCGGCAGCTTGGTGATGCGCTCGATGAAGGCCTGGGTGTCGCCTTCGATCGCAGGCGCGGTGCCGTCGGGATAGAGCCGCGCCACCGCGCTCGAGCTGTCCGGCCGGCCGCCATACATCAGGCCCGAGGTGTGGCGGTAGAGATCGTGGATCAGGATGGGGCGGGCCTGCGGCACCAGCAGCAGCGCGCCGTTCTCCTGGGTGACGCCGACCTTCATGTCGGCGAATGCCGGATAGTAGTCGGCGAGCTTGGCCTGCAGCGGCAGCCGCCCCTGCTCCATCAGCATCAGCCCGCCGACCGCAGTCATCGGCTTGGTCATCGAGGCCAGGGCGAAGATCGCGTCGAGCGGCATCGGCGTGCCCTTGACCGGATCGAGCTGGCCGTAGGCCTTGTAATGCACGAGCTTGCCGTCACGCGCGATCGCCACGACCGCGCCGGGCACGCGCTTGGCGGCGATCTCGCGGGCGAAGAAATCATCCATGCGTGCAAGACCCGCCGGCGAGAAGCCGACCTCGTCGGGCTTGGCTTCCGGCAAGGGCGCGGCAGCGACCGGCGCAATGATCGTTGCGAGCGCGACGGCCGCTGCCGCCAGAATCAGCTTGTTCAAGAGCAACCTCCCTGATGCGCGGACGATCCCGCTTATGGCTTGCGAGATTCGACAGCTCCGCGCGTCGAGGCTAGGTCAGCCAGCGGAGAACGACAAGCGCTCGCAAAGCGATCGCATCGCGATGAATTGATCGGCTTCGCTGCTGCACAATGGGCAGTGGTGAGACGTATGAAGAAGGGGACGGGCGAGATCGTGGAGGCTGCGAGGCCACTCATGCTGAGCAAGATCAAGCTCGTCATCCAGATCCTGTGGACCAGCAGCATGCTGATCCTGGGCACCGCAATCGGCGCCAGCTACGGCTTCAGCCAGCACGGCATCAGCGGCGCCATCGCGCTCGGCTTCGTCGGCCTATGCATCGGCGCGCTGGCAGCGGCAGCGCCGGACGTCGCGCTGGAGATCTTGGTTTCGGGGATCTGGTAGTCCGGTCGTGGAGAGTGGGCAAAGGTGCGCTGGCACGCTGGCTCGGCTTGCACCATTGCTCGGCGCGCCGTGCCCACCATTGCCACCGCGCGTGATAGCGGTGGGCACAGCGCGCGGGAATCTGCGTATGACGCAGCAGCATTGCACGCGCGCCTTTGCCCACCCTACTACTACCGCACCTTATGAAGGAGAATGCGGTTTGATCAAGATCTCACGATCTGGCGCAAATCGATCGCCGGTGGTCATAGTTGGACCATGGGCCTTCAAGTTCGCGCGCAACAAATACGGGCGATGCTGCAATCAGTTCGAAGCGGACTTGTATGCGAGCTGCACCGAACAACAGCGAAGATCGCTGTGCCCCGCAGTCTGGGTATCGTCAGGCGGGCTGCTGTTAGTCATGGCTGCAGCCAAACCACTAACTTCGCCACTGTCGCTCTCACAACTCAACGAGCTTTATCGCGATTGGGCTGAATGTCCGTTCGAACCAGGCGCACGGAATTGGGGCATCTACAAGGGTCGACACGTTGCTATCGACTATTCGGCAACCGTCCCCGAAGAGTGAATCAATAAATGCTAAAAAACTCCCACGGCGCTAGTTGAGCACCTCATGGAGTACGCCCTCACCCGATCGCCACGCCACCACCGATGGTGCGGTTCAGCACCTGCGTGGTGCGCTCGATGCGCTCGGCGGCAGCGTTCAGCGCTTTCGCCACCGCGACCTGAGTCGCACGAGCGCGGTCGGCGGACTGGTTGCGCACGTTGCGCAGGCCTTCGAGCTCCTGCTCCAGCACCTGCACGCGCTGATTGGCATCGATCAGCTCATCGCATACGGTGAGCGCGGCCATCACCGTGAGCCGGGCGTCGCCGATCTCGCCGAACTTGCCGCGCAGATTGGTGATACGCTGCTCGAGACTCTCGGCGAGCTTGAGCAGCCTGAGCTCCTGGCCTTCCTCGCAGGCCATGCGATATTGGCGGCCGTTGATGGTGACGTTGATGTGGCTCATTCCTCGTCCTCATCGTCTTCAGCGGCGTTCTGCCCGTCGCCGCCAGCGAGCACGGTGCGGATGGTGCCGATCGCGGTGTCCAGACGTTCGGCGATCTCGCGATTGGTGCGCTCGAGCCGGCGCGTTTTCATCAACGAGCCGTCGAGCTCGTCGGCGAGACGCGAGCGGTCGGCGCCGAGCGCCTGGATGCGCGTGGCGAGCTCGTCCTCGTCACGATCCGCCTCGCGCCGCCGCTCGACCGCGCTCTCCAGCGCGTCGAGGGCCGTCATCAGTCGCCGCGTCGCCGCCTCGAGATCGGCGGCGCCGGGTTCCACCTGGCCGGTAAGATTGGCAGGGTGATCGTTCATGGCACGGATGCGAGGCCCTCGGAGCCAGCGGGATGCGACAAAAGCGCTGTCCGGCAAGCGGTTACGGGCAAAATCTTACGTGCTGGGCGAGCCAAGCGCAACGCTCGGCCGAAACTATGCACTACTAAGCAACTTTTGGGAGGTTCCCGGCGTTGCAGAACCTTTGATTCCCGGAACCGAGGTGCTAATCAGCCCGCAAAATCCCGGCCCGCCAGCAATACCGGCGGCGCTCCTGTCATCAGCATTTCACGTTTGGACGGATTCCAGCATGACGCAGGTCGATCATTCCCGCATGGCCAACGCCATCCGCGGGCTCGCAATGGACGCCGTCGAGAAGGCCAAATCGGGCCATCCGGGCCTGCCGATGGGCGCGGCGGACGTCGCCACCGTGCTGTTCACCCGCGTGCTGAAATACGATGCCGCAGCGCCCGCCTGGCCGGACCGCGACCGCTTCGTGCTCTCCGCCGGCCACGGCTCGATGCTGCTCTATGCGCTGTTGTATCTCACCGGCAACGAGGAGATGACGCTCGACCAGATCAAGCGCTTCCGCCAAGTCGATTCGCTGACGCCGGGCCACCCGGAGAATTTCCGCACCAAGGGGATCGAGACCACCACCGGCCCGCTCGGCCAGGGCATCTCCACGGCGGTCGGCATGGCGCTGGCCGAGAAGATGCTGCAGGCCGAATACGGCAAGAAGATCGTCGACCACCACACCTATGTGCTGGCGTCCGACGGCGACCTGATGGAGGGCATCTCCCAGGAAGCGATCGCGATGGCCGGGCACTGGAAGCTCAACAAGCTGATCGTGCTGTGGGACGACAACGGCATCTCGATCGACGGCCCGCTGTCGATCGCCGACTCGGTCGACCAGGTGAAGCGCTTCAAGGCGTGCGGCTGGGCCGCCGAGCTGATCGACGGCCATGACCCGGAGGCGATTGCCGCGGCGATCGCACGGGCCCAGAAATCGTCGAAGCCGTCGCTGATCGCCTGCAAGACCACGATCGGCTACGGCGCGCCGACCAAGGCCGGGACCTCCAAGGTGCATGGCGAGGCGCTCGGGGCAGAGGAGCTGAAGGGCGCCAAGGAGAAGCTCGGCATTTCGCAGGAGCCGTTCTCGGTGCCCGACGACGTGCTCGCCGCCTGGCGCGAGGCCGGCCGCCGCGGCGCGGCTGCGCGCGGCGAATGGGAGACCCGACTTGGCGAGATGGGCCCGCGCAAGCGCGCCGAGTTCGAGCGCCGGCTGCGCCACGAGCGGCCCGCGGCGCTGGCGAAGGCGCTGAAGGACCACAAGAAGGCGCTGCTGGAGACCCCGCTCAACGCCGCCACCCGCAAATCGTCGGAGGCCGCGATCGAGGTGATCGCAGCCGCAATGCCGTTCGAGTTCGTGGCCGGCTCGGCCGACCTCACCGGCTCCAACAACAACAAGGCGAAGTCGGCTGTCTCGTTCTCGGCCAAGACGCCGAAGGGGCGCTTCATCCATTACGGCATCCGTGAGCACGGCATGGCCGCCTGCATGAACGGCATCTTCCTGCATGGCGGCTTCGCGCCCAACGGCGCCACCTTCCTGGTGTTCTCGGACTATGCGCGCGGCGCTATCAGGCTGTCGGCGCTGATGGGCGCCGGCGTCGTCTACGTGCTGACGCATGATTCGATCGGCCTCGGCGAGGACGGCCCGACGCACCAGCCGGTCGAGCATCTGGCCGCGCTGCGCGCGATCCCCAACATGCGGGTGTTCCGGCCGTGCGATGCGGTCGAGACCGCCGAATGCTGGGAGCTGGCGCTGAACCGCACCAACGGTCCGACCGTGCTGGCGCTGACGCGGCAGAACCTGCCGCAGCTGCGCACCTCAGCGCCGTCGGACAATCCGTGCAGCCG
The DNA here is from genome assembly GCF_032377735.1 of Bradyrhizobium sp. SZCCHNRI3043. Lineage (NCBI taxonomy): Bacteria > Pseudomonadati > Pseudomonadota > Alphaproteobacteria > Hyphomicrobiales > Nitrobacteraceae > Bradyrhizobium > Bradyrhizobium sp. SZCCHNRI3043. The sequence goes on from NZ_JAUHID010000003.1 coordinate 188,755, forward strand.
GGGCGGCTACGAGCTCGTCGCCGCGCAAGGCGAGGCCAAGGTGTCGCTGTTCGCGACCGGCTCCGAGGTCGAGATCGCGGTGGCGGCGCAGAAGCAGCTCGCCGAGCGTGGCATCCCAGCCCGCGTCGTCTCGGTGCCGTCTCTGGAGCTGCTGCTGGAGCAGCCGGCCGAGACCAGGGCAAAGATCATCGGCAACGCGCCGGTCAAGATCGCCGTCGAAGCCGCAGTGCGCTGGGGCTGGGACGCGGTCATCGGCCAGGACGGCATCTTCATCGGCATGCATTCGTTCGGCGAAAGCGGCCCGGCCAAGGAGCTCTACAAGCATTTCGGCATCACCGCCGAGGCGGCTGTCGCGGCGGCCGTACAGCGGCTGGCGTAAAGGCCCGCTCGACCCTGCGCGGCGGTTCACCAAATCAGGAGCGCCGCACGAACGTGATTCGCGACGGTTGAGCGATCGCAAAAAAAGGACTACGAAAGGACCATATCGTCCGCTCCCGCCCGGCAGAACCGGGCGGCAACAGTTCCAAAACCCTCGTGGGGCCCGTGAGAAGGCTGCCGACGGGGATGAGAAACGTCATTGAAGGAGACGAAAATGGCAGTCCGGGTCGGGATCAACGGGTTTGGCCGCATCGGCCGCAACGTTCTGCGTGCCATCGCGGAATCGGGCCGCAAGGACATCGTGGTGGTCGGCATCAACGATCTCGGCCCGGTCGAGACCAATGCCCATTTGCTGCGCTTCGACAGCGTGCACGGCCGCTTTCCCCACACCGTGACCGTCGACGGTGACAGCATCGACATCGGCAACGGCAAGATCAAGGTGACGGCCGAGCGTGATCCGTCGAAGCTGCCCTGGAAGGATCTCGGCGTCGACATCGCGCTGGAATGCACCGGCATCTTCACCTCCAAGGACAAGGCCTCGGCCCATCTGACCGCCGGCGCCAAGCGCGTGCTGGTCTCCGCCCCGGCCGACGGCGCCGACGCCACCATCGTCTACGGCGTCAACCACACCGCGCTGACGAGGGAGCACCTCGTCGTCTCCAACGGCTCGTGCACCACCAACTGCCTGGCCCCGATCGCCAAGGTGCTGAACGACACCGTGGGCATCGAGACCGGCTTCATGACCACGATCCACGCCTACACCGGCGACCAGCCGACGCTCGACACCATGCACAAGGATCTCTATCGCGGCCGCGCGGCGGCGATGTCGATGATCCCGACCTCGACCGGTGCGGCCAAGGCGATCGGCCTGGTGCTGCCCGAGCTCAAGGGCAAGCTCGACGGCGTCGCGATCCGGGTGCCGACGCCGAACGTTTCGGTGGTGGATCTCAAGATCGTCGCCAAGCGCAACACCGATCCGAAGGAGATCAACGAGGCGATGAAGCGCGCGTCCGAGCAGGAGCTCAAGGGCATCCTCGGCTACACCACGGCGCCGAACGTCTCGATCGACTTCAACCATGATCCGCACTCCTCGACGTTCCACATGGACCAGACCAAGGTCATGAACGGCAACCTCGTGCGCGTGATGTCCTGGTACGACAACGAGTGGGGCTTCTCCAACCGCATGGCCGACACCGCCGTGGCGATGGGCAAGCTGCTGTAACCATCTGCCAGTCATTCCGGGGCGATGCGCAGCATCGAACCCGGAATCTCGAGATTCCGGGTTCGGTCCGGCGGACCGCCCCGGAATGACGACTGAGGAAGCGTCATGACCCTTCCCAACTGGCTCGGTATCCCCGGTGCGATGTTGCTGATCGGCCTGATCGCTTATGGCTTCCGCCAAGGCATGCGGGTGACGGCGAAGCAGGAAGGCAATCCGCCGGAAAACACCGACGGATATAATCACCACTGATTAGTCCCTCGTTTTACGGTGGCTTCAATGAAACAATTCCGCACCCTCGACGACGTCGACGTCAAAGGCAAGCGCGTGCTGCTGCGCGTCGACCTCAACGTGCCCATGGAGAATGGCCACGTCAGCGATGCGACGCGCCTGGAGCGCGTCGCGCCGACCATCAATGAGATCGCGACCAAGGGCGGCAAGGTCATCCTGCTCGCGCATTTCGGCCGGCCGAAGGGCCGCGATGCCAAGGACTCGCTGAAGCCGGTCGCCACTGCGCTGTCGCAAGTGATCAAGCGCCCGGTCGCCTTCGCCGACGACTGCATCGGCGAGCCGGCCGCGACCGCGATCGCCGCAATGAAGGACGGCGACGTGCTGTGCCTGGAGAACACGCGCTTCCACAAGGAGGAAGAGAAGAACGATCCGGCCTTCGTCGCCGAGCTCGCCAAGCTCGGCGACATCTGGGTCAACGACGCCTTCTCCGCCGCGCACCGCGCCCACGCCTCGACCGAGGGCCTCGGCCACAAGCTGCCGGCCTATGCCGGCCGCACCATGCAGGCCGAGCTCGACGCGCTCGACAAGGCGCTGGGCCGGCCGGCCAAGCCCGTGATCGCGGTCGTCGGCGGCGCCAAGGTCTCGACCAAGATCGACCTATTGGAAAACCTCGTCACCAAGGTCGATGCGCTGGTGATCGGCGGCGGCATGGCCAATACCTTCCTGCATGCCCAGGGCGTGCAGATCGGCAAGTCGCTGGCCGAGAAGGATCTCGCCGCCACCGCTCTTCGGATCATGGAGAAGGCGGAAGCCTCGAACTGCGCCATCATCCTGCCGGTGGATGCCACCGTCTCCTATCACTTCGCGGCGAACTCGCCGTCCTTCGCCTATGGGCTCGACGCGATCCCGCCGGACAGCATGATTCTCGACGTCGGCCCGCAATCGACCGCGCGCATCCATGCCGCGATCGACGATGCGGCGACGCTGGTCTGGAACGGTCCGCTCGGCGCCTTCGAGCTAACGCCGTTCGACCGCGGCACCATGGTCGCCGCGAAGCATGCCGCCGAACGCACCAAGGCCAAGAAGCTGGTCTCGGTGGCCGGCGGCGGCGATACCGTCGCCGCGCTCAACCAGGCAGGCGTGGCCGCCGACTTCAGCTATGTCTCGACCGCCGGTGGCGCCTTCCTGGAGTGGATGGAGGGCAAGCCGCTGCCGGGCGTCGAGGTGCTGAAGGCCTGATCTGCCGGCCCTTGTCGGCCATGGATGTTTCTGTTATGTTCCATCCATGGTCGAGACTCCGACAGACGCTGTCCATTCGATCCTGATCAAGATCCAGGAGAGCATTGCTGCGCTCCGGACAGAGGTCGGACAGTTCAGGCTGGATAATCGAGCCGAGCACGAGCGCATGGAAGCCTTGATCCGCAAGCAGCGTCGGGACTCTGCCGGCATGCTGGTGATGATGCGCGCGACCGCCAGTGACTTCGACGAGCGTGTCACCGAGGTCGAGGAGCGCATCGCGGCTCTTGAAGCCAGGAAGACCTGATCTCCCATCGTTGAGCTACCGGCAACGCGCCAGCCCCTACGCGCTAACCCTAGACATATCCTGATCGCCTCCTCCTCCGGGCTGCGTCGCCACTGCCCTTGGAATCCGCCCACCACCGCGTTATGCACGGTGCAGCAGTTTCGGCGCGTGCGCATCCTGCCGCACGGTCCAATCCTTAATCTCAGGGAGTTCCAGCCATGGCTCGTATCACGTTGCGTCAATTGCTCGATCACGCGGCGGAAAATGACTACGGCGTCCCGGCCTTCAACATCAACAACATGGAGCAGGCGCTGGCGATCATGGAGGCGGCCAATGCGGTCGACGCGCCCGTCATCATCCAGGCCTCGCGCGGCGCCCGCTCCTACGCCAACGACGTGATGCTCAAGCACATGATGGACGCGGTCACCGAGATCTATCCGCACATTCCGGTCTGCGTGCATCTCGACCACGGCAACGAGCCCGCGACCTGCATGACCGCGATCCAGGCCGGCTTCACCTCCGTCATGATGGACGGCTCGCTGAAGGCCGACGGCAAGACCCCCGGCGACTGGGACTACAATGTCGGGGTGACCAAGGCCGTCACCAACATGGCGCATCTCGGCGGCATCTCGGTCGAGGGCGAGCTCGGCGTGCTCGGCTCGCTCGAGACCGGCATGGGCGACAAGGAGGATGGCCACGGCGCCGAGGGCAAGCTGTCGCACGATCAGCTGCTGACCAATCCCGACGAGGCGGTGAAGTTCGTGCGTGAGACCAAGGTCGACGCGCTCGCGATCGCGATGGGCACCTCGCATGGCGCCTACAAGTTCACGCGCAAGCCGGACGGCGACATCCTCGCCATGAACGTGATCGAGGAGATCCACCGCAAGCTGCCGAACACGCATCTGGTGATGCACGGCTCATCGTCGGTGCCGCAGGACCTTCAGGAGATCATCAATTCCTTCGGCGGTAAGATGAAGCCGACCTGGGGCGTGCCGGTCAGCGAAATCCAGCGCGGCATCAAGAACGGCGTGCGCAAGATCAACATCGACACCGACAACCGCATGGCGATGACCGGCCAGATCCGCAAGGTGCTCTCGGAGCACCCGGAAGAGTTCGATCCGCGCAAGTACCTGAAGCCGGCGATGGAGGCGATGGCCAAGCTGTGCAAGCAGCGCCTGCAGGAGTTCAACACCGCCGGTCAGGCTTCCAAGATCAAGCGCGTGCTGACGACCGCCGAGATGGCCAAGCGCTACGCCAAGGGCGAGCTCGATCCGAAGGTGGCGTGAGCCGGCGTTTACAGCCCACTCAGCCCGCTGAGCTTGCTAGACCTCGGTGGTCACGGCGACGGCAGTGAGCTCCCCTCCCCCTTGCGGGGAGGGGTCGGGGGTGGGGGTCTCCGAGTGATCCTATCAGTGATGGGCTCGATAGCACGTGTCGGCGATCTTGCAGTTATGAGTTATGAGCGACACAGCGAAGGCCTGACCGCGCGCCCCCCCATAGCGATTGACGAGGGACGATTGTAGACGCAACTCACTGAATTCAGCGCGCGTGGACCCCCACCCCCTCCCCGCAAGGGGGAGGGGAGTCGGCTGCCTTTGACGCGACAGGTCGTCTGATCAGCAATCTCTCCTTCACCTCTGCGAGAGCCTGCCTTGGCTGCGGCCAATGTTTGCTCGGCATCCGCCCGAGAACCGTCTATTTTGATGGGCAGGGCAGGTGCGTCTGGAGCCAAGCATGAATCTCTCCGCACTGAACAGCACGGCCCTTGCCATGGTCACGCCGGGCAAGGGCATCCTCGCCGCCGATGAATCGACCGGGACGATCAAGAAGCGCTTCGATGCCATCAAGGTGGAATCGACCGAACAGAACCGCCGCGACTATCGCGAGATGCTGTTTCGCAGCGCAGGCATGTCGTTCATCTCCGGCGTCATCCTCTATGACGAAACCATCCGCCAGAACGCCGCCGACGGCACCCCGCTGGTGAAGCTGATCGAGGCGGCCGGCGGCATTCCGGGCATCAAGGTCGATGAGGGAACGCAGCCGCTGCCCGGCTGCCCCGGCGAGCGGGTCACGGTCGGCGTCGACAGGCTTGCGGATCGGCTGGCGACGTACTACGCGCTGGGTGCGCGCTTCGCCAAATGGCGGGCCGTGATCGATATCGACAAGGACAATATCCCTTCGATGACAGCGATCCATGTCAACGCGCATGCGCTCGGCCGCTATGCCGCCCTGTGCCAGGCCGCGAACATCGTGCCGATCGTCGAACCGGAGGTGCTGATGGACGGCGATCATGACATCGGTCGCTGCTTCGACGTCACGCGCCGCGTCCTGAACGAGGTGTTTCGTGAATTACGCATCCAGCGCGTCGCGTTGGAGGGCATGATCCTGAAGCCCAACATGGCGGTGCCCGGCAAGCAGTCGCCGGACCATGCCGGGGTGCAGGAGGTCGCCGAAAGGACCGTCCAGCTGCTGAAGGAATGCGTGCCCGCGGCGGTGCCCGGCATCGCCTTCCTGTCCGGCGGACAATCGGACGAGAGTGCCACCGCGCATCTCGACGCGATGAACCGGCTCGGGCCGCTGCCCTGGAGGCTGACCTTCTCCTATGGCCGCGCGCTGCAGGCGGCGCCGCAACAGGCATGGGCCGGCAAGGCGGCGAACGTCCCCGCCGGCCAGCGGGCCTTCACCCACCGCGCCCGCATGAACGCGCTTGCAAGCCGCGGCCAGTGGACCGCAGCGCTCGAGAAAGAGGCCGCATAGTGTCCGGCAAGACGACTTCCACGCGGCCCGCACCGCGCCTCTATCTGGCAACGCCGGTCGTGACCGATGCGGCGGCGCTGGCCGCCGGCCTGCCGGCGATCCTCGCCAACGCCGATGTCGCGGCGGTGCTGGTGCGGCTGAAGGAGAGCGATCCGCGCAGCATGATCACGGCGGTCAAGACGCTGGCGCCGGCGATCCAGGGCGCCGGTGCGGCGCTGCTGATCGACGGACATCCCGACATCGTCGCCCGCGCCGGCGCCGATGGCGCGCATCTGACCGGCGTCGCTGCGCTAGAGGAGGCGCTGCCGGGGCTGAAGCCGGATCGCATCGCCGGCGGCGGCGGCCTGTCGACACGCCATGATTCGATGCGTGCCGGCGAACTCGGCGCCGACTATGTGCTGTTCGGCGAGCGCGATGCGCAGGGACGGCGGCCCTCGCCGGATGCCGTCAACGAGCGCCTCGCCTGGTGGGCGGAGCTGTTCGAGCCGCCCTGCGTCGGCTATGCGATCTCGCTCAAGGAAGCCACCGACTTCGTCGCGGCCGGAGCCGATTTCGTGCTGGTCGACGACCTCGTCTGGAACGACGCCCGCGGTCCCGCCGCGGCGCTTGCAGAGGTCAGCACCGCGATCCGGAGCGCATATGCGGCCGCGCCGGCCGACGCGCCGGGACAGAGCTGAACGGGGCCGATGACGATCCTGCGCCTGACATGTGTTGTTGCTGCGCTCGCCATGGCGATGACGGGCGCGGCCGCGCAGATCTCGTTGACGCCGCCGGCTCTGCAGCCGCCGACGGAAAAGCCCAAGCCGATCGAACGGCCGGCGGAGAAGGCGGCTGAGAAGCCCAGGCCGCCGGCACCGCCCGCGGCAAAGAAGCCGGCCCCTTCCCCCTCCGGCAAGCCGGCGGCTCCTGCACCGGCCACGACGCCGCAGCCCGCCGCCAATGATCCCAATGTCGACCTGGTCTACGGCGCCTATCAGCGCGGCCAGTACAAGACCGCCTTCGACCTGGCGTCGCCACGCGCCCAGGCCGGCGATCCCAAGGCCATGGCGATGCTCGGCCAGCTCTACGAAAACGCCATGGGCATCCGCCGCGACTACGACAAGGCGGCGACCTGGTACAAGCGCGCCGCCGAGGCCGGCGACCGCGAGGCGATGTTCGCGCTGGCGATGATGCGGCTGGCCGGGCGCGGCGGCCCGATCGACAAGCCGGAGGCGGTGAAGCTGCTCGCTTCCGCCGCCAAGCTCGGCGAGCCCAAGGCCGCCTACAATCTCGCTTTGCTCTATCTCGACGGCCAGACCCTGCCGCAGGACCTCAAGCGCTCGGCCGAGCTGCTGCGCATGGCGGCCGACGCCGGCAGTCCCGAGGCGCAATATGCGCTGGCGACGTTCTACAAGTCGGGCACCGGCGTCCCGCAGGACCCGGAGAAGGCCGCCCGCCTGCTGCAGGCCGCCGCGATCGCCGACAATGTCGACGCCGAGGTCGAATACGCCATCGCGCTGTTCAACGGCACCGGCGTGCCGAAGGACCAGCCCGCGGCCATCGCGCTGCTGCGCCGGGCCGCGCGGCAGAACAGCCCGGTCGCCCAGAACCGGCTGGCATGGGTGCTGCTGTATGGAATCGCCACCCAGATGGACAAGGTCGAGGCCTACAAATGGCACCTGGTGGCCAAGACGGCCGGCAAGGGCGATCCCAAGCTCGACGAGAAATTCGCCGACATGCCCCCCGAGGACCGTGCCAAGGGCGAGCAGGCCGCCAAGCGCTGGCTGGGCACCATCAAGTGATCGGCCGCTGATCCGGCCTTGACGCGGCGGCCCCGGCAGGGCACCCACAGCCAGCCATTTCACCCGCCTTCGTCCGCTTCCGGGGAAGGCGCGCACCGCAAGGTGCGGTCAGCCCAGCGCATCGAGCTCATGATCCATTCCGCCCTCATCAACGTCATGGTCAAGGCCGCGCGCCGCGCCGGCCGCAACCTCAAGCGCGATCTCGGCGAGATCGAGCACCTGCAGGTGTCGCTGAAGGGGCCAGCGAACTTCGTCTCGCGCGCCGACAAGAAGGCCGAGGAGATGCTGTACGAGGATCTCTCCAAGGCCCGTCCCGGCTACGGCTTTGTCGGCGAGGAAGGCGGCAAGCGGGAAGGCAGCGACAAGTCGCACACCTGGATCGTCGACCCGCTCGACGGCACCACCAATTTCCTGCACGGCATCCCGCAATTCGCGATCTCGATCGCGCTTCAGCGCGAGGACACCGTGATCGCCGGTGTGATCTACAATCCCGCCAATGACGAGCTCTACATCGCCGAGCGTGGCAAGGGCGCGTTCCTCAACGACCAGCGGCTGCGCGTCGCCGCACGGCGCCAGCTCCACGAATGCGTCATCGCCTGCGGCCTGCCGCATATCGGCCGCGGCGACCACCAGCTGTTCCTGCGCGAGATGACCTCGCTGCAGGTCAAGGTCGCGGGCCTGCGCCGCTTCGGCGCCGCCTCGCTCGACCTCGCCTTCGTCGCGGCGGGGCGCTTCGACGCCTATTGGGAGCGCGACCTGCAACCCTGGGACATCGCCGCCGGCTTGATCATGGTGCGTGAGGCCGGTGGCACCGTTTCCGGTATCGACGGCAAGGAGGACGCGCTGGCCACCGGCCACGTCGTGTGCGGCAACGAGGTCATTCACCGCGAGCTGGTGAAGGTGCTGAAGGCGGCGGCGTAGTTCGAGCCTCCGATCGGGTCTTCAGTCTGCACTCTGCGGGCCTGGCGCGAGCTCTGGCCTCACACATCGTGTCCGTCCCGGCCTTGAGCCGGAACCCAGCCACCGGCTCTCGTGCCTGAGCAAGACCGGTCGACCAGCGTGCCTCAAACCTCTCCCTGGGGGTATGGGTCCCGGATCGGCGCGCGCGTGCCGCGCGCTTGTCCGGGACGACACCGAGGGTGTCGTTTGGTTGCCGGGCTCTACCGCCGCCCGCTGGTGAACGCCTGGGGCGTAGCACCTGGCAGCGCCGGCGAGTTGATGTCGCTGTCGACGCGGTCGGACGACTGGCCGGCATAGCTGAAGCCGAGCGACAAACTGACGTTGCTCGTCGGCTTGAACTCGACACCGCCGTTGATCGCATAAGCGGGCGTCGAGGTGGAGCGCGAATCGAACGTCGCGAACGGGCCGCCGAGGCCGGGATTGTATTTCAGCGTGTCGAAGCCGCCGTAGACACTGACGCCGCTCTTGAAGGTGTAGCCGTATTGCGCGCCTTCGGTCGTGTACGAGCCGAGCGAGCCGTAGCGATTGACGATGTTCGAGCTCAGGCCGACGCCAGTGAGCGCCGACCAATTGTTCGTCACGCTGTAGCGCCGCGAGAAGAAGCCGCTGTCGCTGCCGTTCGCCGTGAAGCTCGGAAAGTTGCCGTAGGAGTCGAGGCTGCCGGCATCGCTGAAGCCGACCGGCCAGCCCGGCAGCCAGTATTTCACGGGGCCAGACTGGGCGTGAGCCCCGGGAGCGCCGAGGCAGAGGCCAGCCAGCAGAAACGCGAAAGCCAATTTGCGTGGGAACATCGACATGCCGTTACCGCTTCACGTCGGCGGATCATACACGCGGAGAGTGGCGAACTCCAGACAGAGAGGGGATTTCGAGCGCGGCCGCGAAGCCGGTGCGCTCCCCTCCCCCTTGCGGGGAGGGGTGGGGGTCCACGAGTCACGCTCGATGTGATGACCCACCGCCCAATTCATGTGTGCGCAGTCGGTCCGCTACAGATCGTGCGCTTCGCACCGATGTCCGCTGACTGACTCTTGAACGGAGCATGCCACGACGTTCGGCGTTCGGCGCCCCCCACCCCCAACCCCTCCCCGCGAGGGGGAGGAGAGCAGACCGGCCGCGCGGCAGGATGTCGGCACAATCCTCCGGACAGACCATTCATGATCGCCTACGACTTCGCCGGCGCCGGTGGCCCATAGGCCTCACGCTCCGCCACCCCCTCCGTCTTCTCCCGATCGCCTGCGAGCACGCGCTGCACCGAGACGAAGAACACCGGCACCATCAGCAGCGCCAGGATCACCACCGCGATCATGCCGCCCATCACGTTGGTGCCGAGCGCCTGCTGGCTCGCGCCGCCGGCGCCCGTCGCCATCGACATCGGCAGCACGCCGCAGACGAAGGCGAGGCCGGTCATGATGATCGGGCGGAAGCGCAAGGAGCAGGCCTCGATCGTCGCCGCGACCAGCGGCTTGCCGTGGGCGCGCAAGTCCTTGGCGAACTCGATGATCAGGATCGCGTCCTTGGCGGCGAGTCCGATGATGGTGATCAGCGCCACCGTGAAGTACACGTCGTTGGACAGGCCGCGCAGATTGGCGGCGACGACGGCGCCGAGGATGCCGAGCGGCACGGTCAAGAGCACCGCGAGCGGGATCGTCCAGCTTTCGTAGAGCGCGGCCAGGCACAGGAACACCACCAGCGCCGACAGGCCCAGCAGCAGCGGCGCCTGCGAGCCCGACAGCTTCTCCTGCAGCGACTGTCCGGTCCATTCATAGCCGAAGCCGCGCGGCAGCTTGCCGGCGAGCCGCTCCATCTCCTTGAGCGCATCGCCCGAGGTGTAGCCCGGCTTGGCCTCGCCGGAGATGCGGATCGCCGGATAGTAGTTGAAGCCGGCGATCTGGCTCGGTCCCCTGGCCCATTGGATCGTCGCGAACGACGAGAACGGCACCAGCTGTCCCTTGGCGTTCTTGACGCTGTAGTTGAGGATATCGTCTGCGTTCATGCGGCTGATGCGATCGGCCTGCACCACGACGCGCTGCATGCGGCCGCGGTTGGGGAAGTCGTTCACGTAAGTAGAGCCGAGATTGGTCGAGATCGTGTTGTTGATGTCCTCGAAGGTGACGCCGAAGGCGCCGGCCTTCTCGCGGTCGATCATCAGATTGACCTGGGGTCCCGGCGGCAGGCCTTCGACATAGACCTTCTGCAGCACGGGGCTCGCATTGGCTTCTGCGATCAGCTGGTCGGCGGCGGCGGTCAGCGCGGCATAGCCCTTCTGGCCGCGGTCCTGCAGGCGGAAGCTGAAGCCCGAGGAGTTGCCGAGATTGTCGATCGGCGGCGGCTGCAGCGCCGTGATCTTGGCGTCGCGCAAGCCGGCGAGATCGCGGTTGATGTCGGCGACCAGCGCCGCGGCGCCGTCACGCTTGCTGCGCTCCGACCAGTCCTTCAGCGAGATGAAGGCCTGGGCGGTGTTGACGCCCTGGCCGGCATAGCTGAAGCCGGTCAGGAAGGTGACGTTCTCGATCCCTTCGCGCTTGGCGAGATACTTCTCGACCGCCTCGACGGCCGCCTGCGTCCGCGCATAGGAGGAGTCCGCCGGTGTCTGCACGTCGGTGGTGATGAAGCCCTGGTCATCGACCGGCAGGAAGCCGCCCGGCAGCCGGATGAAGGCGAAGGTCAACCCGACCAGGAAGATCGCATAGATCAGCATCAGCCGTCCGGTGCGCTTCAGCGCACCGCCGACCACGCCGGCGTAGCGGTTGCGGCTGCTGTCCATGAAGCGGTTGAACCAGCCGAACACGCCCTTCTTCGCGTGGCCGTGGCCGGCCGTGACCGGCTTCAGCAGGGTGGCGCACAACGCCGGCGTCAGCGACAGCGCCAGCAGCGCCGAGAAGCCGATCGCCGCCACCATGGTGACCGAGAACTGCCGGTAGATGATGCCGACCGAGCCGGGGAAGAACGCCATCGGCACGAACACCGCCATCAGCACCAGGGTGATGCCGATGATGGCGCCAGTGATCTGGCCCATCGCCTTGCGCGTCGCCTCCTTCGGCGACAGCCCCTCCTCGGTCATGATGCGCTCGACGTTCTCGACCACGACGATGGCATCGTCGACGAGGATGCCGACCGCGAGCACCATGCCGAACATCGTCAGCATGTTGATGGAGTAGCCGACCAGCATCAGCGTCGCGCAGGTGCCGAGCAGCGCCACGGGCACGACGATGGTCGGGATGATGGTGTAGCGGATGTTCTGCAGGAACAGGAACATCACCACGAACACCAGCACGACGGCTTCGACCAGGGTCATCAGCACCCGCTTGATCGAGGCTTTGACGACCGGCGTGATGTCGTAGGGGATTTCATAGCTGATGTTGGACGGGAAGAAGCGCGACAGCTCCTTCATCTTGGCCTCGACCGCGCTCGCGGTCGCCAGCGCATTGCCGGTCGGCGACAGCAGCACCGACAGGCCCGCGGTCGGCTTGCCGTTGAGGCGGGTGTTGAACTGATAGCTCAGGCCCCCGATCTCGATGCGGGCGACGTCGCGCAGCCGGACCGTCGAGCCGTCGGCATTGGCGCGCAGGATGATCGATCCGAACTCGTCGGGCGAATCGAGCTGGCCCTTGACCAGCACCAGCGCCGAGGTGCGCTGCGAGGTCGTCGCGGGCTCGGCGCCGATGCTGCCCGAGGCGACCTGCGCGTTCTGCGCGCCGATCGCCTTGGTGACGTCGTCGGCGGTGAGGCCGTAGCCGACCAGCTTGGCCGGATCGAGCCAGACGCGCAGCGAGCGCTCGGTCGAATACAGCGTGGCGCGGCCGACGCCGGGAATGCGCCGGACTTCGCCGAGCACGTTGCGGATCATGAAGTCGCCGAGGCCGACCTCGTCGAGGCTGCCGTCGGTCGACTGCAGGGTGATGATCTGCAGCACCGCGGCGGAGGCTTCCTCGACCAGGATGCCCTGCTGGATGACGGCGCGCGGCAGCCGCGCCTCGACACGCTTGAGGCGGTTCTGTACCTCGACCGAGGCGTCGTTGGTCGACGTGCCCGGCACGAAGTTCGCGGTGATCTCGACCTGGCCTAGCGAATCGCTGGTGGATTCGAAATTGAGAATGCCGGAAGCGCCGTTGAGCTCCTCCTCGATGAGCCGCGTCACGCTGTTGTAGAGGTTCTCCGGCGATGCGCCGGGATAGCTCGTCGAGATCGAGATCGAGGGCGGCGCAATGATCGGATATTGCGCCACCGCCAGCAGCGGAATCGCGATCGCGCCGATCAGGCAGATGAACAGCGCGACGACCCAGGCGAAGATAGGCCGGTCGATGAAGAAGCTCGGCATGCGACTTACCGCGTCGCCGACTTCGATTCGAGCTGCGTCGCGGCGCTGACCTCGGTCCAGACCTGCGGCGCGACCCTGTCGCCGGCGGCGAACTTCTGGAAGCCGTCGACCACGACCTTGTCGCCGGCGCGCAGACCGTCGGTGATCAGCACCAGGCCATCCTGGGTCGGACCGGTGCGGACCGGCCTGGCGATCGCGCGGTTGTCGTCGCGGATGACGTAGACCTCGGACCCGCCGGCCGCGTTGCGCTGCACCGCCTGCTGCGGCACGCCGACGGAGTCGCTGTCGATGCCCTGCTCGATGCGGACGCGGACATACATGCCCGGCAGAAGCTCGCGCTTCGGATTGGCGAACTCGCCGCGCAGGGTGACCTGACCGGTGGCGGCATCGACCTTGGCGTCGGAGAACAAGAGCTTGCCGGGGATCGAATACGGCGTGCCGTCGTCGAGCACGAGACGGACCTTGATCGCGTCGGGCGAGATCTGGTCGAGGTCGCCCGACTCGAACGCCCGGCGCAGGCGGTTGAGCTCGCTCACCGACTGGGTGAAGTCGGCATAGATCGGATCGAGCTGCTGGATCGTGACCAGCGAGGTCTCGTTCTGGACCGCGATGGCGCCCTCGCTGACCTGGGCCGCACCGACGATGCCGTCGATCGGCGCGCGCACGGTCGCATAGTCGAGATTGAGCTGGGCACGCGCGAGATCGGCCTTGCGGGCCTCGATGTCGGCCGCGGCTTCGCGCTCGCTCGCGACCGCCTTCTCCTGCTCGACCTCGGGCGCAGCGCGCTCCTTGAACAGCAGGGCGATGCGGCGCGCCTGCTGCACCGCGCGCTCATGCACCGCCTCGGCCTTGGCCAGCGCCGCCCGGCTCGACATGATCTCCACCTCGAACGGTTTCGGATCGATGCGATAGAGCGGATCGCCCGCCTTGACCTCGCTGCCCTGGCGGAACAGCCGCTCGACGATGATGCCCGAGACGCGCGGACGGACGTCGGAGACGCGGGTCGGCGCGATGCGGCCGGGCAGCTCGCGCACGATCGCTCGCGCCTTCTGCTCGACGGTCACGATGCCGACGTCGGGGATGACGATCTGCTCATTGGCGGAGGCCTGAGCCTGGATGGGGTCGTTACAGCCGGCCAGCAGCGGCGCGGCGGCCGCGAGCATCAATGCACTGCTGACCAGCGACGCGCGAAAACGAGACATGGGTGGAGGAGCCCCTCAATGATGATGAAAACCGGTCGACCGGATGGCCCAGTCATGGCGCCATTCTGGCGCTCGCCTTGCCTGCAACATAGAAAAGAGCTGCTGCGACGCAACGCGGAACCCGGGCGGCTTGATGTCACACGAACTACGTGACTGATAGATCAAGATTTTTTTGGACTCACCTAATTGTGAGTGCTTTGTGGCAGCAGGTTCCCCGCAGAATCCGCACAGCGAAACGCGAATCTCCTTCGGAGCTGCGGCATCCCGCCGCAGCGAACAAATTAGTTCGCCGGCCGCAGGCGGTAGTGACTGACGCCCCATTCACGGCCTTCGTCGTGCCCGAACAGACCCGCGGTGGCGAGGAAGAACCAGCGCCAGCGGCGCATCCACAGCGCCGTGTCGTCGCCATAGACCGGCTGCAGCACCTGCAGGATGCGGTTGTAGTCGGCATCGAAATTGGCGAGCCAGTCCCGTGCCGTGCGCTGATAATGCGTGCCGCTCCAGCGCCATTCCTTCTCGACCGCGAACAGATCCGCGTACTGCCGGATCAGGCCGTGGCTCGGCATGATGCCGCCGGTGAAGAAGTGCTGCGCAATCCAGTCCTCGCGATCGTTGCGGTCGAACAGGTAGGATCCGGTGCGGTGGGTGAAGATGTGCATGAACAGGCGGCCGTCCGGCGCGAGCCATGATCTGACCCGCGACAGCAGCTCGCGCCAGTTCATCATGTGCTCGAACATCTCCACCGAGACGATGCGATCAAACCGCGCGTCGGGAGCGAACCCGTTCATGTCGGCGGTGACGACCCGCAAATTGAGCAGGCCGCGCGCGGCCGCCATCTCCTCGATCGCGCGGCGCTGCGAATGCGAGTTCGACACCGCCGTGATCTTCGCATGCGGGAACTGCCGGGCCATGAACAGCGACAGCGAGCCCCAGCCGCAGCCGAGCTCGAGAATGCTCTGGCCGTCCTGCAGATCGGCATTGGCGACGGTCTGGCGCAGCGCCTCCTCCTCCGCCTCCTGCAGGGTCGAGACCGGCTCCTTGTAGAAGCAGCAGGAATATTTGCGGTTCGGCCCGAGCACGCGGGCAAAGAACGCCGCCGGCACCTCGTAGTGCTGGCTGTTCGCCGCGTCGGTATGCTCGGCGATCGGGCGCATCGTCAGCACACGGGCGAACTCTGCATCACCCATTGCATCGGCCCCGCCCAGCCGCGCCGCGGTGCGTGCGCACAATTCGGAGATCGCTGAGCGGATGACGGCGTCAGGCAGCGGCACACGCTCGGCGGCGCCGATGATGGTCGAGATGAAGCTCATGCAGTGGCTCCGTTACTTCGTAAAAGGATTTGGCGGCAGGGGAAAGAACGCGCTGGTGCGCGCCTGATAGGCCCGGTAGCGATCGCCGCGCGAGCGCAGCATCTGCTGTTCCAGCGGCGGGATGCCGGTGACGTGGACCAGGATCCAGTACATGAACAGCGGCGCGAGCAGGCTGGCGAAGCCCCACGGATGATCGAATGACAGCGCGATGACCGGGTAGGACAGCCAGCACACCCATTCGAAGAAATAGTTGGGATGGCGCGACCAGCGCCACAGGCCGACGTCGCACACCTTGCCCTTGTTGGCGGGATCGGCGCGGAACGCCTTGAGCTGAGCGTCGGCGACGCCCTCGCCGGCGATGCCCGCGAACAGCACGAGGATGCCGAGATAGTCTTGCAGACGCAGCTCGGCGGCCGGCGCATGGGCCGCGACGAACATCGCGAACACCAGCGGGATCGAGCCCCAGGCCTGCTGCTGCAGGAACAGGAACATGCGCCGCGGTGCGGCCGCGCCCCATTGCCGGGCGAACTCCGCATAGCGCGGGTCGTCGGACATGCCGCGGCTGCGTGCCGCGACATGGCCGCCGAGCCGCAGCGACCAGACCGCCACCAGCACCGCGACCAGCCACTGCCGCGCGTTGGTGTCCGCGCCGCCGGCGGGCCAGATCGCGCCGGCGGCGCCGACCAGCCCGACGGAAAATGTCCAGATCGTGTCGACCCAGCCGGAGTTGCCGCTGCGCTGCTGCACGACCCAGGCGAGCCCCATCAGCACCGACATCGCCGCGGCCATCGCCAGGAGCGCTTGCAGATATTCAACGACGGTCATGACAAAGCCAGGGCGTTCCCGCTAGATATGAGCCACGGGACTAACTACGCCGCGGATGCCCGCCGGTTTCAGCCATAGTTCCGCGCAGGGGACGGGGATTGCGCCGATCGCGGCTTTTTTCCCGCTGCTGCTGTGCCATAGTGGATTTTAGGGACCGGTCCCCGCAACGGATGTCATCGACAATGCCTCAAGGCTCCCCTTCCCGCTCCGCGATGGACGTCGAAATGACCAAATTGTCCTCGCCCCGGATCTTCCTGGTGCGGATGCTGGTCTTCCTGGTGCTGTGCGCGCTGGTCGGCGTCGTGCTCTACAAGCAGATCATCATGGCGTTCTTCGCCAATCCCGGCCTCAACGCCCTGATCGGGGCGGTGCTGCTGATCGGCGTCATCCTGTCGTTCCGACAGGTGGTCCGGCTCTATCCGGAAGTGTCCTGGGTCAACAATTTCCGCATCGCCGATCCCGGCCTGGCGGTGCCTCGTCACCCGGTCCTGCTGGCGCCGATGGCCGCCATCCTCGGCCGCGAGCGCTCGGGGCGGATGTCGATCTCACAGCAGACCATGCGCCATCTGCTCGACTCGATCGCTACGCGCCTGGACGAGGCCCGCGACATCTCCCGCTACATGACCGGCCTGCTGGTGTTCCTCGGCCTGCTCGGCACGTTCTGGGGCCTGATCGAGACGGTCGGCTCGGTCGGCAAGGTGATCGAGGGCCTCAAGGTCGGTGGCGACGCCGGCGCGCTGTTCGATACGCTGAAGGGCGGCCTTGCCGCGCCGCTGGGCGGCATGGGCATCTCGTTCTCGTCCTCGCTGTTCGGCCTCGCCGGCTCGCTGATCCTCGGCTTCCTCGACCTGCAGTCGAGCCAGGCGCAGAACCGCTTCTATACCGACCTGGAAGACTGGCTCGCGGGCACCGTGCGCGAATATGGCGGGACGGGCGATACCGGGGCCGATCTCTCGGTCGCCATCGAGCGGCTGCGCACCGCCATGGAGGACGGCTCGAACCGCGGCGCCACCGCGGCGATGGCCAACCTCGCCGAGGCGATCCAGGGGCTGGTCGGGCACATGCGCACCGAGCAGCAGATGATCCGCGAATGGGCCGACGGCCAGGGCGAGCAGAACCGCGAGATCAAGCGGCTGCTGGAGCGGCTCGCGCGGCAGACCGAGAAGAGTTGAGCTGCTCCACCGGCCTGCCGAAGATGAACTAGGAGACGCTGAATGGCGCTTGCCCGTACCCGCCGTGGAGATTCCGGCCTCAACTACTGGCCGGGCTTCGTCGACGCGCTCTCGACGCTGGTGCTGTCGATCGTGTTCCTGCTGACCGTGTTCCTGGTGGTGCAGTTCTTCCTGTCGCAGGAGGTCACCGGCAAGGACAAGGCGCTGGAGCAGCTCAACGCCAAGATCGCACAGCTCAACGAGATGCTGTCCCTGGAGAAGCTCGGCAAGCTCTCGCTGGACGACCAGGTCGCGCAACTGCGCGCCGGGCTCGCAAGCGCCGAAGCCGAGCGCGACCGCGTCAAGGGTCTCTATGACGGGCTCGCCAATGCCGGCAGCAATGCCGCCGGCCGCGCCAACGAGCTCAACCGGGCGCTCGACTCCGAGAAGCAGGTCACGGCGCGGGCGCTGGCCCAGATCGAGGTGCTCAACCAGCAGATCAGCGCACTGCGCCGCCAGCTCGCCGCGCTCGAGGATGCGCTCGATGCCTCGGAGAAGCGCGACAAGGAATCGCAGAGCCGCATCGCCGATCTCGGCTCGCGCCTCAACGTCGCGCTGGCACAGCGGGTGCAGGAACTCACCCGCTACCGCTCGGAGTTCTTCGGCCGGCTGCGCGCCATCCTCGGCAACCGTCCCGACATTCGCGTCGTCGGCGACCGCTTCGTGTTCCAGTCCGAGGTGTTCTTCGACACGGGGCAAGCCACCCTGCTGCCCGAGGGCCAGCAGGAGCTGAACTCGGTGGCGACGGCGCTGGTCGATCTCGACAAGCAGATCCCCGCTGAGATCTCCTGGGTGCTGCGGGTCGATGGCCACACCGACGTTCGTCCGATCAACAGCCCGGTGTTCAAGTCGAACTGGGAATTGTCCTCGGCGCGCGCCATCTCGGTGGTGCAGTATCTGATCTCGCTCGGCGTGCCTGCCCAGCGCCTGGTCGCGGCCGGCTTCGCCGAATTCCAGCCGCTCGACCCCGCGAATACCGAGGATGCCTTCCGCCGCAACCGGCGCATCGAGCTGAAGCTGACGGAGCGGTGACGTCGACCTCCACCCTGCGCCCCTATCGCGCCGAGGACGAGGACGCGGCGATCGCGTTGTGGCAGGAGACGTGGCAGCTCGCCTATCCCGCCATCGATTTTGCCGCGCGCGTTCCATGGTGGCGTGAGCGCTGGCGAAATGAGCTGGTGCCGAAGGCGGACGTGATCGTCGCCGAGACGGAGGGGGCACTTGCCGGCTTTGTCACGATCGATGCGTCGGGCTATCTCGATCAGCTCGTGGTCTCGCCCCGGCACTGGGGCTCGCCGCTCGCCACGCAGCTCGTCGACGTGGCCAAGCAGCGTTCGCCCGGCGGCATCACGCTGTTGGTCAACAAGGACAACGCCCGCGCCATTCGCTTCTACAAGCGCTGCGGCTTCGCGGAGGCCGGCGAGGACGTCAACCCGACGTCGGGCCGTCCGGTGCTGCGAATGGCGTGGACGCCTTAGAAGCGATTGGATTGCACTGCGGCGACACACACCACTGTCGTCCCGGACAACCGAGCGCAGCGAGGGCAGATCCGGGACCCATACGCCGCGGCAGAGGTTTTGCGACGAGTGGGTGTCCCTGGCATTCGGGCGCCAAACATCGGTCTGTGGTTATGGGCCCCTGCGTTCGCAGGGGCGACACCGAGGGTGCAGCGATCAGCAACTACACGCCGCGAAACAGCACGCCGATCGTCAACACCACGAACGCAATCGCCAGCGCATCGAAGGCGTGCGCGGCCGACAGCAGCGGCACCGAAGCGTGCATGTAGTGCGCGAGCATCGCGACGAGGGCGAGCACCAGCGCGATTGCGAAGATCACGAACGAGGGCGGCGTGAGGGCAAAACTGCCACGACGATAAGGCATGTCCGTTGCTCCTGTTAGGACCAGGCACGCCTGCTACGAGCGGCGCGCCATCTGTTCCGGCAGGGAACGTACAAGGCGGGAGAAAGGTTGCAGGGTCGGGAACGAGAATTCGAGGGTGTTGCCGGCCGTCCACGGTGTTGCAGGAACTACACGCCCTCGAACTGCAGCCGGGCCAGCCGCGCATAGAGACCGTTGGCCGCAACCAGCGACGTGTGGGTGCCCTGCTCGACGATGCGGCCGCGGTCCATGACCAGGATGCGGTCGCAGGACAGCACCGTGGCGAGTCGATGCGCGATCACCAGGGTGGTGCGGTCCTTCATCAGCCCCTCGAGCGCAGTCTGTACCAGCGTCTCGCTCTCGGCGTCGAGCGCCGAGGTCGCCTCGTCGAGCAGCAGCAGCGGCGCATCGCGCAGGATGGCGCGCGCGATGGCGATGCGCTGGCGCTGGCCGCCCGAGAGCGTGACGCCGCGCTCGCCGAGCGAGGTGTCGAAGCCGTTCGGCAAGCGGCGGATGAATTCGCTGGCATGAGCGAGATCGGCGGCGCGCTCGACCTCGGCGTCGGTCGCCTCGGGCCGGCCGAAGCGGATGTTCTCACGCGCACTGGCGGCGAACACCACGGATTCCTGCGGCACCAGCGCGATGCGCTCGCGCATCTTGCGCGGGTCGGCCGCGCGCACCGGCACACCGTCGAACGAGATCGAGCCGGAGGCGGGATCGTAGAAGCGCAGAAGCAGATGGAACAGCGTGCTCTTGCCGGCGCCGGAGGGGCCGACGATTGCGACCTTCTCACCGGCGCGAATGGAGAACGACACGTCCTCGAGAACGCGGACGTCTGGGCGACCCGGATAGGCGAAGCTGACCCGCTCGAAGCCGAGGTCGCCACGCGCCGGCTCCGGCATCGGGCGCGGTTGCGCGGGCGCCGTGATTTCCGGCTGCACGTGCAACAGCTCGAACAGCCGCTCGGCCGCGCCGGACGCCGCCGACACTTCGCCCCAGACCTCCGAGAGCTGGCCGAGCCCGGCGGCCGCGAAGGCCGCGTAGAGCACGAACTGACCGAGCCGTCCGGCGCTGATCGCACCGGTCAGCACGTCGTGCGAGCCGACCCAGAGGATCGCGACGACGCTGGAGAACACGATGAAGATGATGATCGCGGTGAGCACGCCGCGCGCCTGGGTCGAGACCCGCGCCGCCTCATAGGCCTGCTCGACCTCTCCGCCGAAGCGCGCCGCCGCGAGCCTCTCGCTGGTATAGGCCTGCACCGTCCTGATCGAACCGATCAGCTCGGACGCATAGGCCGAGGCGTCGGCGAGCGTGTCCTGGGCGTTGCGCGACAGCCGCCGGACCCAGCGCCCGAACGCCACCAGCGGCAGCACGATCAGCGGGATCGCCAGCAGCACGAAGCCGGACAGCTTCGGGCTCGTGATCACCATCATTGCGGTGGCCCCGATGAACAGCAGCAGATTGCGCAGCGCGATGGACACGGAGGCGCCCGCCGCCGATTTGATCTGGGTGGTGTCGGCGGTGAGCCGCGACACCAGCTCGCCGGAGCGCGCGGAATCGAAGAACGACGGCGACAGCGACATCAGATGCGCGAACACGTCGCGCCGGAGATCGGCGACGATGCGCTCGCCGATCGTCATGACGAGGTAGTAGCGGGCCGCGCTTGCCAGCGCGAGCACCGCCACCACGGCGATCATGACGCTGAAATAGCTGTTGATCAGTTCGATGCCTTTCGGCGTGAAGCCGAAATCGATCATGCGGCGGACCGCGATCGGGACCAGCAGCGTGGTCAGCGCCGCGACCGTGAGCGCGATCAGCGCCAGGAGGGCACGGCCGCGATAGCGCAGGACATAGGGAGACAGCGCCAGCAGCGGGCGCAGCTTCGAGCGCCGCACAGGGCTTGCCGGCTCGGCCAATGCCTCGACGGCCGCAACGGCATCTCCGACCGGATCCTGCCCTGGGGCAGCGCCCTGCCGCTCGTCAAGCCGTTCCACTACGCTCATGGGCCACCTGAGAATTGTTCCAAATACCGATCTGCCGTCCTGATAGGCCTGCCGGGCCGGGCTTGGCAAATCCGGAAACGTACCAAGGTGTTCATCCGCGACCTTGGCTTGTTTTGGGCAGAACCTTGGGCTATAGAGCCCGGCAATTGTCCCCCTTCAGTGACGACAGGATCAGGCGCGGCCGCGCCGCATCATGTCTTCGCATCGTGCCGTAGGATCAGCCATGAAAGCCGACATTCACCCGAATTATCATACGATTACGGTCGTGATGACCGATGGCACCGAGTACCAGACCCGCTCGACCTGGGGCAAAGAGGGCGACAAGCTCAACCTCGACATCGACCCCAAGTCGCACCCGGCCTGGACCGGCGGCACCCAGCAGCTGATGGATCGCGGCGGCCGCGTCTCCCGCTTCCAGAAGAAGTTCCAGGGCTTCCTCAAGAAGGATTGATGCCTTCTTGCCCCGGTACCGGCCTTCCTGGCCTGCGCCTGATGGACAGCTCACAGCAAAACGCCCCCGGAGACGGGGGCGTTTTTGTTTCTGGGCTGGTCGCAACGAGACCTTCGGCTGGGGGAGCGGCCCGGCGGGGCCGCCCGATGCCGGGGCCTACTGCTCGAACGCGGCCTTCAGCCGGTTGAGATGCGGCACCAGCGGATTGCCGATCGCGCTCTGGTCCGGCGGCGGGGAATGAATGGTCGAGTCGAGCCGGCGGACCCGCACCTGCAGGCTCATCGAGCGGGAGATCAGGCTCTGCAGCTGCTGCGGCAGCTTCTCCAGCAGATCATCCGGCCCGGGATCTGCAGCGGTCAGCTTGACCTTGGTCTTCTCGCGGTTGGCCTGGCTCAGGGTCATCTCGCCCTCCTTCACCGCGCGGTGCAGGAGCAGCCAGGACGCCAGTTGCATCAGGCGGGTGGTGAGACGCATGCTCTCGGTCGCGTAGGTCAGGCTGACGGCGCGGTCGAGCGCCTTGGCCTCGTTGCGGCCGTCGCCATCGAGATAGGCGGCGGTCTCCTCGACCAGATCCATGCCTTCCCGGAACAGCGCGCCGAATGCAGCAGAATTGGTGAGCCGCTCGTTGAACTGAACCAGAGCGCCATCGCCCAGCAAACGGTCCGACATGGTTAACGCCTCTTAAACGCGACTGTTTACGCAACCCGGCAACGACGCCGGTATGATGAACAAATCATTGCGCGGCCGGTTTCGAGAGTCCAGCAGCAACGCCTTTTATGGTTTCCACGGCGTGGGCCATGCCGTGCCCTCGTACCATTTGCGACTGCAACACGGCCGATCGCGGCCGAGTCGCACGATCAGCTCAACTAGCAACCATGATCACGGCAATAGTTTGCAGTCGTCGAACGAGGGTCGTCACGCCTGCCGCGGCGCACAGGATTTTCGCGCGCGACCTGCTGGCGACCGAAGACCGGCACGGGCGCAATGAGCAGACACGACGTTCGTTCCACGATCGCCGCCTGCGCATGGGGGAGCGCGCCAAGAACGACCGCCCGGTTCGCCCGGCTCGGCGCGGGCGCAAAAAAAAGAGCCGCCGTTTCCGGCGGCTTTGAAGTTGATAACAGGGAGGCGTCAAACAGAGTGGACAGGAGCCACTCGGTGTCCAAACGAGGACGGTTTCGGTTGTAAACGCGAAAGCTTAATCAACCGTAAATGGCGAAAATTTTTCAATCTTCGTTAGCCATGTCGGCCACTGGCCGACCGTGTTTCTACGGCCGCGAGGTTCACGACTTGAAGATGCTCGCGGCGGCATCACGCGAGGCGCGCTTTTTCGCCACCGCCTGCTCGATGCGCTCGATCTCGGCACGGAGCAGCGCCACCCGGCTGGTCAGCTCCTCGACCGACAGCATCGACAGATCCTGCCCGATCTCGTGCGAAACGGCCTTGCGCGGCCGATCGTCGTCCTCGTTCGCCATCTCACCCTCCTCCCGGTTGCCAGCCATGCCCCGGCTGGCTTAAGCACGCGGCAGCACCCGCTTTCAGCCCTCGCCGAAGGATTTCTCATGGAACAGCTGCCCACGCAAATGACCGTGGTCGCCATCAGCCAGCCGGGCGGACCCGAGGTGCTCAAGCCGGAAACCCGGCCCGTGCCCAAGCCCGGCCCCGGCGAGATCCTGATCAAGGTGAAGGCCGCCGGCGTTAACCGTCCCGACGTCGCCCAGCGCTCCGGGAGCTATCCGCCGCCGCCCGGCGCCAGCGACCTGCCGGGGCTGGAAGTGGCCGGGGAGGTCGTGGCCCTTGGCGAGGGCGCCGTCCGGCACAAGCTCGGCGACACCGTGATGTCCCTGGTCGCCGGCGGCGGCTATGCGCAATATTGCATCGCACAAGATGCGCAGGCGATGGCGGTCCCCTCCGCGCTCTCAATTCTGGAAGCCGGCGCTCTGCCCGAAACCCTGATGACGGTCTGGCACAACGTGTTCGAGCGCGGCGGCCTCAAGCAGGGCGAGACCCTGCTGGTGCATGGCGGCTCTTCCGGCATCGGCACCATGGCGATTCAGCTCGGCAAGGCGTTCGGCGCCAAGGTGCTGGTCACCGTCGGCTCGCAAGACAAGGCCGACGCCTGCGTGAAGCTCGGCGCCGACCGCGCCATCAACTACAAGACCGAGGATTTCGTCGCCGTGGTCAAGGAGGCGACCGGCGGCAAGGGCGCCAACGTCATTCTCGACATGGTCGGCGGCGACTATATCGAGCGCAACTACGACGCCGCGGCGACCGATGGCCGCATCGTCCAGATCGCCTTCCTGGGTAGCCCGAAGGCGACCGTCAATTTCGTCAAGCTGATGGTCAAGCGCCTGACCCATACCGGATCCACGCTGCGCCCGCGCAGCAACGCCGATAAGGCGGCGATGGTGGCGGCGATCGATGCCAAAGTGATGCCGTTCCTGCGCGAGGGCCGCATCAAGCCGCTGATGGACTCGACCTTTCCCCTCGTCGACGCAGCGAACGCGCATGCACGCATGGAGACGAGCCAACATATTGGCAAAATTGTGTTGGAAATCTAGGTGCAGTCTAAACAGAGCGTGTTTGGAAACTCTTTGATTTTCCTCGCTTTCGTGCCAATGATCGCGCACATCTGAACCGTGCCTGGAACGGCTCCAATTAGCCCGGCGACGACCTCTTTCGATTTGGCTTGTTTCGCTTTGGATTGGTGTCGAACGCGGAGATTTGACATTGCGTCTGATCAGGTGCCTCGCGTCGTTGGCGGCGCTGGGCCTCGTGATGTGTGGTGCCGCTGCCCCCGCTCAGGCCGTTGACGCCGTCAGCGTTCGCAGCGACGCGCCTGCGATCGACCTCACGGGCATCCTCGATCATCAGCGCAGCGAGAACGACCGCATCCAGGTCTCGACCGCGCCCGGCACCGACGGCATCGTCCGCCGCATCGAGGTGCGGGCCCGCGAGGGCGGCCAGAACTGGATCGTGTTCGCGCTGGCCAACAACACCGACGACCAGCTCGACCGCCTGATCGTCGCGCCGCACTACCGCGTGGTCGGCTCCGGCGTGCTCTGGCCCGATCTCGGCCTGTCGCGCATCGCCACCATCACGCCCTCGGTCGGCGACCTGCCGGAGCGGCAGGAGAGCCCGACCGCCGACGTCTTCCGCGTCACCCTCGATCCGGGCTCGGTCGTCACCTTCGTGGCCGAGCTGCGCACCGACAAGCTGCCGCAGCTCTATCTGTGGGAGCCCGAGGCCTACAAGGACAAGGTCAACTCGTTCACGCTGTACCAGGGCATCGTGATCGGCATCTCCGGGCTTCTCGCGCTCGTGCTCACGATCCTGTTCGTGGTCAAGGGCAGCATCATGTTCCCGGCGGCCGCGGCGCTGGCCTGGGCGGTGCTGGTCTATATCGGCGTCGATTTCGGCTTCTGGGGCAAGGTCCTGGACATGTCGAACAATGCCGAGCGCGTCTGGCGCGCCGCGGGCGAGGCGATCCTGGCGGCGACCCTGCTGGTGTTCCTGTTCGCCTATCTCAATCTGTCGCGCTGGCACGTCCGCTACTCGCACATCACGCTGGGCTGGCTGTTCTTCCTGGGCTCGCTGGTCGCGGTGGCGCTGTTCGATCCGGCGGTCGCCTCGGGCATCGCACGGATGTCGCTGCTGCTGATCGCGGTCCTTGGCTTCGCACTGATCGTCTATCTCTCCAGCCACGGCTTCGACCGCGCGGTGCTGCTGATCCCGACCTGGTTCCTGCTCACGGTGTGGGTCGCCGCCGCCGGCATGACGGTCGCGGGCCAGGTCACCAACGACATCGTCGGCCCGGCCCTGCTCGGCGGCCTCGTGCTGATCGTGATGCTGATCGGCTTCACGGTGATGCAGCACGCCTTCGCCGGCGGCGGCGCCACCACCGGCATCGTCTCCGACGTCGAGCGCCGCGCGCTGGCGCTGGCCGGCTCCGGCGACCTGATCTGGGACTGGGACGTCTCCGCCGACAAGGTGTTCACCAGCCCGGAGACCGAAAGCCTGCTCGGCCTCAAGCGTGGCACGCTCGAGGGCCCGGCCGCGAAATGGCTCGAGGTGCTGCATCCGCTCGATCAGGACCGCTTCCGCGCCGCGCTCGACAGTGTCCTCGACCAGCGCCGCGGCCGCCTGGTGCAGGACTTCCGGCTGCGCACGCCCGACGGCCATTTCATGTGGTTCGCGCTCAAGGCGCGCCCCGTGGTCGGCTCGGACGGCGAGGTCTCGCGCGTGGTCGGCACGCTCACCGACGTGACCGAGTTCAAGAATGCCGAGGAGCGCCTGCTCCACGATTCCGTGCACGACAATCTGACCGGCCTGCCCAACCGCAAGCTGTTCATCGACCGTCTCGCCGCCGTCGCCAATTTCGCCAAGTCGATGCCGGCGATGCGGCCGACCCTAATGGTGATCGATCTCGACCGCTTCAAGCAGGTCAACGATTCCGTCGGCATCGCGGTCGGCGATTCCATCCTGCTGACCCTGGCGCGGCGGCTGTCGCGCATCCTCAAACCCCAGGACACGCTGGCGCGGCTGGCCGGCGATCAGTTCGGCCTGATCCTGCTGTCCGAGCAAGACCCCGCCCGCATCACCGCGTTTGCCGAGACCATCCGCAAGACCATCCGCGCGCCGATCGCCTTCAACGAGCGCGAGATCTTCCTGACCGCCTCGATCGGCCTTGCTCTGTCCGACCCGCAGACGCAGCTGTCGGAGGACATCATCAAGGATGCGGAGCTTGCGATGTATCACTCCAAGCGCATCGGCGGCGACCGCATCGACGTCTACAAGCCGGCGATGCGGGCGCGCAAGAACGACCGCCTGACCTTGGAGAGCGAGCTGCGCCGCTCGATCGAGCGCCAGGAGATCACGATCCTGTACCAGCCGATCGTGCGGCTGGAGGATCGCTCGATCGCCGGCTTCGAGGCCTTGGCGCGCTGGGATCATCCGAAGCTCGGGCGGATGTCACCGATCGAGTTCATCACCATCGCCGAGGAGATCGGCCTGATCGTCGATCTCGGCACCTTCGTACTCGACCAGACCGCGCGCCAGCTCTCGGTGTGGCAGCGCGCGACGCGGCTGCGCGAGCCGATCTTCGCCAGCGTCAACGTCTCCTCGCGCCAGCTCCTGCGCCACGACCTGATCCACGACATCCGCTCGGTGCTGGCCCGCTCCTCGGTCGCGCGCGGCTCGCTCAAGATCGAGCTGACGGAATCGCTGGTGATGGAGAACCCGGAGCACGCCGCGCAGATGCTGACGCGCATCCGCGAGCTCGGCGTCGGCCTGTCGATCGACGATTTCGGCACCGGCCATTCCTCGCTCGCCTATCTGCAGCGCTTCCCGTTCGACACCTTGAAGATCGACCAGTCGTTCGTGCGCACCACCGCGCGCGGCACGCGGCCGGTGATCCTCAAATCGATCATCGCGCTGGCGCACGACCTCGGCATGGACGTGGTGGCGGAAGGCGCGGAGACCGACTCCGATGCCGTCGAGCTCTATCAGCTCGGCTGCGAATACGCCCAGGGCTACGCCTTCGGCGAGCCGATGGACGCCGACGCCGCGATGCGGCTTCTCACGGAAGAGCGGCTGGAAGCGGCGAGCTGAGGACTGCAATGCATCCAGGATGGCAACAGCCTCAGGATGCATCTTTCATTTTGCTTCGTTTGAGGTAGAGTTACCGCGGTACCGCGTAAAGGGTGCCGTGTGAGTGATGACCAATGCGTGCTTGCGGGGCAGAAGGCTCGCGACATGGCCCGTTCGCGACGAGCCTAGTCCGTCTCGAACTGCGACAGCGCCGTGAGCGCGCGGCGATAATTGTCGCCCCCGAGCCGGCGTGCCACCCGCTTCTCGTGCGCGGCGACCAGTGCATTGGCCTTCTTGAGAATCAGGCGACCACGCGGCGTCAGGCCGAGCGCATGGGCCCTTCGGTCGTGCTCGGAGCGTTCGCGCACGATCAGCCCGGCCTGCTGCAGGTCGTCGAGCAGCGCGACCATGCGCGCGCGCTCGATGCCCAGCGCGCCCGCGATCGCGATCTGCGCGGCGCCGGGATTGGCCGCGATCGTCTCCAGGATCGAATAGAGGATGACGTCGAGGTCGACGGCCGCGAGCGCGGCGTTGACGTCGCGGAAGATCCAGTGCTGCAGGCGGCGGACGAAATAGCCGAGATGGCTCTCGAGCTCACCGAGACCGATCCCGGAAACCTGGCTGGCTGCGTCTCGCTGCGCTCCGGCGCTCGCACTCTTGGGCATACTGGCTCGCTGACATGAAGCATCCCTGCCTAGACCGATGCCGTCGCAAGGGCAAGCCGCCGCAATTGGTCACATCCACAATAATTGCAAAGTACAACCATTCTGTTAGTCTCGCGGTCAACGACCACAACATGGGAGGGAGACGCATGCCGTCATTCATGGCGACGGCTGCCTGCATTGCGACCGCAATGCGGCGGCACATTGCACCCGATCGCAGCGCCTGTTGCGCAGCATTCTCCTTCCCCACTCCCTCCCGCATTGCATCGTCCGCAATCACGGCCCGCAGCGCGGAGACGCGCCATGGTTGATGCAGAACGCCGGCCATCCGGGCCTGCGATGTTCGCCGAGCCGTCGATCGAGGCCGTCAGGCGTGACGACGGCGCGATCATCCTGCGCTCGCGCATGCCGTTGCAGCCGGCCGCGCGCTGCACCGGCGAATGGCTGGAGCATTGGGGCCACCATTTCCCGGATCGCACGTTCCTGGCCGAACGCCGTGGCGACAACTGGACCTGGCTGACCTACGGCGAAACATTGATGCAGGTCCGCGCCGCCGCGGCCTGGATGCTCGCGCAGGGCCTTGGTCCGGAGCGTCCGCTCGCGATCCTCTCCGACAACAGCATCGCCCATGCCGTGCTGGCGCTCGCAGCGCAGCATATCGGCATCCCCGTCTGCGCGATCTCGCCGGCCTATTCGCTGATGTCGACGGATCACGAGAAGCTGCGCGCGATGATCCGTCTGCTCGATCCGGGCGCCATCTTCGTCGCGCAGCGCGAGCCGTTCGCGCGCGCGCTCGCGGCTGTCGACGGCCTGCATCGGGCAACGATCATTGCCGGCGACGGCGATGGAACGAGCGCGGTGCCGCTGCAGACCCTGCTCGCGACGAAGCCCGGCGCCGAGGTCGACCGCTCCTTCGCCGCGGTCACGCCGGACACGGTGGCCAAGCTGCTGTTCACCTCCGGCTCGACCGGGCAGCCGAAAGCGGTGATCAACACGCACCGGATGCTGACCATGAGCCAGCAGGCCAAGGCGCAGCTCTGGACCTTCCTGCGCGAGGTCGAGGGCGGCCCCGTCATCGTCGACTGGCTGCCATGGAGTCACACCTTCGGCGCCAACCACAATTTCAACCTGGTGCTGAACCACGGCGGGTCGATCTACATCGACGGCGGCAAGCCGGCGCCCGGCCTGTTCGAGACCTCGCTCGCCAATTTGCGCAGCCTGGTGCCGACGATCTATTTCAACGTGCCGCGCGGCTTCGACATGCTGGTCGCGGCACTCAGGGCCGATGACGATCTACGCCGCAGATTTTTCTCCGGCGTCAGGTGCATCCTCTATGCGGCCGCCGCCCTGCCGCAAAATCTGTGGGATGCGCTCAACGAGATGAGCCGGGCCACGATCGGCCGTCCTGCACCGCTGGTGTCGGCGTGGGGCGCCACCGAGACATCGCCGCTCGCGACCGACTGCCACTTCTTCGCCGAGCGCGCCGGCAACATCGGCGTGCCGATCCCCGGCACCGAGCTCAAGCTGGTGCCGACCGGCGAGAAGCTCGAGGTCCGCGTGCGCGGGCCGAACGTGATGCCGGGCTATTGGAAGGCGCCCGAGCTCACGGCCGCGGCTTTCGACGAGGAGGGCTTCTACAAGATCGGCGACGCCGTGAAGCTCGCAGATCCCGAGCATCCGGAGCGCGGCCTGTTCTTCGACGGCCGCATCACCGAGGATTTCAAGCTCAGCTCCGGGACATGGGTGAACGTCGGCGCGCTGCGCATTGCCGGCATCGCGGCGCTGGCGCCGTTGGCGCAGGATATCGTGATCGCCGGCCACGGCACCGACGAGGTGCACTTTCTCATCGTGCCCAACATCGCAGCGTGCCGCGGCGCCGCTGGGCTGACCGAGACGGCCGCGGCCAGCGACGTTCTGGCGCATCCATCGGTGCGCACTGCCATCGCGCGAGGATTGGCCAAGCTTCGCACTGAGGCGATCGGCTCGTCGCGCTATGCGACCCGTGCGCTATTGATGGCCGAGCCGCCCTTGCTCGATGCCGGCGAGATCACTGACAAGGGCTATGTCAACCAGCGCGCGGTGCTCACCCGCCGCGCCGATCTGGTCGCACGACTGAAGGATGAAACTGCGCCCGAGCTGATCAGGCCTGACATGTCCTGATCCAGAACTACGCAACTACTCAACACTCACAAAATGGCGTCCGTACAACTGCGGAAACGCCCCCGCGCGTACGGCAACTAGTTGCCATCCGCACTTAACCGGGCATCAACTGCGAATCCTTAAAATGGCTCGCATCTAGATTCCTCACATGTCCGGACCGCCCCATGGCTCAGCCGCGTTGAGGTCTCTCGCGAGGCCAGCGAGGCCGGCCGGCGCTCGACCGATATCCGCGACGGCTCGACTGTTGTCGCCGACAAGGTGCAGCGACTGCGCACCGAACTGGTGCGGGTGATCCGGACCTCGACTGCCGACGTCGATCGCCGGCTGTCGACGCGGCTCAACATCAACCGCCAGGGCACGCTGCAGGTGAATGGCGAAGCGATCCCTGTCACCGTGCGCAACCTCTCGCTCGGCGGCGCCCTGCTCGAAGCCGTTCCGGTTCGTCTGACGATCAACACGTCGGTGACGCTTGCCATCACCGGCATGGTGTCCGATCTGCCGGGGACCGTGACCCGCGTCGGCGACCGCACCGTGTTGGTCCAGTTCGCACTGAACCCAGAGCAATCGGTGCGGCTGACGGCGCTGGTCTCGAACCGTCAGGCGGCGTAACGCGCCGCCCCCTGCCTCAACGGAAATGGCAGGCGACGAGATGCCCCTCGGCGCTTGCCTTCAATGGCGGCACTTCCTTGCTGCAGACGTCCTTGGCGATCGGGCAGCGGGTGTGAAAGTGACAGCCCGATGGTGGATTGATCGGGCTCGGCACCTCGCCCTTGAGCCGCACGCGCTTGCGCTTGACGCTCGGATCCGGGATCGGCACCGCCGACAGCAGCGCCTCGGTGTAGGGATGCTTCGGCGTCGAATAGAGCTGGCGTGACGGCGCGGTCTCGACAATGCGGCCAAGATACATCACCGCGACGCGGCGACTGATGTGCTCGACGACCGAGAGGTCGTGGGCGACGAACAGATAGGCGATGCCGAACTTCTGCTGCAGATCCTCGAGCAGGTTGATGACCTGGGCCTGGATCGACACGTCGAGCGCCGATACCGGCTCGTCGCAGATGATCAGCTTGGGCTCGACCGCGATGGCCCGCGCAATGCCGATGCGCTGGCGCTGGCCGCCGGAGAACTCATGCGGATAGCGCGTCATGTGGTCGGCCTGCAGGCCGACGGTCTCCAGGAGATGAACGATGCGCGCCTCATATTGCTGGCGTGAGGTCGCCAGCCCATGGATCGTCAGCGCCTCGCCGATGATGGCGCCGATGGTCATGCGCGGATTGAGCGAGGCGTAGGGATCCTGGAAGATGATCTGGATGTCGCGGCGCAACGCGCGCAGCCTGTCGCCGGACAGCGCGATGACGTCCTTGCCCTCGAAGCTCAGCTCGCCCGAGCTCGGCTCGATCAGCCTGAGCACGCAGCGCCCGGTGGTCGACTTGCCGCAGCCGGACTCGCCGACGAGGCCGAAGGTCTCGCTCGGCTCGATGTGGAAGTTGACGCCGTCGACCGCGCGCACGCTGCCGATCTGGCGCTTCAATAGTCCACCGCGGATCGGAAACGCCTTGGTCAGGTTGCGCACGCTGAGCAGCGGCGCGGGGGCGGCGGGCGTGGCAATCGCAGCTTCGGTCATCACAGCAATGTCTCTTCGGCGCGGATGCACGCCACCTTGTGGCCGGGCTCGATCTCGCGCAGCTCCGGCTGCGCGCGCTTGCAATCGGGAATGGCGAAGCGGCAGCGGGAAGCGAAGCGGCAGCCCTCCGGCGGATTGACCAGCTTCGGCACGCTGCCGGGGATGCTCTCCAGCCGGCTCTTCCTGACCGCCGCGAGATCGATACGCGGGATCGAGCGGATCAGGCCCTGGGTATAGGGATGGCGCGGATCGGCGAACAGGCGATCGACCGGCGCCTCCTCCGCTACCCGGCCGGCATACATCACCACGACCCGCTGGGCGACCTCGGCCACCACGCCCATCGCGTGGGTGATCAGCATGATCGACATGCCGAGCCGCTCCTTCATATCGAGCAGCAGATCGAGGATCTGCGCCTGGATCGTGACGTCGAGGGCGGTCGTCGGCTCGTCGGCGATCAGGAGCTTGGGATTGCACGACAGCGCCATCGCAATCATCACGCGCTGGCGCATGCCGCCAGAGAAATGATGCGGATAGTCGTTCACGCGGGCTTTCGGATTGGGGATCTGCACCAGCGCCAGCATCTCGGCCGCCCGATCCATCGCCGCCTTCTTCGACAAGCCCTGATGCAGCCGGATCACCTCGGCGATCTGGTCGCCGACGGTGTAGACCGGGTTGAGCGAGGTCATCGGCTCCTGGAACACGATCGCGATCTCGCTGGCGCGGATCTTGTTCATCTCGGACGAGCCGAGCGGCACCAGGTCACGGCCCCGCCACAGGATCTGGCCGCCAGCGATGCGACCGGGCGGCATCGCGATCAGCTTCAGCACCGACATGGCCGTCACGGTCTTGCCGGAGCCGGACTCGCCGACCACGCACAGGGTCTCGCCGCTGCCGATCGAGATGTCGACGCCGTCGACGGCCTGGACCTCGCCCTCGTCGCTGTTGAAATAGGTCTTCAGCCCCTTGATCTCGAGGAGCGGAGCTACGCGGGCATCCATCACATCACCTTCCGCGGATCGAGCGCATCGCGCAGGCCATCGCCAATGAAGTTGATCGCGATCACGGTAAGGAAGATCGCGCCGCCGGCGAACAGCGCCCAATGCGGCGCGATGTCGAGATAGTCCTTGGCGTCGAACAGCAGCCGGCCCCAGGTCGGAATGTCCGGCGGGAAGCCAAGACCGAGGAACGACAGCGTCGATTCCGCGATGATCGCGGCCGCGACGTCGATGGTGCCGGCGACGATCACCGGCCCCAGCGCGTTCGGCAGGATGTGGCGGACGACGAGACGGGCGTTGGAGGCGCCGAGCGCGCGCGCCGCCTCGACGAATTCCTTCTCGCGCAGCGACAGGAACTGGGCGCGGACCAGACGCGCCACATGCATCCAGCGAAAGCCGCCGATCACGAGCACGATGAGCACGAAGACGCCGCCTTCCGGGCCGAGCCAGCCCTTCAGGAAATCGCGGAACAAATAGATGATCAGGAGCAGCAGCGGCAGTTGCGGCAGCGACAGAAACAGATCGGTCAGCCACATCAGCGCGGCATCCACCGGTCCCTTGGCCGAGCCGGCGATCGCACCGACGAGAATGCCGACGAACAGCGCCACGCCCATCGCGGCAAAGCCGACCGCGAGCGAGATGCGGCCGCCATAGATCATGCGCGCCAGCAGATCCTGGCCGAGATCGTCCGTGCCGAACGGATGCTCCCAGGACGGCGGCGCGAGGCGTGCCGTGAAGTCGATCTCGTTGATCGGAATCCGCCACAGCCACGGGCCGAGCAGGATCGAGAGCGCGAGCAGCAGCAGCACGACGATGCTGGCGGCCGCGAGGCGGTGACGGAGGAAGCGGCGGAGCGCGTCGCGGCCCGGCGAGAAACGCCGTTTGGGCGATGCGGCGACCGGCGCCGTCTCAACGGAAGGAGATGCGTGGGTCAAGCCAGCCATACAGAATGTCTGCGATGAGGTTGAAGAGGACGACGAGGCAGGCGAACACGAAGGTCACCGCCATGATGACGGGCGTGTCGTTGGCGAGGATCGCGCTGATCAGGAGCGAGCCAATGCCGGGAATGCGGAAGATCTGCTCGGTCACGATGGCGCCGCCGAACACGGTCGGCATCTGCAGCGCCACCAGCGTCACCACCGGGATCAGCGCATTGCGCACCACGTGCTTGACGATCACCTTGCTCTCGTCGAGACCCTTGGAACGCGCGGTCGTGACGTAGTCGAGCTTGATGACGTCGAGCACGGCGGAGCGGACATAGCGGGTGTAGGACGCCGCCTGATAGAGGCCGAGCACCGTGACCGGCATGATCGCCTGCTTGATGCTCTCCCACCACCATTGCCAGCCGGTAGCGCTGAGGTCGGCGCGATAGACGAACGGCAGCCAGCCGAGATTGACGCTGAAGATCAGGATCAGCAACAGGCCGGTGAAGAAGGTCGGCAGCGAGAAGCCGATGAAGGCGAAGGTGTTGGCGATCTGGTCGAAGATCGAATAGGGCCGCCGCGCCGCGAGCACGCCCACCGGCAGCGCCACCGCCAGCGCCAGGATCTGCGCGGTGCCGACCACGTAGAGCGTGGTCGGTATCCGCTGCAGGATCAGCGTGTCGACGTTGACGCGGCTGGCGAAGGAGAAGCCCCAATCGCCCTGGAACATGGCGACCAGCCAGTGGACATAGCGCAACAGCACGGGATCGTTCATCCCGAACTTGATGCGCAGCGCCTCGCGCACCTCGGGCGGCACGTTCGGGTTGCTCGCGAGCTCGCCGAATGGATCGCCCGGTGCCAGCGCGAGCAGCACGAACAGAATGAGACTGATGCCGAGCAGGCTCGGCACAGCGACGATGAGGCGCCTGAGAAGATAGTTTCCCATCGCTCCACCCCTACGATGTCTGGCTGGTCATGCTGGCCGCGCGTCAGCTCGCCCGATACCAGGTGGCGATGAACGCCAGATCGTTGTCCCAGCCGCTCTTGTACAGCACCATGCCGTTTTTCACGCCGATCGCATTGAGCCGGTTGATCTCCGGCAGGACGTAGTTGTCGCGCACGACGAGATCGTTGAGCTTGATGAACAGTGCGGCGCGCTTGACCGGATCGAGCTCGCTCTGGGCCAGCTTGTAGGTCTCGTCATACTCCTTGTTCTGCCAGCGGCAGATGTTGCGGCCCTGCCACTTGTTCTCCTTGGTCGCGGCCTCGGTGGACACGAACTGGTTCATGAAGAACTGCGGATCCGCCTGCGGCATCGTGGTCTGATACATCTGCATGTCGCAGTAAAAATGCGAGTAGGTGTCGGGGTTCGCGACGTCCGAGGAGAAGAACACCGACGCGACCACCGACTTCAGCTCGACCTCGATGCCGGCCTTCTGGAACGCCTGCTTGATGATCGCCTGGTTCTTCTGACGCGGACCGTTGATCGAGGTCTGGAATACGAATTTGAGCGGCTTGCCGTCCTTCTCGCGGATGCCGGAGGCGCCCTTCTTCCAGCCGGCCGCATCGAGGATCTGGCTGGCCTTTTCGATCGAGAACTCGAAGCTGTTGTTCTTCGAACGGAAGCGTTCGGGATTGTTGAGGAAGTTCGGCGTCGCGACGCCGGCGCGTCCATAGATGAACTTCTGCACCGACGCACGGTCGATCAGCAGATTGATCGCCTTGCGCACCTCGGGATCGGAGAACAGCGGGTGCTTGGTCTTCAGGCTGGCGCGCTCGCCGTCGACCTCGACATTGGGATCGGTGACGTTGAGGCCGATATATTCGATGTTGCCGGTCAGCGTCAGCTCGGTCTTGCCCTGGCCGCCCGCCTCGAGCTTGGTCAGGATCTCGTCCTCGACCTGCAGATTGTAGGCGTAATCGTATTCACCGGTCTGCAGCACCGCGCGCGCAGCGGAGACGGCATCGCCGCCGCCCTTGATCTCGACCGTGTCGAAATAGGGCTGCGTCGGCACGTGATAGTCCGGGAAGCGCTTGCCGGCGACGGTGTCGCCCGGCTTGAAGTCCACGAACATGTACGGACCGGTACCGACCGGCTTCAGGTTCGCCGGCGCCTCGCGCGACTTCGCGCCGATATAATCCGCAAAGTGATGCTTGGGGATGATGCAGCCGAACGAGGCGACGAAGGCATCGGCCCAGAACGGCGTCGGCTGCGGAAAGATCAGCTTCACGGTCAGATCGTCGATCTTCTCGATCGACTTGACGTTCTTGTAGCTGCCGATCGAGACCGCCGAGGTCTCGGGGTTGTTGGCGTATTCCCAATTGAAGATGACGTCGTCGGCGGTGAACGGCTTGCCGTCGTGCCATTTGACGCCCTTTTTCAGCTTCCAGGTCACCGACAAACCGTCGGCCGCAAGACCGCCATTCTCCTTGCTCGGAATCTCCGCGGCGAGAATCGGCACCAGATTGCCGTCCTTGTCCCATCCGGCCAGCGGTTCGTAGAACAGGCGGCTGGCCTCCTGGTCCTTGGTGCCGATGGCGAAATGCGGATTGAGCAGCGTCGGCGCCTGCCAGAGCAGCAGCTTGAGCGGACCGCCGCCACCGGCCTTGGTCGGCTTGTAGGCGATGGCTTGGGCCGCCACGGCGACGCCGGAATGGGCGAGCATCGCGCCGGCCATCGGCGCGGTCAGCCCCACGGCAATCATCCGCTGCACAAATTCGCGCCGTGACAGGCGTCCTGCTTTGACATCAGCGATCTGGCTACGGAGATCACGCTCGTTCATCAATCGACTCCAAAGGTGGTGCTGAATGCCAAAAAACGCGTCCCCGTCTTGCATCGATCGGGAACTGCATAAAATTGGATCAGCCTTCGAAGCGACTGTCAAAGCAGAATCCGGGCCAATTCCGCAATAAAGAACGGATCGATTGTCGCACTTCGCAGATGCGGAAAGATTGACTGCGAGTCACATCCCGGAAAATGGAACTACGTCGCTGGCGACGGTCGCCACACACCGGAATGTTCTGCTTCGGCATGAACGCTCTCGATGTGCGCTCAGCTCTCGCGACACCAGTTCGGCAACTGCCAGAGGTCGTTGTCCCATTCCGAGGAACGGCTCTACAAACCTTTGCGGATGCCGCTGACGCGCGTACCCGGCGACGCCATCGTGATCATCAGCATCTCCATGTCGCAGTAGACGTGCGTGTAGGTGTCGGAATTGGCGACGTCGCTGGAGAAGAACGCCGAGCCACCACCGACTTCGGCCCGAGCTCGATGGCCGCCTTCTGGCGGGCCTGCGTGACGATGACATGGTTCTTCGGCCACGGGACGTTGGTGGAGGTCTGGACTACGAGCTTGAGCGGCTTGCCGCCCTTCTCGCGAATGCCGCTCGCGCCCTCCTTCCAGCCGGCGTTCTCCAAAATCTCGATCGCCTCGTCGACGTTGAACTCGAAGCGCGCCACCGCCCGGAAAGCAGGATGCAGGCCAATTGCCACGGGCACGGATGCAGCTCAGCGCTCCGGCTTCAGCTTGCGGAAGCGGACACCCTTGCCATCCGGCAGTCGGGTCGCGACATAGCCTGCCGCCAGGCAGGCCTCGCGCTGCGGCATTTTCTCCTGCGGGCTCCGCAGGCTGTCCCACCACGAGGCGCGCTGCGCGGCGCGCGGCAGGCTGTCGCCGATCAACTCCTCGATCTCGTCGAGGCTGAGCACCAGCTCGGGGCGGGTCTGCCGCTTGAGATAGTCTCGAAGCGCATCATAGTCCGGCAAGTCTCGACTCCATCGTACCAGCGCGTGTGCGGCCGCCTTGACGACAGGCGCGGCGAACGCAACGACTCGTTAACCTAACATGCGTTACTTCGGCTTTATCCGTCAGTCTACGGACGGGACTCCACGGGGACGGGACGATCCGATGCGCTGGAAACGCCGAACGGGCCGGGCGACGCAGCCTTGGCGGGTCTCGGCGCGCACGCTGATCACCTGCTCCATCTCGACCATCATCGGTTTCTCCGCCATCTGCGCCAGCGTCATGATCGACCTGCGCCGGAGCGAGGAGGTCCGCGCCCGGCAGGCGCTGGAGAACATGGCCGCCAGCATCGGCGCCGACATCAGCCGCAACGTCGAGCTCTACGATCTCTCGCTGCGGGCGGTGGCCAGCAACATGTTGCTGCCCGAAATCAACGAGGTCAGCAAGCCGGTCCGCCAACTGATCCTGTTCGACCGTTCGTCCACCGCGAAGAATTTCGGCACCATCCAGGTGTTCGATGCCCGCGGACGGCTGTCGCTCGAGTCGTCGACGCTCGACCCGCTGCCGGAGGACCGCAGCGACGCCGATTTTTTCCAGGTGCATCGCGACCGGCCCGACACCGGACTCTATGTCGGGCGGCCCGCCCAGCATCATGGCCAATATTCCATCGTTCTCAGCCGCCGCATCTCGACGCCGGACGGGCGCTTCGCCGGCGTCGTCGCCGGCTCGATCCGCCTCGGCTATTTCCGCGACCTGTTCGCACGGCTCACGCTCGGGTCGGGCGACAACATCACGGTGCTCCGGCGCGACGGCACCGTCGTCGTCGGCGCGCCGTTCGATTCCGCCGCGATCGGCCGCAATCTGGCGCGGGCGCCGGCCGTGACCCGCGCGCTCACCGAGCCGTCCGGCTGGTCGAGCAGCTATGGCGCACTGGACGATCTGCCGCGGCTCCTGGTCTGGCGCAACGGCAATGAGCCGCTGGTCGTGATCGCCAGCAAGTCGTGGGACAGCGTCTACGCATACTGGCGCAACGAGGCTGCAGAGATCGGGGCAATGATGCTGGCGCTGATCGTGTTCGTCCTGGCCGCGACGCAGGTCGCCGCGCGCGAGATCCAGCTCCGGGCGAAGATCGAATCCAGGCTGGAGCAGCTCGCGACCACGGATCCGCTGACGGGCCTGAAGAATCGGCGCAAGTTCGACGAGACGATCGAGCTCGAATGGTGGCGGGCGCAGCGCACCGGCGCGCCGCTGGGGCTGCTGATGATCGATGCCGATCACTTCAAGAGCTACAACGACACCCATGGGCACCAGGCCGGCGATCAGGTGCTGGTCGGCATTGCCGTGTGCATCTCCGATTCGGTGCGGCGCGCCGGCGACTGCGCCGCGCGTTATGGCGGCGAGGAGTTCGCGGTGCTGCTGCCCGGGACCTCGGAAGCGGATGCGCTGCGCGTCGCGGAGACGATCCGCAGCAAGGTCAAGCTGTGGGCGGGAGAAGCGTGCACCACCTCGATCAGCATCGGCGCCGCCAGCGTCACGCCGTCGCGCGACACCGATTGGACCGGCCTGCTGAACGCCGCCGACCGCGCCCTCTACATGGCCAAGGCAGCGGGCCGTAACCGCTGCGCCAGCGCAGCGGTGCGTCACCCGTCACTCGCGGCCTCGCTGGCGGCGTGATGCCGCCAACCGCCTCGAAGGCGCGGCACTTCTCGCCGGCTTGGCCTCAGCCCTTGCCTTCGAGATAGCGCTTCATGTCCTCGCGCAGGCCATCGCGCAGGTCGGCGCGCGCCATGCCGAAGGCGATGTTGGCGCGCAGGAAGCCGGACTTCGAGCCGCAATCATGCCGCTCGCCGTCGAAATCCACGCCATAGAATTTCTGTGTCTTCGACAGTCCGATCATCGCATCGGTAAGCTGGATCTCGCCGCCGGCGCCGCGCTCCTGAGTCGCCAGGATCTGGAAGATCTCCGGCTGCAGGATGTAGCGCCCGGTGATCGAGAAGTTCGACGGCGCGGTGCCCTTGGCCGGCTTCTCGACCATGCCGTCGACCTCGAAGATCTTGCCGTCGCGCTTGCCGACGCCGCAGATGCCGTATTGATGGGTCTGGTCGGCGGGCACTTCCTGCACCGCCAGCACGTTGCTCTTCTCCGGAAGCTTGCTCGCCGCCGCGATCATCTGCGCCAGGCACCCCGGCGAGTTCAGCACCAGCTCGTCCGGCAGCACCACCGCGAACGGCTCGTCACCGACGATGTCGCGCGCGCACCACACGGCATGGCCGAGGCCGAGCGGCGCCTGCTGACGGGTGAAGCTGACCGCGCCGGCCTCCGGCTGGTCGCGCGCCAGGATCTCGATCTCGGTCTTCTTGCCGCGCGCCGCGAGCGTCGCGTCGAGCTCGTACATGCGGTCGAAATGATCCTCGATCGCGGTCTTGTTGCGCCCGGTCACGAACACGAAATGCTCGATGCCCGCCTCCTTGGCTTCGTCGAAGACGTATTGAATGAGAGGCCTGTCGACGATCGTCAGCATTTCCTTCGGCATCGCCTTGGTGGCGGGAAGGACGCGGGTGCCGAGACCGGCGACCGGAAAAACGGCTTTGCGGATCTTCATGGGGATGACTAGACCTTGTGGCGATATGAATGCGAAATCGATCGCATTTTAGGTAGCTCGTTTGCAGCCGAGAACAAAGGCGGATGTTGGGTCCAGTGTTCCGCTCGACACGAACCGAACGGCTAAATTTCGCTGCGGAAATCGTTAACCTTGTTAATCTCCCGTTAAGCAGGACCGGGCCTCGTGGAGCCCGATCTTCCATGCGATCTGGATCGAGACATGATGCGACGGAACGTGATGCTGACAGCTCTGAAGGCCGGTGCTGGCGCGGCGGTTCTGGTCACGGCGTTGACGGTGGTGTCTGGTTCCGCTGTCGCGCAATCCGGCGGCGGGCCGCTGAACTTTCTCGACGGCCTGTTCACGGGCACCCCGACCAAGGGCAACCCCGCCCCCAACCAGCCTCCCGCCGCCGGCGGGCCGCAGCCGTGGAGCGGCGAGGACGGCGCCTCCGGCCATCCGCTGATGACGGCGGCCGCGATCCGCGAAGCCGCCGGCAATTTCGACAATTGCGTCGCCGGCATGTGGCCAGATGCCGCACGGCGCAACATCACGCAGGACAATTTCCAGCGCTTCACCGCCGGCCTGTCGCCGGACCTGCGCATCATGGACCTGCTCGACGCGCAGCCCGAATTCACCAAGTCGATCTGGGACTATCTCGACATCCTGGTGAACGACAACCGGCTGGCGAAAGGCCGCGAGGTGCTGGCGACGTACAAGCCGCAGTTCGATGCGGCCGAGCGCGCCTATGGCGTCGACCGTTACATTATCGCTTCGATCTGGGGCATCGAGTCCAACTACTCGACCCAGATCGGCGACCGCAGCGTGCTTCAGTCGACCGCGACGCTCGCCTGCATCGGCCGCCGCCAGGCCTATTTCAAGGACGAGTTCCTCTCCGCCCTGGAGATCCTCAATCGCGGCGATTTGCGCCCCGAGCAGATGCGCGGCTCGTGGGCAGGCGCCTTCGGCCCGACCCAGTTCATGCCGACCGCGTTCAAGCGCTTCGCCGTCGATGCCGACGGCGATGGCCGCCGCGACGTCGTCGACAATCCGGCCGACCTGATCGCCTCGACCGCCAACAATCTGAAGAAGGACGGCTGGCAGAGCGGCCAGAGCTGGGGCTACGAGGTCGTGGTGCCCCAGGGCTTCAACTACATGCTCGCTGACCGCGCCAAGAGCATGAGCTTCGGCCAGTGGGAACAGCTCGGCCTGCGGCGAGCCAACGGTCAGCCGTTCCCGGCCAGCGCCGAAAAGGCCTATCTGCTGGCGCCGGCCGGCGCCCAGGGCCCCGGCTTCCTGATGCTGCAGAACTTCCGCGTCATCATGAAATACAA
Organism: Bradyrhizobium sp. SZCCHNRI3043; assembly: GCF_032377735.1. NCBI lineage: Bacteria > Pseudomonadati > Pseudomonadota > Alphaproteobacteria > Hyphomicrobiales > Nitrobacteraceae > Bradyrhizobium > Bradyrhizobium sp. SZCCHNRI3043. The sequence goes on from NZ_JAUHID010000003.1 coordinate 230,429, forward strand.
CCCGGCGGAAGCCTATGCGCTGGCGATTGGCCACTTCGCCGACCGTCTGCGGGGCGGACCGCCGTTCGTTCAGTCCTGGCCGCGCGAGGAACGAACGCTGTCGCGCGGCGAGCGGCTGGAGCTGCAGCAATTGCTCGCCGAGCGCGGATTTTACCGCGGAACGCCGGACGGCCAGTTCGGTGGCCAGACGCGCGAGGCGCTGCGGAACTTCCAGGCCTCGATCGGGGCGCCGGCGGACGGATTTGCCACCTCGGACGTGCTCGAACGGCTGCGGGCGCGCTGATCACAGCCCAATCTGCCCTGCCGGTAACCGTGTGGGGCGATTACCGATGCCATCAACACCATCCGGTGAATGCCCGTTTGCGGCCTGATTCGCGTCCTATTATATGGATTGTCACGATCTCGCCGCGCGACGGGTGCGCATGTCAAAGCTGAAGTCCATCCTCAAGCTGTTGAACGAGCCCGGCCCGCTGGTCGTGCTGGCGGTCGTCATCGCCATGCTCGTCGGCATCGCCGGCCCCGCCTCGGCCCAGTTCTTCAACTTCAACCCGTTCGCCTCGCCCCGCCCGGCGCCGCGCGGCGGTGGAGGTGGCGGAGGTTGGTTCGGCGGCGACTTCTTTACTCCGTTCCCGCAGCAACAGCCGAAGAGGGTGATCCAGGACTATTCCAAGGCGCCGCCGCCGGAGAAGCGTGATGGTGCGCCGGACCGCTATGTGCTGGTGCTCGGCGACGCCATGGCCGACTGGCTCGCCTATGGCCTGGAAGAGGCCTATTCCGAGCAGCCCGACATGGGCGTGACCCGCAAGATCAGGACCACTTCGGGCCTCATCAAGTACCAGCCCAAGGGCGAGCCGGCCGACTGGGCCGCCGCCGCCAAGGGCATCCTGGCGACCGAGCGCGCCGACGCCATCGTCATCATGCTCGGCCTCAACGACCGCATCTCGCTGCGCGAGCCCGCGATGGAGAAGACCGAGAAGCCCGACGACAAGAAGGGCGACAAGGCCAAGAAGGATGCCAAGGCCAAGCCTAGTGAGACAAAGCCCGGTGAGGCCAAGCCGGGCGAAGCCAAGCCGGATGGCAAGGCCGACACGGCGGCCAAGCCCGACGACAAGGCTGCCGATACCGATCTGCCGCAGGACGAGGCCGACAACGACACGCCCGCGGTTGCGGCACCGGAGAAGGCCGCCCGCTCGCCGGGCGGCCTCTACGAGTTCCGGGACGAGCGCTGGGTCGAGCTGTATACGAAGAAGATCGAGGAGATGATCGCGATCGCCAAGAGCAAGGGCGTGCCCGTGCTCTGGGTCGGCCTGCCCGCGGTTCGCGGTCCCAAGGGCACGGCGGACACGCTGTTCCTCGACTCGCTGTATCGCGATGCGGCCGGCAAGGCCGGCATCACCTATGTCGACGTCTGGGATGGCTTTGTCGACGAGTCCGGCCGCTTCCTGCAGAAGGGGCCGGACTTCGAAGGCCAGATCCGGCAGCTGCGCTCCTACGACGGCGTCTATTTCACCAAGCCGGGCGCACGCAAGCTCGCCCACTATGCCGAGCGTGAGATCAACCGGCTGCTCGCGGCCCGTTCCGCGCCGCTCGAATTGCCGAACGAGCCGGCGACGCCGGACGCCAATGCCGTGCCCGGCCAGCCGGCGCCGCGGCCGGTCGCCGGCCCGATCCTGCCGCTGGTGGCGTCATCCGTCGGCACCGACCAGTTGCTGGGCGGCCCCGGCTCCCGACCTGCGGCGGTCGATGCGCTGGCGGCCCGGACCCTGGTCAAGGGCGAGGCGTTGAGCCCGCCCGCCGGCCGCGCCGACGATTTCGCCTGGCCCCGCCGCGAGGTTGGGCGCGAGCAGGCCAAGGAGCCGCCGAAGGAGTTCACCCGGCCGGAGGCGCCAATGGCCGCGACCTCGCCGGCGGAAGCAACTCCGGCCGCGCAGGGACCGGTGCCGCCGCAGCCGAGGCAGAAGCGGCTGACCACGCCGGCGGCGCCCGCTCAGCAGCCGCCAGCCCAAACGCAGCAGCCGAATCAGGGCGTCCGCGACTTCTTTGGCTTCGGCGCGCCTCAGCAGCAACAGCAGCCGGCGCGGCCGCCCGCCGCGCGCAATCCGAACGCGCCGCCGCGGCCGCCAGGATTGGTCGGCCGCTCGGCAGCAGCGCTGGAGACCCAGGGCCGCTGATCGTGACCGCATTTCGGCGCTGAGGGCGATCGACGCGGATCATTCCGGAACAAGACGACCATGACAAATCGGCCCGCATTCGAGAACGAATGCGGGCCGATTTTCATCTGATCGTCCGTCAGCGGGGCTGTTGCAGCCTCAGTAGCGCCAGCGCTGCGGCGGCTGCGGCCGGCTCGGCGAGCGCATCAGCATCGCCAGCAGGAAGCCGATGCCGCCGGCGACCAGGAGTGCACCTATCGGATTGTCCTGAACCCGCTTGGTCAGGGCCTGCGTGCCGTCACGGAGCGTTTCGGAGCCGTTGCCGAACGTATCCTTGGCGAAATCCATCGCCGCATCGCCGGCCTCGCGCGCCGCGTCCTTGGCCTGGCCATACATGTTCTGAACGACGCCCGAAGCCTCGCGTGCACGGCCCGACGCCTGCGTGCTCTTGTCGCCCAACATCTCGCCGACGCCGCCTTCGATCTTGCCTGCGACATCCTTGGCCGTACCGGTCAGCCGATCCTGATCCATTGCCGCTCTCCTTCTCTGCATTGTGCGGGATTGCTGGCCTGCTAACCGGTCAGCACGGCGCAGGTTCCGGACCACTACAAAATCAGGCCGCCGTCGACGACGAGGGTCTGGCCGATGATGTAGGACGATAGCGGCGAAGCCAGGAACAGCGCGGCACCGGCCATGTCCTGCGGCGTGCCCAACCGCCGCAGCGGGATGCGCTGCAGCGCGCTCTCGAGACGCTTCGGATTGGCGGTCGTCACCTTGGTCATCTTGGTGTCGACGAGACCGGGCGCGATCCCGTTGACGCGGATGCCGTCCTCCGCCCACGCCTCCGCCAGGGTTCGCGTCAATCCCATCGCACCGGTCTTCGAGGCGTTGTAGGCCGGGTTGCCCATGGTGGAATGATAGGCCGCGGTCGACGAGACGATGATGAGCGCGCCCTTGGCGTCGCGCAGCCGGCCGTGAAATTTCGTCGCACAGGCCATCAGGCTGATGAGGTTGACCTCGACCACCTTGCGGAAGCCGTCCATGGCGAACTCGCCGCGCCGGTAGAGCACCGCGCCTTGCGCCAGCACGAGCACGTCGAGACGATCGAGTTGCGGTGCGAAGCTCTCGATCGCGCCGGGATCGCTCACATCGAGCTGATGGTAGTTCAACCCCACGAGATCGGAGCCCTCGTCTGCGGCATAATCGGCAGCACTCGGCCGCGTGCCGCTGATATCGACGCGCGCGCCCTGCGCGCGAAACGCCTGCGCAATGCCGTTGCCGATGCCGCTCGAGCCGCCGATCACCAGCACCGAGCGTCCCGTGAAATCGAGCGCGTTCATCTCCCCACTCCTTCTATTGTTATTTGTCGGATGGTGTGGAGATCAGCGCAGGCCCTGTCAACGGCATCGCGGCTGTGGCGACACCGGCATCGGCGCCTTCGCATCAATGCTGCTGCGCAGCTACTTCATCGGTGTCAGCCGCAGCAGGCGGCCGGGCGAGTCGTCCTCGATCACCCAGACGGCGCCGTCCGGCGCCACGGCGACATCGCGGATGCGCTCGCCCATGTCCCAGCGCTCGGCCTCGTCAGGCTGACCATCGGGCCGGAAGGCGACGCGGACCAGCGCTTGAACCCGCAAGCCCCCGATCAGCGCCGATCCCTTCCATTGCGGAAACATCAGACCATCATAGAAGACCAGGCCGGCCGGCGCGATCACAGGATCCCAATAGAGCGGCGGCGACGTGAGGTCCGGCCGCGTCGCATGACGCGGGATCGGCGTGCCGTCGTAATTGTCGCCGTTCGACACCAGTGGCCAGCCGTAGTTCTTGCCAGGCTCGATCAGGTTCAGCTCGTCGCCGCCGCGCGGCCCCATCTCGTGCAGCCAGAGCTTGCCATCGGGCGCGAAGGCGAGCCCATAGGGATTGCGGTGGCCGGTGGTCCATGTCTGCGCCGGCACGCCCTTGTCCTCGGCCATGGGATTGTCCGACGGCGTCGCGCCGTCGAGATTGAGCCTGAGCACCTTGCCGCGCGCCTGCCGCGGATCCTGGGCGCTGTTCGGCTGCATCCGGTCGCCGACGGTCAGGAACAGATGCGTTCCCGAGGGATCGAACGCGACGATGCCGCCGGGCTGCCCACCGCCGCCGGCCGGCGTCTGGCGCCAGATCACAGTGGGGTCGGTCAGCGTGGCGTTGTCATTCGAAACCGACAACACGGCACGGGTCAGTACGAGCCGGCTGCCCTCGCCGCTCGGCTCGGTGTAGGTGAGATAGATCTGCGCCGTCGTCGCGAAGCTCGGCGACACCGCGATGTCCAGGAGACCGTTCTGTCCGCGCGCAGCGACCGCGGGCACGTTGCCGATCTGGATCTTCTTCCCACCTTGCGTGACCAGAAAGATCCGGCCCGGCTTCTCCGTGACCAGCATCCGCCCATCGGGCAGGAAGGCGATGGCCCAGGGCGTATCGAACTCGGCAACGCTCCGCGCGTCGAACGGCCGCAACGCGCTGGCCTTGCGGCCGCCGGCATTGATGCCGTCGGCATGCGCTGCCGTGGTTGCGATCAGTCCCACCACCAACGCCAAGCGCATGAAGATCTTGGAGAGCGCCATGATCACTCCGGTTTGTTGATCCCTGTCGTAGGCAACGCAAATTCGGCCACGCCGGATGAGTGCCTACCGAATGCGTCCGATCAGTGTTAATCCCGACGGCGCGCATGCGATGCGCATTTTTCCGTGAGCCGCAAATATGCACCAGCACAGGCAACTCAGCCGCTCGGTCAAGGGATTGACCGTCCTGATCACCGGCGCGGCGTCGGGGATGGGGCGCGCGACCGCGCGCGTGTTCGCCGATGAAGGCGCCAGCGTCGCAGTCACCGATATCGATGAGGACGGGGCCGGCGCCGTGGCGGCGGATATCCTGGCCTGCGGCGGAACAGCGCGCGCGTGGCGGCTCGACCTCGCCGACCGCGACGCCATCAGCGCCGTCGTCGGCGAGGCCGCGGCGCATTTCGGCGGGCTCGACATCCTCGTCAACAATGCCGGCATCTCGGTCCGTGTCGCGATCGACGACGAGGCTTACGACGAGGCCTGGGCGAGAGGGCTTGCGATCATGCTGACGGCGCAGCAGCGCGTCATCCGCGCCGCGCTTCCGCATCTGCGCCGCTCATCCAGCCCGCGCATCGTCAACATCGCCTCGACCGAGGCGCTCGGCGCAACGGCGCTGCACAGCGCCTATTCCGCGGCGAAAGCAGGCGTGACTGGATTGACGCGCTCGCTCGCCGTCGAGCTCGGCCGCGACGGCATCACCGTCAACTGCATCTGCCCGGGCCCGATCACGACCGCGATGACCGCGCGCATTCCTGACGAGCAGAAGGCGGTCTACGCGCGGCGCCGCACCGCGCTTGGCCGCTATGGCGATCCCGAAGAAGTCGCGCACATGACCTTGAGCCTGTGCCTGCCGGCCGCCTCGTTCGTCACCGGAGCGGTGATCCCGGTGGACGGCGGGCTGATGGCCCGCAACGCATGACGTCTGACGCGCCGGCATGACAGCCGTGCGCGCGGCGCTCCGCGCCTTGCGTTGACTTCGCACATCGCCGGCGTAGCCTCTTGCTTCAGAAGAAGCGGACAGGAGTCCGCCGTCATGAGGACGTGAGGAGGACACCATGGCGATCGCCATCCGGCAGTTGCATCCGCATTTCGTCGGCGAAGTGTCCGGTGTCGATCTGCGCAAGAGTCTCGCTCGGGACGAGGTCGCGCAGTTGCAGGCCGCGATCGATCACTACGCCGTTCTCGTATTTCACGATCAGGACGTCACCGACGAGCAGCAGCTCGCCTTCGCGCTCAGCTTCGGCGACCGCGAGCAGGCGCGCGGCGGCACGGTCACCAAGAAGGAGGATTACCGCCTCACCACCGGCCTCAACGACGTCTCCAATCTCGGCAAGGATGGCAAGCCGCTGCCATCAGACCATCGCACGCATCTGTTCAATCTCGGCAACTGCCTGTGGCACTCCGACAGCTCGTTCCGGCCGATCCCGGCGAAGTACTCGATCCTGTCGGCGCGAATCGTGAACCCGAAGGGCGGCAACACCGAATTCGCCGACATGCGCGCCGCCTATGACGCGCTCGACCAGGACACCAAGGACGAGATCGAGGATCTCGTCTGCGAACATTCGCTGATGTATTCGCGCGGCTCGCTCGGCTTCCTCGACTACACCGATGAGGAGAAGGAGATGTTCAAGCCGGTCAGGCAGCGGCTGGTCCGCACCCATCCGGCGCATGGCCGCAAGTCGCTGTATCTGTCGTCGCATGCCGGCGCCGTGCTCGGCATGAGCATGCCGGAAGGGCGGCTGCTGTTGCGCGACCTCACAGAGCATGCGACGCAGCCCGAGTTCGTCTACGTCCACAAATGGACGCTGCACGATCTGATCATGTGGGACAACAGGCAGACCATGCACCGCGTGCGCCGCTACGATCAGTCGCAACCGCGCGACATGCGCCGCGCCACCGTGGCCGGCACCGAGCCGACGGTGGCGCAGCAGGCGGCGGAGTAGTTCTGCCTTCAGCAGAGATGTGCGGCTTCTTCCGTCTCCATGTCGTCATTGCGAGCAGCGAAGCGCAGAGGCAATCCAGACTGCATCCGCGGTGGACATTCTGGATTGCTTCGCTGCGCTCGCAATGACGACGGAGAGGCAGAGCGCCCCATTAAGCCTTCTCTGATCCCAGCGAGCGCGGGGGCTCCAACCGGACGATAAGGCCTATGCGTGCCCGGCGGCGTTGGACAGCATGCCCGGATCGATGCCGATCTTGCGCAGCGCGAGATCGTATTTGGCGTCGACATTGTCGCCGAAGATCAGCTCCGGATCGGCGTCGCAGTGCAGCCAGCCATTGTCCTGGATCTCTTCCTCCAGCTGGCCGGCGCGCCAGCCGGCATAGCCGAGGGCGAGGATGGCGTGCTTCGGACCGTCGCCCTTGGCGATCGCCTTGAGGATGTCGATCGTCGTCGTCAGGCAGACGCCGTCGTTGATCTTCAAGGTCGCGTTGGCGATGAAGTAGTCGCTCGAATGCAGCACGAAGCCGCGTCCGGTATCGACCGGGCCGCCGCTCAGCACCTTCATGGTCTCGGCGCTGTCGGGCAGGCTGATCTGATCGCTCTTCTCGATGATATTCAGTTGCATCAACAACTGAGGGAAGTCGATGCTGCCCGCCGGCCGGTTCACCATGATACCCATGGCGCCCTCAGCCGAGTGCGCGCAGAGATAGATCACCGAGCGCTCGAAACGGGAATCGCCCATCACGGGCATTGCAACCAGCAGCTGGCCGTCGAGGTAACCACCGTGAGAGGTGTGATCCCCGATCCCTGTCACTTTGCGGCGAATGTCGCCCAGCCTTTTTGCCTCAGGATTCATCCGCAAGGACTCTCATGATCTTTGATATCCTGATATTGGGATGCGCATCTGTCAATCAAGGTTCAGGTCCTCGCGAGGAAATCTGCTCACAAGCATTTCAATGGTTTGCGCCCGAACCGCAATCTAAAGACGTCTCATGTCCGCCTTGGTTCCTCACCACTCTGCCACACTGCTCGTCGCGACCGTCGTATCATCCTGCCTTGCGTTCGGTGCGCAGGCGCAGGATTCCTCGCCCTGGCAGCGCGACAGCCACTCCGCGGTGCGCCTGCTCGCGGGCTCGCGCAGCGGTCCGGTCATGCTGGGCGGCATCGCCCTTGCGCTGCAGCCGGGATGGAAGACCTATTGGCGAACGCCCGGCGATTCAGGCGTGCCGCCGCGGTTCGACTTTTCCAAGTCGGAGAACGTCGAAGCGGTGACGGTTCTGTGGCCCGCGCCGACAAAGTTCGACGACGGCGCCGGCGGACACTCGCTCGGCTATCATGATCAGGTCGTGCTGCCGCTGCGCATCGTCGCCAAGAACGCCGACAAGCCGATGACCCTGCGCGCCGACATCAGCTACGCGGTCTGCGAGAAGATCTGCATTCCCGTCGAAGCGAAGGCCGAGCTCGCCTTCACCAGCGTCGCCAGCACCGAGGATACGGCGCTCTCGGCGGCCCTCGACACGGTGCCGAAGCCGGCCACCGTCGGCGATGCCAATCCCTTGACGATCCGCGACGTCAAGCGCGACGGCCAGAAGGACGTCATCGTCGACGTGGCCGTCGCCGATCCGCGCAGTGTCCAGCTCTATGTCGAGGGGCCGACGCCGGACTGGGCGCTGCCGATCCCGACCGTGCGCGACAGCGGCATGCCGGGCATCAAGCGCTTCGCCTTCGAGCTCGACGGCGTTCCGCCGGGTGTGAAGCCGGACGGCGCGGCCCTGAAATTCACGCTGGTCGGCCCCGACAAGGCCTACGAGTTCAACTTCAATCTGCCTTGACGGCCGTAGCGCCGGGCGAGCGAGGCGGGGCCGGTCCAACTCAATCTTAACGTTGCGTTGATAGGGAGGACCATCGCCGCCATCCGCGCGGCCGTGGAGACGGACCCCGCCGTGGCCGTGATGGATGCCCGCAACGCCCCCGCATCGACCGGCCTCGCAGGCCGGCTGAAGGCGCGCTTGGCCGCGCTCGGCGGCAGCGGCGAGGCATCGCTGACGCGCCGCCTGGCCGGCACCATCTTCCTGATCCGCGTGCTCAGCGCGGGCCTCGCCTATCTCAGCCAGATCCTGCTCGCGCGCTGGATGGGCGGCTCGGACTACGGCACCTACGTCTATGTCTGGACCTGGGTGCTGCTGCTCGGCAGCATGCTGGATGTTGGCATCGCCTCCTCGGCGCAGAAGATCATTCCGGACTACCGCACCGCGGGCCAGCGGGCGCTGCTGCGCGGCTTCCTCTCCGGCGGACGCTGGCTGACGCTGGCGACGTCCACTGCAGCGGCGCTGCTGCTCGCCGGCCTGATCGCGCTGCTGTCGCCGTGGATCGACGCCAGCGAGCGCGTGCCGCTCTATCTCGGCTGCCTGACCCTGCCCGCCTTCGTCGTTGCCAACACCCAGGACGGCATCGCCCGCTCGCACGACTGGATGACGCTCGGGCTGATGCCGCAATTCATCATCCGCCAGACGCTGATCATCGGCTTCACGGCGGGCGCCTTCGTGCTCGGCCTCGATCTCGGCGCGACCGCGGCGATGGCCGCGAGCGCGGCGGCAGTGTGGCTCGCGATGCTCGGCCAGATGCTGGTGCTGAACAACAGGCTCGGCCGCCACATCGAGCCGGGCCCCAGACAATATGATCTCCGCGGCTGGCTCGCGATCTCCCTGCCGATCCTCCTGGTCGAGAGCTTCTATCTGCTGTTGTCCTACACCGACGTGCTGGTGCTGCAGCAATTCCGCTCCTCAGAGGAGGTCGGGATCTATTTCGCCGTGGTGAAGACGCTCGCGCTGGTGTCGTTCATCCACTACGCGATGTCGGCGACGACGGCGCATCGCTTCGCCGAATACCACGCGCTCGGCGACAAAGCGCGGCTGTCGGCCTATGTCGCGCATGCGATCAAGTGGACATTCTGGCCGTCGCTCGCGGCGACCCTGGTGCTGCTCGCGCTCGGCAAGCCGCTGCTGTTTCTGTTCGGCGCGCAGTTCACCGCCGGCTACGACATCATGTTCATCGCCGCGATCGGCCTCGTCGTGCGGTCGGCGATCGGTCCGGTGGAGCGACTGTTGAACATGCTGGGCCAGCAGCGCGCCTGCGCCATGGCCTATGCGGCGGCCTTCGTCATGAACCTCGTGCTCTGCATCCTGCTGGTTCCGCAGTTCGGCGGCTACGGCGCCGCGGCCGCGACCTCGCTGTCGCTGGCCTTCGAGACCGTGCTGCTGTTCCGCATCGTCAAGCAGCGGCTCGGGCTGCACGTCCTCGCCTTCGGCAAGGCATCTTGAGGGAACCATGTTGACGCATCTGTTGCGTCATCTTGGCCTCGCCCTGGCGGAACTGCGGGCGCGGTGCCGCCCCACCTCGTCTCGCGCGGCGATCACGCAAGTGTTGGGTGCAACGCCTTGATATTGGCGCGATCCTCCGGGCACATGATTTGAATGCGCGCTGGGGGAGAATGAGATGTCGAGACTGGGGGTCGCACTCTCGCTGGCCGGAACCTTGATGCTGGCCGGCTGCATGGAAGCGACGCTGTCGCCGACGTCGGATGCGGCGTTGACGCCGCGCGACCGTCAATTGCTGTCGCGTGCGCCCTACGCCGAGGCGCAGATCCCGCAACAGTTCCAGCGCCACATCGTCGAATACACCCGGCAGGAACAGCCGGGCACGATCGTCGTCGATACCGACGCGCGCTTCCTGTACTACGTGCTGCCCGACCGCAAGGCGATCCGCTACGGCGTCGCCGTCGGCGAGGAGGCGATGGCCTTCTCCGGCGTCGCCACGGTCGGCAAGCTCGCGGAATGGCCGGACTGGGTTCCCACCGCCGACATCCAGGCGCGCCTCGGGCCGTATCCGAAGCGCGTCGCCGGCGGCCCGGCCAATCCGCTCGGCGCCCGCGCGATCTATCTCTACGAGGGCAACAAGGACACCCTGTACCGCATCCACGGCACCAACCAGCCCGAATATATCGGCCAGGCGATCTCATCCGGCTGCATCCGCATGACCAACACCGACGTCGCCGACCTCTACAATCACGTCCAACTCGGATCGACTGTGGTCGTGCTGCCGCCGGGACAGAGCGTCGCGTCCACCACCGCGAGCGTGTTCGCGCGCCGCAGCTGATATCGCGACGTTCTGCGACGCGCGCGCGGGTTACGGCGCGGGGTCGACGCTCAGGTACTCCGGAGGCACGTGGTCGGTCAGCCAGACGCCGTTGTCCGCAACGAAGAACTTCAAGCGATCCCGATGCATCGCTGCGGCATCGACGCGCAGCACGATGGGATCGCCGTGCCGGCGCCCGACATTGACGGCCGTCGCCTCATCCAAAGACAGATGCACCTGCTGGCGTGACTGCGGCCTCAAGCCTTCTGCCATGATCGCTTCGACGAAGCGCGTCGCCGTTCCGTGATACAGCACGGCGGGCGGCTCGCGCGGGGTCAAGCCAAGCTCCACCGCCACCGAATGTCCCTGCGCCGCCCGAATGCGCTGCCCGTCCTGCGAGACCGTGAAGCGCTTCTTGTCGCTGGTCGCAACCACCTGCTCCAGATCGGCCCGGCTGAGGACGGTCCCCGCCGCCGCCGCGCGCGCGATCAGATCATCGATGATCGCCCAGCCCTGCGCATCCAGCACCAAGCCGATTGCATCTGGCTGGTGGCGCAGCACGAGACTGAGGAACTTGCTCAAGCGGACCGGATCGAAGGCCATCGTCTGCATCCTAGCCGTAGCGCAGCTTCAGGCCGAGGATCGCGGCCACCAAGCCCAGCGTGATCGCGTTGGCGACGACCAGCGGCAAGTCGCTGATCAGCGCGCCGTAGAGCAGCCACATCGAGTTGCCGGTGGTCTGCAGCACGAACATGCCCATCGAGATGTCATGGGTCGAGCGCGACCGCCAGGCCTTGATGACCTGGGGCAGGAACGAGCTCGTGGTGCAGATGGCGGCGCCGAGGCCGATGATCGTGGTCAGCAAGGTCAGGGGTCCGTGCGCTGGTCGTGGAAACGCACGCTTGTAGAATGGACCGCGCCGAAGCGAAACCCGCCTCGGCGCGAAACTGGTGCCTCGTTCAGCGCTCTCTGCGATCGTTACGCCGCAGTCCAACCGCCGTCGATCGACAGGTTGGTGCCGGTGATCTGCGCCGCATCGTCGCCGCACAGGAACAGCGCCAGCGCCGCGACCTGCTCGGAGGTCACGAACTCCTTGGTCGGCTGCGCCGCCAGCAGCACATCGTTGATGACCTGCTCCTTGGTGAGGTTGCGCGCCTTCATGGTGTCCGGAATCTGCTTCTCCACCAGCGGCGTCCAGACATAGCCCGGCGAGATGCAGTTGCAGGTGATCTTGAAGGTCGCGAGCTCGAGCGCCACGGTCTTGGTGAGGCCGGCGATGCCGTGCTTGGCCGAGACATAGGCCGACTTGAACGGAGATGCGACCAGCGAGTGTGCCGAGGCGGTGTTGATGATGCGGCCCCAGCCGCGCTTCTTCATGCCGGGCACCGCGGCACGGATGCCGTAGAACGCGGACGACAGATTGATCGCGATGATCTGCTCCCACTTCTCCGGCGGAAAGTCCTCGACCGGCGAGACGAACTGGATGCCGGCATTGTTGACGAGGATGTCGACCGAGCCGAACGTGGTCTCACCGAGCGCGATCATGCCGGCGATCTCGGCCGGCTTGCTCATGTCGGCCGGCGAGTGCACGGCCTTGACCTTGTAGTCGCTCTCGATCGCCGCGCGCTCCTTCTCGATGTCGGCGGGGGCGCCGAAGCCGTTGAGGACGATGTTGGCGCCGGCCGACGCGAAGGCGCGGGCATAAGCGAGCCCGATGCCGCTGGTGGAGCCGGTCACGACCGCGGTCTTGCCCTTGAGGTTCGTCGTCATTGCTTCACTCCTTCTTGGCGGCAGCGAGACTGCCGTCCTGCGTGAGATCGTAGGTGACCATGGTCTCGCCGGACTGCGGCCGCTCCAGCCAGTCCTTATGATGCATCGACTGGTGGACGTCGCGAACGCCCGCCTCCCAATGCTCGACCATCGCAACATGGGAGAAGTCGTAGTCCTTCGACGAGCTCTCGTAGCTCTTGCTGCGGTAGATCAGGTGCACCACCGTGACGGTGTTCTCCTGTGCTGCCTTGCACAGGATCTCGAGCGACGGATCGTTGCGCAGCTCGTCCGGCAGCCTGGCATAGAGCTCGCGCAGCGCTTTGCGCGTGTTGTGGATCATGCGGTTCTTGTCCGTGTTCATCCGCGTCCGGCTGGAATAGCGGATGTCCTTCTCGCGCTCGGCGGCCTCCAGCAGCGTCCTCGGCAGATCGCCACGTGCGGAGAACAGATCGACCTGGAAGATCAGGAGATCACGATCGGTCTCGGTGTCGAGCACGTAGTCCAGCGGCGTATTGGAGGCGATGCCGCCGTCCCAATAATGCTCGCCGTCGATCTCGACCGGCGGGAAGCCGGGCGGCAGCGCGCCAGACGCCATGATGTGCTCGGGTCCGATCCGCTTGCCCTGCTTCTTGAATTCGACATTGTCGAAATAGGTGAAATTGCCGGTGGTGACGCCGACGGCGCCGACGGAGAGGCGTGTCTTCAGATCGTTGATGCGGTCGAAATCGACGAGTCGCTCCAGGGTCCGCTTGAGCGGCGCGGTGTCGTAATAGCTGACCGATTGCGGCGTGCCGGACGGCCACAGCGGCGCCGGCGGAAAGCGCGGCGTGAAGAAGCCGGGCACGCCGAAGGCAGCGATCAGCCCGGCACTGACCTCATTGAAGGCCGAGCGGTGATGATCGCCATTGAGCAGCGGCTTCCACGGCACCGGCGACGACACCATCTCCCAGAATTCCTTGAGACGGCCGATGCGTTTGTCCCGGTCGTTGCCGGCGATGATCGCGGCGTTGATGGCGCCGATCGAGATACCGGCGACCCATTCCGGCTCGAAATCGAAATGACACAGCGCCTGATAGGCGCCGGCCTGATAGGAGCCGAGCGCGCCGCCGCCCTGCAGGACGAGGACACGTTGCGATTCGCTGGGGGTTGCAGGCAGCGGGGGAAACGGATGTTGCGTCATTACTGCGGTCATTAGCAAAGCAAGGCGCCAACGTGGCGTCACTTCGCGGTGACGTCAATCCACCCCAAGGGCTACGTCGGCCCTGACTCGCGCGAGCGCCGCGCGCGCGGCCTGCGCAGGGCGGCGGCAGCCCTGCCTGTCAGGAGGGCTTCTTGCCGTCCGGCGCGGCCAGGATCATGGTCCAGAACACTTTGTACTTGGTATTCGGAGCATAGCTCGCTGCGATGCCTATTTTTGTGACACCATTTTTCAGCATGTTGGCGCGATGCGGCGGCGAGTCGCGCCAGCCCGAGAAGGCCTCCGCCAGCGTGTGGTAGCCCGCCGAGACGTTCTCGACCGCGACCGCCGCATCGTATCCCGCGCCGGTCAAGCGCTTCGCCAGCGGGGCGCGCACGTCATGATCCAGCTTGTTCTTGTCGGCCATGGCGTGCGACTGCGATTCCGCGAGCCGCATCAGCTCGGGATCGACCTCGACCATGCCGAGCCCGTTGTTCTGGCGGTATTGCGAGATCATCGTCGCGGCAGCGACAGCATCGAGCTTCGCGCCCGCGACCGCCATGTCGGCATACATGGTCGGCGCCTGCACCACCGGCGTCTCGGCCGCGCAGCCGGCGAGCAGGAATGCAACGGAGAGAGCGAGTGCCAGATGCTTCAATGAACCAGTCCCTATGCCGACGAGAGAGGCGGGTTGTTGCACATCAACCGTGGCTGAAAGGTGAATCGGAGGTAAGTTCCATCGGTACAATTGCGGCCAATCCGGCCGGCAACGGTTCGTCAACCATAACGTCCACGCGGTCAAGCGCCGTGGCGGCGCGGACCCTCCGTGCGATCAAGCCAAGGACGGCGCCACAATTTTAGTGTCGCACCGGCACCCAGACGCCGCGGCGGTCGTGGCGAGACGCGATGCCGGTCGAGCGGGCTCAACAACGGACGTCACGGCGTATGGGTCCCGGATCGGCGCCCGCCAACGCTACGCGTTGTCGGGCTTGTCCGGGACGACACTGTTTTTTTTGGTTGAGGCCTACGGCTCAGAGCTGCAAGTGCTCGGAGCTCACGGCATACATCGCCGGATCGAGCTGGCCGCGGCCCACGCGGCCACGCGCCCTCACCCCGCAAAGATCCGATAATGCCGCGGCTTCAGTCCGACCCGCTCGCCGATCCTGAGCTCGCGGTCACGCGGGGCGTCGATCTCGATCGTCGCGACGCCCTCCGCCAGCGCGATTTCGGCGCGCTGCACCGGGCCGAAGCTGCGGACATGAGTGATGTCGCCGTCCAGCGTTCCGCTGCCGGCCGGACCGATCACCATGTCGTGGCGGCGCACGAACAAGGTGGAGGCCCCGGCCGCCGCGCCTTCGGCCGCGAGATCGAGCGGGCGTCCCTTGAGGTGCACCGCGCCGCCGGTGATCTCGACCGGCAGCATGATCGACTCGCCGATGAAGCCGTGGACGAACGCCGTCGCCGGCGCGTCGTAGACGTCGCTCGGCGAGCCGACCTGCTCGATCCGGCCCTTGTCCATCACCACCACGCGGTGCGCGACCTCGAGCGCCTCCTCCTGGTCGTGGGTGACGAAGATCGAGGTGACGTTGATGGAGTGATGCAAGGTGCGCAGCCATTGCCGCAGCTCCTTGCGCACCTTGGCGTCGAGCGCGCCGAACGGCTCGTCGAGCAAGAGGATGCGCGGCTCGATGGCGAGCGCACGCGCCAGCGCGATGCGCTGGCGCTGGCCGCCGGAGAGCTGGCTCGGATAGCGATCGGCGAGCCAGTCGAGCTGGACGAGATCCAGCAGCTCCTTCACGCGCGCGCGGATCTCCGCCTCGCTCTTGCGGACGCGGCGCGGCTGCACGCGCAGGCCGAAGGCGACGTTCTCGAACACGTTCATGTGCCGGAACAGCGCGTAGTGCTGAAACACGAAGCCGACATGGCGCTCGCGCGCGCCGCGATCGAGTGCGCTCTCGCCGTCGAACAGGATCTCGCCGGCATCAGGCCAATCCAGCCCGGCGATGATCCGCAGCAAGGTCGTCTTGCCCGACCCGGACGGGCCCAGCAGCGCCAGCAATTCGCCGTCGGCGACCTTGAGATCGACGCCGTCGAGCGCCTTGAACGTGCCGAACGTCTTGACGACACCCCTGACTTCAATGGTCATGCTGACCTCCCTCATCGAGTTGCCGTTCGAGGACGGTTTTGACGACCAGCGTGATCAGCGCGAGCATCGCCAATAGCGAGGCGATCGCGAACGAGGCGACCATCTGGTATTCGTTGTAGAGGATCTCGACCAGCAGCGGCATCGTATTGGTCTCGCCGCGGATATGGCCGGACACCACCGAGACGGCGCCGAACTCGCCCATCGCGCGCGCGTTGCAGAGCAGCACGCCATACAGCACGCCCCATTTGATGTTCGGCAAGGTGACGCGGAAGAACGTCTGCAGGCCGGACGCGCCGAGCGAAATCGCCGCCTCCTCCTCCTGCGTGCCCTGCTCCTGCATCAGCGGGATCAGCGCGCGCGCAACGAACGGGAAGGTCACGAACACGGTGGCCAGCGCGATGCCGGGAAAGGCGAACAGGATCTGCAGGCCATGGCTCTGCATCCACGGACCGAAGAACCCCTGCGCGCCGAACAGCAGCACGAACACGAGGCCCGATATCACCGGGCTCACCGAGAACGGCAGATCGATCAGGGTGATCAGGAACGTCTTGCCCGGAAAGTCGAACTTGGCGATCGACCAGGCGGCGCACAGGCCGAACACGAGATTGGTGCCGACCGAGACCAGCGCCACCAGCAGCGTCAGGCGGATCGCGTCCCACGCCTCGGCGTCGGCAAGCGCGGTAAAATAGGCAGCGATGCCCTTGCCGAACGCTTCCACGAACACGACGATCAGCGGCAGCACCACGAACACCGACAGGAACGCCAATGCCAGCGTCGTGATGACGATGCGGACCAGGCGCGGCTCGGTGCGCGGATCGGGGCGGCCGGCCTGCGCCAGGCGCGGGCTGGTCGCGGACGATGCCACGGACGGCGCCTGCAGGGTCATCTCCACGCTCATGTCGGGTCCTAGTTCAAGGGCGCCCGGCTCTGCGCCCAGCGCTGCAACCGGTTCACGGCAAAGATGATCAGGAACGCCACGACGAGCATGACCACCGCGATCGCGGTGGCATCGGCGTAGCGGAATTCGGACAGCCGGATCACGATCAGCAGCGGCGCGATCTCGGAGACGTTCGGCAGATTGCCGGCAATGAAGATCACCGATCCGTACTCGCCGACCGCGCGCGCAAAGGCGAGTGCGAAGCCTGTGAGCAGCGCCGGCGTCAGGCTCGGCAGGATCACGCGGGTCACGATCTGCCAGCGCCCGGCGCCGAGGCTCGCCGCCGCCTCCTCGATCTCCGGATCGAGATCGATCAGCACCGGCTGCACCGTGCGGACGACGAAGGGGATGCCGATGAAGATCATCGCGACGAAGATGCCGAGCGGCGTGAACGCCACCTTGATCCCCATCGCGGCGAGCGGCGCGCCGAGCCAGCCCTTCTGGGTGAACAGCGCAGTCAGTGCCACGCCGGCCACTGCCGTCGGCAGCGCGAACGGAACGTCGACGATCGCGTCGAACAGTCGGCGCCCCGGAAAGCGGTAGCGCACCAGCGCCCACACGACGATGGTGCCCATCACGAGATTCACGCAGGCTGCGGCGAAGGCGAGGCCGAACGAGATCTTGAGTGCGCTCAACGTGCGCCGGCTGGTGACGATGTCCCAGAACTGGTCGAGGCTGAGATCGGTCGAGCGGACGAACAGCCCCGCAAGCGGAATCAGGACGATCAGAGACAGCCAGGTCAGCGTCAGTCCCATGGTGAGACCAAAGCCCGGCAAGGTGCTGCGACGTGGTGCAAGTACGTTCAAAAAAAGGCCTGGTCCGTTGATGATCGGTGTCGATGGGCTTGAATCGATTGTGGTGTCCGCCCGCCGCCCCCAGCCTCGTCTCGGCAAATCGAGACCGGGGACAGCGTCTCATGCGCAATGTCGCAGATCGCCGCAACGCCAGCTTGTTGCCTTACTGTCTCGAAGCCGTATCAGACCGGCTGCCACCAACTCGTTCCTTCCGATTCGATCAATTCTTGTAGATTTGATCGAAGATACCGCCTTCCGCAAAATGCTCCTTCTGGGCCTTGGTCCAGCCGCCGAACACCTCATCGATGGTGAACAGCTCGACCTTGGCGAAGGCCGCCTCGTACTTCTTGGCGACCTCGGGATCCCGCGGACGGTAGGAGTTGCGTGCGGCAATTTCCTGACCTTCCTTTGTATACCAGTATTTCAGGTAGGATTCAGCCACACTCCGCGTGCCCTTCCTATCGGCCACCGAATCGACCACCGCAACTGGTGGTTCGGCCAGGATCGACAGCTGCGGGGCGACGATCTCGAACTTGTCCTTGCCAAACTCGCGCAGCGCCAGATAGGCCTCGTTCTCCCAGGCGAGCAGGACGTCGCCGACACCGCGCTCCACGAAGGTCACGGTGGCGCCGCGGGCGCCGGTGTCGAGCACAGGGACGTGCTGGTAGAGGTCGCCGACGAACTGCTTGGCCTTGTCGACCGAGCCGAACTTCTTCAGCGCATAGCCCCAGGCGGCGAGATAGTTCCAGCGCGCGCCGCCGGACGTCTTCGGATTGGGCGTGATCACCTCGACGCCCTTCTTGAGCAGATCGTCCCAATCCTTGATGCCCTTGGGATTGCCCTTCCGGACCAGGAAGACAATGGTCGACGTATAGGGCGAGGCATTCTGCGGCAGCCGCTTCTGCCACTCCTTGTCGAGCAGACCCTTGCCCGCGATCGCGTCGATGTCATAGGCGAGCGCCAGCGTCACGACATCGGCCTGCAGCCCGTCGATCACGCTGCGGGCCTGCGCACCGGAGCCGCCATGGGACTGCTTGACCTCGACGCTCTTGCCGGTCTCCTTCTGGTAGGCGGCTGAAAACGCCTTGTTGAACTCGACATAGAGTTCGCGGGTCGGGTCGTAGGACACGTTGAGCAGGTTTACGTCGGCAGCAACGGCCGACCCCGCCCATGCCAGGCCCGCGACAACAGCCAGAACACGCCGCATCATCCAAGCTCTCCATTCCCTTGACCAAAGCCCGCAATGCTGCAGGCGCGCACTGCAGATCGCCGGATGTGCGGTTCAGAGTCAACGAAACCGGATTCTCTTGTTTCCGGCCGGACATGGGCATTGTGCTACGAAGCGGGGCGCAATGGGATGGCTGTTCTTCGCCGCGACACATTGTCGTCGTGAGGGCGCGAAGCACAGCGAATGGGCGTGATCCAACTCGCATGACACCCGATCGCGCTTGACTTTGTTCATCGCTTGTTCTCACCACGGAATGCACCCCCTGAGTGGGAGCGTGTGGCGGTGTTGAAGACGCACGGCTGGAGTGCCGTCGGCGGAGGTGGTCCGGGCCTCATCCTTCGAGACACCCGCCTCGGGGCGGGCTCCTCAGGATGAGGGGTGAAGCAGTCCGCGAGGCCAAGGACGTCGTTCGATATCCGCGCTGTCCCTCTCCACGAACACGATGTTCATGGCCGCATGCAGCCTACACCGACGACGTCGCCACCGTGTGGATGCCGCACTCCGTCTTGTCGCGGCCGCGCCAGCGGCCGGCGCGCTCGTCCTCGGCTGAATCCGAGCGGCTGGTGCAGGGCATGCAGCCGATCGAGCGGAAGCCGGAGGCGACCAGCGGATGCTGCGGCAGGTTGGCCGAGCGGTAGATTTCGGCGATGTCCTCTCGCGTCACGTTCGCAAACGGATTGAACTTCACACGCGCGCCGTCCTGCTCGACGACCGGGATGGCCGCACGTAGTCCGCCCTGGAAACGCTTGCGGCCATTGATCCAGGCCGCGAACGGCGCCAGCGCGCGTGCCAGCGGCTCGACTTTGCGGATGCGGCAGCAGGCGTCGGGATCGGAGAACCACAACTCGTTGTCGGCATCCTCGCGCGCCAGCGCCGCGGCGTCGGGCTTGATCGAGCGTACGTCCCGCAGGCCGAGAATCTCGATGAGCTGGTCGCGATAGGCCAGCGTCTCCGCGAACATGTGCCCGGTGTCGAGGAAGATCACCGGGATCGCCGGATCAACGTCGGCCGTCACCTTCAGCAGCGCCGCCGACTCCGTTCCAAACGACGACACCACCGCCAGCCGCTCGTGACCGATCGCCTCGAGAGCAGCGGCAATGACCTCGCGCGGCGCGGCCGTGCGCAGCGCGGCGTCGAGCGCCGCGACCGGGATCTCCGCAACCGAAGGCGATGCAGCCAGCGTGCTCACAGCCCGGCACTCTCCGAATGGCGCAGTTGCAGGCGCTGATGCAGCGCCGAGATACGGCCGTCGCCCGTCGGCTGGTAGAACACCGAATAGCGTTTCACGGTCTCGGTGAAGGCCTCGGCATCCGTCTGCTTCTTGACCTCGAAGGCATCGAAGCCGGCGCGCAGCATGAACACGAACTGGTCGCGCAGCACCTGCCCCGTCGCGCGCAGTTCGCCGCGATAGCCATAGCGCTCGCGCAGCAGGCGCGCTTGGGTATAGGCGCGGCCGTCGCGGAAGCTCGGAAACACCAGCGCGACCAGCGCGAGCCGGTCGAGATACGGCACGAGATCGTCGACGTCGCGATTGTTCGGCCAGATCACGCCGAGCTTGCCACCGGTCCGGCTGACCAGCGCGTCGGGGCCGGCGAGAAAACGCGTCTCCGAGACCAGGACGGCCCCCTGCGCCGGCAGCTCGGCATCGTCGGTGAGGCGGACGAACGCGTCCGCGATGATGTGTCCGCCCTTAACGAGTGGCATAAACCCGCTCCCTGAATGGTTCGACCCCGAGCCGCTTCACCGTATCGACGAACAGCTCCTCAGGGCTCGCGCGCAGCGCAAGATAGGCCTCGACGATGTCCTCGACGACGTCGGCGACCTCGGTATAGGGCACCGCGGGTCCGATCAGGGTGCCGAGCACGGCGCCCTCATCGGCGCGGCCGCCGATCGTGATCTGATAGAATTCCTCGTTGTTCTTCTCGACGCCGAGGATGCCGATGTGGCCGACATGGTGGTGGCCGCAGGCATTGATGCAGCCGGAGATGTTGATGTGCAGCCGGCCGATCAGGTTCGCCGTGTCGTGATTGGCGAAGCGGCGCGTGATCTCCTGCGCGATCGGGATCGAGCGCGCGTTCGCCAGCGAGCAGTAGTCGAGCCCCGGGCACGCGATGATGTCGGAAACGAGATTGACGTTGGGGATGGCGAGGCCGATCGCCTCGAGCGCCTTCCACACCGCCGGCAGATCACGCTTGCGCACATGCGGCAACGCAAGGTTCTGCTCATGACCGACGCGGATCTCGCTGGACGAATATTTGTCGGCGATCTCGGCAAGCGCATCCATCTGGTCGGCGGTCGCATCGCCCGGCGGCTTGCCGACCGGCTTCAGCGACACGACCACGATCGCATAGCCCTGCGCCTTGTGCGGGAAGACCGCGTTCTTGCGCCAGGCCTCGAACTTCTGATCGTGCGCGGCCTGCTTCAGCTCCTCCGGCATGTGCGGCAGCGTCTCGTAGGCCGGATAGAAGAAGCGCGAGCGGATGTCCTCGATGATCCCCTGATCGAGCTTGAGCACGCCGTCGCGGATCTGCTGCCACTCCTCCTCGACCTCGGACGCGAACTTCTCGATACCGAGCTCGTGCACCAGGATCTTGATGCGCGCCTTGTAGATGTTGTCGCGGCGGCCGTACTGGTTGTAGACGCGCAGGATGGCCTCGACATAGCTGAGGATGTCGTGGCCATGGACGAACGGCTTGATGGTCTTGGCGATGAACGGCGAGCGGCCCAGGCCGCCGCCGACCAGCACCTCGAAGCCGGTCTCGCCCTGCGCGTTCTTGAGCAGACGCAGGCCAATGTCATGGATCTTGATCGCAGCGCGGTCATGCTCGGACGCCGTGATCGCGATCTTGAACTTGCGCGGCAGGAACGAGAATTCCGGATGCAGGGTCGTGAACTGGCGCAAGAGCTCGGCCCAGATGCGCGGATCCTCGATCTCGCCCGGCGCCACGCCGGCCCACTGGTCGGAGGTGACGTTGCGCATGTTGTTGCCGGAGGTCTGCATCGACTGGATGCCCACTTCCGCAAGGTCGGCCATCGCGTCGGGCAGCTCGGCGAGCTTGATCCAGTTGAACTGGATGTTCTGCCGCGTCGTGAAGTGGCCGTAGCCGCGGTCATAGCGGCGCGCGACATGGGCCAGCCGGCGCAACTGGTTCGACGACAGCGTGCCGTAGGGAATGGCGATGCGGTACATGTAGGCGTGGAGCTGCAGATAGACGCCGTTCTGCAGCCGCAGCATCTTGAACTCGTCTTCGGAGAGCTCGCCCGACAGGCGCCGCTTCACCTGGTCGCGGAATTCGGCGACGCGCTCGTTGACCAGGGTCCGATCGATTTCGTCATAAGCGTACATGAGAGAGCCTTCAGGCTTGAGCCGGGAGCGCGATGGTGGCGCCCGTCAGCCGGATGTGTTCGCGCATATTGCCGGGCTTGACCGCACCGTCGGTGCCAACCTCGACCGGCGCGATATAGGGACCGATCGCGCCGAGATCGTCGGCCACCGCCTCCGACAACAGCGTACGTGCCTCGTCGGCGGTGCGCACGATCGCAGCATCGCTCAGCTCATCCGACCAGCTCTTGGTGCCGGTGCGGTAGATCACCGCGCCGTCCCAGGTCCGGTTCGCGGTGATGATCGAGGGACCGGTGATCTTGATCTTCTGTTGCAGCGGAGAGGTCATTCAGACGGGTTCCAGGAGTTTTGCGATCACGCCACTGAGGTTCTGCTGACGCCACGGCGCCGAATGCGCCACGACATCACCGATGATGAGAATGGCCGGACCGCCATCGATCTTGGCCACGAGGTCAGGCAGTTGATCCAAGGTGCCGACCACGGCCTGCGCGTCGGGGCGCGTGACCTTGGCGAACACACCGACCGGCGTCTGCGGCGAGCGGCCGGCGGCGAGGAGCCCGGTGCGCACGGCAGGCGCGGCCGTCATGCCCATGTAGACCACGACCGTCATCTTGATGTCCGTCAGCGCCGACCAGTCCACCGCCTCGGCATCGCGCTCCTTGTGCGCGGTGAGGAAGGTGATGCGCAGCGCCTTGCTGCGGAAGGTCAGCGGCACCTCGAACTGCGCGGCGGCACCGAGGCCGGCGGTGATGCCGGGCACGATCGTGTAGGACACGCCGGCGTTGCGCAGCGCGTCGACCTCCTCGCCGCCGCGGCCGAACACGTAGGCATCGCCACCCTTGAGACGCACCGCGCGCTTGCCGTCGCGCGCCGCCTCGATCAGCAGCCTGTTGACGGCATCCTGGCCGATGCCGGGCTTGCCGACGCGGCGGCCGACCGGCACGCGCGAAGCGTCGCGGCGAATGCGGTCGAGAATCTCGGGCGTGACCAGCTCGTCATAGAACACGACGTCGGCATCCTGCAGCGCGCGCAGCGCCTTGATCGTCAGCAGGTCCGGATCACCGGGGCCCGCACCGACCAGGGTCACATGGCCTTCGCTGCGGCCCGCATGATCCGCGCCCGCGAACGCGGTCGGATCGGCGATGCCATGCAGCGCCGCCGCGGCCTCGTGCTTGCGCCCCGCCAGCACCAGCGCGCCGATCGGGCCGTCGACGATGCGCTCCCAGAAGCGGCGGCGCAGCGGCATCTCGGTGATCAGCGGATTGATGGTCCTGCGGAAGTCGCCGATGAAGCTCGCGAGCTCGCCGATCCGCGCCGGCAGCAGCGCCTCGATGCGCTCGCGCACGCGGCGTGCCACCACGGGCGAGGAGCCGCCGGTGCCGATCGCCACCACGACGTCGCCGCGATCGACGATCGCCGGAAAGATGAAGCTGGAATGCGCGAGATCGTCCATCACGTTGACGGGCAGACCAACGCTGCGTGCCCGCGCCGACATCGCAACGCCGATGTCGCCGGCGCCCGCGCACAGCACGGCGATGACGCCAGTGAGATCGGCGCTCAGCGGGTCGCCTTCGGCGCGCTCGATCTGGCCGTGCTCATCGCGCAGACCCGCGAGATCGAAGTCGCCGTCGGTGGCGAACCAGCGGATGCGCGCGCCCGCGGACAGCAACACGCGAAGCTTGGCGCGCACGAGCTCGCCCGCGCCAATCAGCAGCACGGGGCCGGTCTTCAGATCGAGAAACACCGGCAGATATTGCATCGCGCTCTTCGGTTTCGACTCTTCGGGGTTGACTGGAATTATTTTCTATATAAGTGTCACGCCGCACACGTAAAGAGAAAATTATTCCTTGGCTTCGCCATAGAATTTTCTCCCAAGCAGGCGATGGCTGATAGCATGCACATTCTTACCAACGACGTTTCCAGAGATCGGTTGCCCTCCTCCGAGATCGAGCAAGCATCTTCCATGCCGCGCGTCCTCAGCGCCGCGCCGACCATGGATCATCTCGATCAGCTCGAGGCGCAGAGCATTTACATTCTCCGCGAGGCCTTTGCACGGCTGAAGAAGCTCGCGCTGCTCTGGTCGCTCGGAAAAGATTCCAACGTCATGATCTGGCTGGCGCGCAAGGCGTTCTTCGGCCGTGTGCCGTTTCCGGCCATGCATGTCGACACGGCCAAGAAGTTTCCGGAGATGTACGCCTTCCGCGACACCTACGCGAAGGAATGGGGCCTCGATCTCAAGGTCGAGCCGTGCCCGCCGATCGACGCGGTGGATCCGACCCTGCCCCCCGCGGCCCGCTCGGCTGCGCGCAAGACCGAAGGCCTGAAGATGGCGCTCGCCAAGCACGGCTTCGACGGCCTGATCGCCGGCATCCGCCGCGACGAGGAAGCGACGCGCGCCAAGGAGCGCGTGTTCTCGCCGCGCGGCGCCGAAGGCCATTGGGACGTGCGCGATCAGCCACCTGAGTTCTGGGATCATTTCAACGCCTCGCCGCCGCAGGGCGCTCACTTGCGCATCCATCCGATCCTGCATTGGACCGAGGCCGACATCTGGGCCTACACCGCGCGCGAGAACATCCCGATCATTCCGCTCTATCTGTCCAGGAACGGCAAGCGCTACCGCTCGCTCGGCGATCAGGACATCACCTTCCCGGTGGCGTCCAACGCCTCCAACATCCCCGAGATTCTCGCCGAGCTCGAAAGCACCAAGGTGCCGGAGCGCGCCGGCCGCGCGCTCGACCACGAGACCGAGGACGCCTTCGAGCGGCTTCGCGTCGCCGGCTATCTGTGAGCGGGGACGAGGCGATGAACATGCGAGTCCCGTCAGCCGCCCCCGCCACGCCGAACGGCACCACCCGTCCGCAGGTCCGCATCGTGATCGTCGGCCATGTCGACCACGGCAAGTCGACCCTGGTCGGCCGCCTGCTGCATGAGACCGGCAGCCTGCCCGAGGGCAAGCTCGAAATGCTGCAGGCGGTCTCGGCCCGGCGCGGCATGCCGTTCGAATGGTCGTTCCTGCTCGATGCGCTGCAGACCGAGCGCGACCAGGGCATCACCATCGACACCACGCAGATCCGCTTCCGCACCAATGCGCGCGAGGTCGTGCTGATCGACGCGCCCGGCCATGCCGAATTCCTGCGCAACATGATCACCGGCGCCTCGCAGGCCGACGGCGCGGTGCTGATCATCGACGCGCTCGAAGGCGTGCGCGACCAGACCCGGCGCCACGGCTATCTGCTACATCTGCTCGGCGTGAAGCAGGTCGCGGTCGTCGTCAACAAGATGGACCGGGTCGATTTCGGCCAGTCCCGCTTCGACGAGATCAAGGCCGAGATCTCGACGCATCTCGAGGGTCTCGGCGTCAAGCCGGTGGCCGTGATCCCGATCTCCGCCCGCGACGGCGACGGCGTCGCCCAGCACACCTCGCGGATCGGCTGGTACAAGGGCCCGACCGTGGTTGAGGCGCTGGACGGTCTGGAGCCGGCACGACCGCTGTCGAGCCTGCCGCTGCGCCTGCCGGTGCAGGCGATCTACAAATTCGACGACCGCCGCATCGTCGCCGGCCGCATCGAGGCGGGCGAGCTGAAGACCGGCGACGAGATCGTGATCATGCCGGCCGGCAAGATCGCCAAGATCAAGTCCGTCGAGGGCTGGCCGCAGACGCCCGTCACGACGCCGCAGGGCGCCGGCCGCTCGGTCGGCATCACGCTCGACCGCGAGCTGTTCATCGAGCGCGGCGACGTCATCGCCCATGTCGGCCGCGAGCCGCAGGCGGCTCGACGCCTGCACGCGCGCATCTTCTGGCTGCACGACCAGCCGCTCGCCAAGGGGGACAGCATCCTGGTGCGGCTCGGCACCCGCGAGGCGCGCGGCAGCGTGGTCGCGATCGAGAAGGCGGTCGATCCGGGCTCGCTGTCCAACGAGCAGAATGCCGCGATCGCGCGCAACCATGTCGGCGAGATCGAGATCGCACTGACACAGCCGGTCGCCATCGATCCCTACGCCGAGAACGCCCGCACCGGCCGCCTCGTCATCGAGGTCCAGGGCCGCATTGCAGGCGGCGGTCTGGTGCTCACGGTCGACGCCGGCAAGCGCGCCGCGCCGGTCGACATCATGCCGGTGGAATCGGCGCTGCAGCCGCAGGAGCGCGCCGACCGCTACCGCCACAAGGGCGCGGTGGTCTGGATGACCGGCCTGCCCGGCGCCGGCAAGTCGACGCTGGCGCGTGCGCTGGAGCGGCGGCTGTTCGGCCGCGGCGGCGCCCCGGTGCTGCTCGACGGCGACACCGTCCGCGCCGGCCTCAACAAGGATCTCGGCTTCACGCCGGAGGACCGCGCCGAGAACATCCGCCGCCTCGCCGAGGTCGCGACCCATCTCGCCCGCAACGGCCACATCGCGATCGTCGCGGCGGTGTCGCCCGCGCGCGAGGACCGCGCGGCCGCCCGTCGCGTCGCCGGCGACCTGTTCCGCGAGGTCTATGTCGCCACAGCCGCCGAGATCTGCGAGAGTCGCGACCCCAAGGGCCACTACGCCAAGGCCCGCGCCGGCAATCTGCAGAACTTCACCGGCATCGGCACCGACTACGAGCCGCCGCTGGATGCGGAGCTCGTCATCGACACCGCGACGCGCGGCATCGCCGACGCCACCGACGAACTCGAATCGCTGCTGTCGAAAACGGGCGTGCTGTTCGACGACATCGCCGATCTCGGCGCCAACATCTGATTGCGTCGTCACTGCATGATCATGGACCGCGCGCACGCGCGGTCCATGACAGGGTTGGCAGATAGTCAAGCCTCTCACGTTTGCCTGTCAGGCTCGTGATACGCACTGTCATTCCGGGGCAAGGCCGCAGGCCTTGAACCCGGAATCTCGACATTGTCTTGCGTCCATTCTTAACAAGCTCGAGATTCCGGGTTCGATCGTCAATGCGAAGCCGCTTCGCGCCTTCGCATTGCCAATCGCCCGGAATAACGGTGAAGACGCGACGCCAGCTTCTTGTCAGTGCCACGCTACAGCGCGCCGACATAGGCGGTGAGATCGTCGAGCTCGGCCTCGGTCGGCAGCCGCGAATCCATCTTCTTGGCATAGACCTCCCACATCAGCTTGACCGCGTCGCGCAGCGAGGCGGTGCGGCCGTCGTGGAAATACGGCGCCGTCGACGCCACCGCGTGCAGGGTCGGCACCTTGAACTTGCCGCCGGTGCCGATGTCGTCGCGGCTCTTCTTGTCGAAGCTCGGCAGCACGTGGCAGGTGCCGCAGCCCCCATCGCCGACATAGAGCTCATAGCCGCGCTTCACGGCCGCGCTGGCATCGTCCCTCGGCGTGCCGTCGTCCTTGACCTGCCAGTTCGCCGGATAGTTCAGCGTCCGCACATAGGCGACCAGCGCCGCCAGCGTCTCCTTCGACGGCTCCGGCCCCTTCATGCGGTTGACGATGATGCCGCGAATGCTGTCCTCCAGCGTCGCCGCCTGCCCGGCCCAGCCGAACACCGAGCGCTCGCCGACGCCCCACAGGGTCGGCGTATTCCTGCCGTTGGGGTCGCCGTCGGCGACGACGTCGAGCCCGACATAGGTCTTGTTGTTGGTATGCCCAGTCGAGAAGTGGCAGGTGGCGCAGGACGCCTTGCCGCCGTCCGACAGGCTCACGTCGTTGAACAGCGCCAGCCCCTTAGCGGCGGGGTCTGCCTCGGAGAGGGGTGCAGGTGGAGTCGCGGCCGCACCGACCGTGGTGGGCAGGGCCGCCGGCTCCTCGGTCGCAGCAGGTGTTGAGGAAGCCTTCGGCTTCCTGGTCGCCGCAGCCTGGCGGATTCTCGGCCTGTGCTCAGGCGCAGCCGGGTGCGCGGATTTCGGCTTCAGCGCCGAAGCGAGCATTTGCAGCAAGGTCGGCTTTTCCGGAGCCGCCGCAAGGTACGGTGCCGTCGACTTGTCGGCTGCGAGTGCGGGCAGAGCGAGCAGACCGAGACACAGGACGATCGACCGCAGCCCAGTGAACGACATGATGCGCCTCCCCCACCCCCGCTAGATGCAAGTAGTTATCGATAGCTTTTACGTCCGAAGTGGGACTGTGCGGGGGCAATGAATCGGCGCGGGCGGGATCGAGCGACAGCATCGCGCCGGCCGGACCACACCTCTTGGCGAGCAGGTCGCGCTATCTTGCGCGAGAGGGACATCGACCCCGGCTTGATCGACATCGTCGACCGCACACACGCCTCACCCGAGGTGCCGTCCGCAGC
Source organism: Bradyrhizobium sp. SZCCHNRI3043 (assembly GCF_032377735.1). Lineage (NCBI taxonomy): Bacteria > Pseudomonadati > Pseudomonadota > Alphaproteobacteria > Hyphomicrobiales > Nitrobacteraceae > Bradyrhizobium > Bradyrhizobium sp. SZCCHNRI3043. The sequence continues at coordinate 258,879 of NZ_JAUHID010000003.1, forward strand.
CTGGCTCAAATTCGGCCTCGTGACGTCACGCGCGACATCGGCGAGCAGAGCGACAGCCGCAGCCAAGCGTGGTCACCTTCTCCCCGAAGACCTACGGAGGAGTGCGCCGGTTCGCTCTTGGACGCCAAGCCTGCCCATGGGGCCGCCGTACGATCTGCAAGCAGAAATTAGCACTTGATCCGCACAGTTCACGGCACGCGCAGCAACGCTGTCGAGGCGCAGGATGGAGCATCTGGCGGCCTATTGGTCGAGGGCAGAACTGGAGACGAACGGGATTCTGCTGCTGCACCTGATGGGTGCAGCAGCCGTCGGCCTGCTGCTGGGCTACGAGCGCACCTATCACGGACGCGCGGCCGGCATGCGGACCTACGCGCTGGTTTGCGTCGCATCGACCTTGCTGACGGCGATCAACGGCTTTCCCGGCAGCTGGTATGGCGGCATGGCGGTGTCGCCGACCGTCTCCGATCCGACGCGCGTGATCCAGGGCCTGATGACCGGCATCGGCTTCCTCGGCGCCGGCGTCATCATCAAGGACGGCTTCACCATCCGCGGCGTGTCGACGGCCGCCTCGATCTGGATGACGTCGGCGATCGGCATCATCATCGGCATCGGCCTCTACGGCACCGCGCTTTGCGCCACGGCATTGTCCCTGGCCGCGATGACCCTGCTCGGCAAGGTCGAACAATGGCTGCCGCATCAAACCACGCTGTCGCTGTCGGTCGTCTACCGCCATGGTCTGCAGCCGAGCGAGGCCGAACTGCGCGAATGCATGCGGGCCTATGGCTTCGACGTGCTGGACTGGTGCTACGAATACAGCGAGGCGAAGCGGCAATTCCATTTCGAGCTGGTGCTGCAGGCCGCCGGCCGGTTCGAGACCGCCCAGATGGCGCGCGACCTGTCCACGGCCGAGGACGTGGTCGAATTCCGCCTGGCGCCGTCAAGGGCATGAGGGGAGCAGGACGGAAGCATACGGCCGTCGATCGCAACTGGGCCGATCGGACAAGCCAGCGATGTGCCGCCCTCGGATTGGTTGAAGCTCCGGCTCGTCACCTTCGGCGCGTTGTAGCCACAGCAACGGCGCGAGCGCGGCACAAGCGTCCGGAGGCCCGTGACCAAGGGATCCAACAAGGAAAGCGACGGTCCGGCCATCGTGATTGGGATGGCGTGGGCATAGATCCATTGTTGCGTAGGAGGGCAAAAGCGACTTTGGCAGTCGGCGCGTGGCAGCATGCAGAGTCAGGCACGAGATAATGCAACAGACAACAGACCTGCTCCGTCAATCCGTCCTGCAGTTCGTCGCGGCGCAGACGACGACGCGCAGGCCGCTCTTCGACGAGACCGACGTCGCCCGCGACCTCGGCGTGGACGGCGAGGATGCGCGCGAATTCCTGCTTGCATTTCAACGGCAGTTCGAAGTCGACCTGCCCGACTTCGCGTTCGACCGTCATTTTGGACCGGAGGGCTTCACGTTGACCGGGTTTGTCCTACGGCTTCTCAGCTTGCGCCACCTACGGCAGCCCTTGACGATCGGAATGCTGGTCGAGGCGGCACGGCTCAGGCGGTGGCCTCACAACGGCGCGTAGCCGGGATGAACGGGGCGACATCCAGTGCCTGACGATGATGCGCTACTGGTATCTTCGCTTCTTAAATGCCGCTACGTCCGCGTTAGTCAGCTTAAACCACTCACCGTTCGCTCGCTTGTCTACGAAGCGACGATGCCAATATGCCTCGATGCCTGCGGGATCATCGGTGCGGATCGAGTGAACAAGCGTTGCGGCTTCGGGAAGAGCGATACGAATTTCTTTGACTCGGCGTTCCAATTCATCGCTGCGGCCAATTTTGTAGTGGGTACCGGATTTTATGAGATAAACTAGACCTTCCCTCGAGTTGGTCGGAGTTTCGGCCTCCACTTTCTGGCCGAGCATCTGGACGATATCGTCGTATCCCGACCTGCCCTCCAACCATGCCCTGAGGTTCGAGATCAATCCCTCTTTTGATCCAAAATAAGAGTGGATTGTCTTCTCGTTCGGGAAGTCCTCGCGCTGCCGCCTGAACATCCGAATTTCCATAATGGTCGGCAGCCGCTTATAGTATCGGGCCGCTTCCACGAAGCTCGCCAGAATATGATCGGCCTCAGACTTACCTTGAAACTTGTTCGCCGCGTAGCCAGCCTCGGCTAGGGCATCACTCCAACGAGCCCAATACAGGCCGCGCCAAGTCCCCTCGGTAATGCCGGTTGCGCTCTCGAACGCGCGAACACCTGGAGCCTGACCGCCGTTAGCCTCCGCAAGTCTCTCTATTTCACTCAAGATTCTGGCGCGCATTGTCAATTTCTACAATTTATCGAGTCTGCTGCGAGAATACTCTATTTGATGCCCGCTTGAGTAAGCAAGATTGCGCTGCAAACTCCACAGACCGTAGAGCCGGCGAGACGACGCGCGCCGATCATTTCAGTCGCCAATCACTTCGAGCAGGCACCGCGTGTCGCGAGAGCTCACGCGGGCTCCCCTTCACGAACCATCCTTCGTATGGGATCATCAACTCGATGTCCTCAGGCACGACGTCATAAAGCCCGGCATGCTCTCCGTCAGAAAAGAACTCGACCAGATATGCCGGCGGCCTGGAACGATGATCGATCACGATGGTACCTTGCGCGCCGATCGGAAGAGGTATGGTTGGCACCAACCTCCGAAGACGAACGACGTCGTACTCCCTGAACAGCCGCTTCCGCCGCCGGAGGCTCGCAAGGCAGGCTCGGAAAGTGCGGAACACGTGTAGCTCCGTATCAGCAACAGCGATACCGAAGGCCAGACCTATATATCGCCCCGTTCACGCTGGTTTAGCCGCCCGCCACGAGGTACTGACTGCATCAGGCGAGGATCTTCAACCCGTGCTTCTGGACGATTGTCAGCAGCTTGAGCGCCATGCCGCTCGGCCGCTTGGCTCCAGTCTCCCATTTCTCGATGGTACTTTCGCTCGTATTGAGATATCGGGCGAACACCGGCTGACTGACATTGTTGGCCTCACGGAGCCGCTTGATCTGAGCAGGCTTCATTTCACTGGCGACGGCTAGATGACGGGAATCGAAGTCCCGCATCGTCGCCTTGTCGAGCGCGCCGACTTTGTGAAGCATCGTGGCGGACGAATGAAGCGCTTCCGAGAGGTCGCTCTTGAACCTATTTTTTTTCGTCATGACAGATCTCCACCAAGTCTTCGTCCGCCAGGAGTTGCGCGAGTTGTGCGCTATTCAATGCGGCATAGCTCTTTGCGAGAGTTCGGAAGTCTTCCAGCTCATCATCGTCGATGTTCGCTCTATCCTTCTTGGCGAATAGATATTCGTAGATCCAGTATCGACCGCTCTTGGCGAGGATGATGCTCCGGTGCATGTTCTTGTTCAGACGCTTCTTGAAGACCCCACCTCCCAGATCGTCAGCCTGGCCCTTGATGACTGCCTCGACGGCCTCGCAGAGCTCGATGTCCCTGATACGAGCCTTGCGTGCCGCCTTCGAGAACCATGCGGTTTTGAAAACTCGCTTGAATTGGCCAGCCATGGTTTTATATAGCACTAGGTGCTACAGATTTCAACGCGCACCTCTCGCATGGAAAAGCCTGTTTCCCTCGTCCGGCCAAGCTGATTTGCCCTATCCAGTCCTCGGCCCAAAAATATTCCTCTTTCCTTTTTTCCGAATTCATGCTTATCTCTGAGCATCCCGTCCCACACGAGGGACAGTTCGCGACCGTCACGGACGTCGGGTGCGGGATGCGGTGGGCGCTTTGGGCTGCGGCGTGAGCAATCATGTCGACGGACAGTCCCGAGGCGCACGGCCAAGCCGTGGGGTCCTGGCATCCCGATGCTGATGCCACGCTTGCGATGACGCCAATGCGTCGCGCGGGCAACGGTGACCAGAAAGCCCGGCGCACCGGGGAGACCACGGAGCAACCGTAGAGCCATCGCGCAGGGGAGGCCGGATGTCCGGCTCGTACCTGTGGTGACTGCCGCCTGCATTTTTTTCTGCAGGCGGGCCATGGGTGCAGCCTGCACCCGGCCTTCCCCGCGCCTCTCGTGATCGAGGGGCGGCACGTCAGCAAAGCTCGGACGCGATCACGCGCCGCGAGGACGAAGTCGCATGAGCCATCACCTCCACGAGCGATCACCTTCGTTGAGTTGTCCGCAGCCGTTTGGTGTACGTCGGAACGCCATTTGCGGCACGCTTTGCGTTGTCACCCTCCCCCTGGAGGGCGCGCGTCGCGGCAGCGATGCGCGACGGGGTGGGGTGATGCCACGCGCACCGGCGCTCGTGGAGAGATCACCCCACCCCCGCCTCGCATCTCGCTTCGCTCGTTGCGAGTCGACCCTCCCCCTCCAGGGGAGGGTGGCAGCGTGCCCGATCCGAGAGCTCCGCACGGTTGTGGGCTCGCGGCCGAACTCTGAGGCGGTCCTGCGAAATTACTTGGCATCACTCCGCCCGGAACCAGCCCGCCTGTCCGCTGCCCCCCGACCAACTGCGATACCCCTCCCCCCTTTCGTGGCCCCCGCTTTGGCGCTAAATGCACTGCACACGCCGCCTTCGAGGCGGCCATTTCAGCATGCCCAAGACACGCGCAACGTCGCCCTTATTCGAGAGAAACGTCTCATCATGACCCGTATCGACGCCCATGGACTGAAGATCGCCCCCGTTTTGTTCGACTTCATCGCCAAGGAGGCCACGCCGAAGACCGGGATCGATCCGGACGCATTCTGGGCCGGCCTCAGCGCGATCCTGCGCGATCTCGCCCCGAAGAACCGCGACCTGCTCGCCCTCCGCAATGCCCTGCAGGACAAGATCGACGCCTGGCACCTCGCCAACAAGGGCAAGGCCTTCGACCTCGGCGCCTACACCGCGTTTCTGAAGGAGATCGGCTACCTGCTGCCGGAGCCGGCCACGCACAAAGTCGAGACCGCCAATATCGACGAAGAGATCGGCAAGATCTGCGGGCCGCAGCTCGTGGTGCCGCTCACCAACGCCCGCTACGCGCTGAACGCGGCGAATGCGCGCTGGGGCTCGCTCTACGACGCGTTCTACGGCACCGACGCCATCCCGCACGATCCGAGCGAGTCCGGCAAGGGCTACAACAAGGCCCGCGGCGACAAGGTGATCGCCAAGGCCAAGGCCTTCCTCGACGCCGCCGTACCGCTCGCCACCGGCAGCCACACCGACGTGACCGCCTACAGCGTCATCGCCGGCCAGCTCTCCGCCAAGCTGAAGAGCGGCAACGCCACCGCGCTCAAGAACGCCGACCAGTTCGCCGGCTACCAGGGCTCGGCCGACGCCCCTTCCGTGATCCTGCTCGCCAACAACGGCCTCCACGTCGAGGTCGTGATCGACCGCAGCCATGTCATCGGCAAGGACGATCCGGCAGGCGTCTCCGACATGATCCTGGAGGCCGCGGTCTCGACCATCCTCGACATGGAGGACTCGGTCGCCGCCGTCGACGCCGAGGACAAGGTGCTGGTCTACCGCAACACGCTCGGCCTGATGAACGGCACGCTGTCGGCCGATTTCGAGAAGGGTGGCAAGACGCTCACCCGCGCGCTGAACAGCGACCGCAGCTACACCACGCCGTCCGGCGGGACGCTCACCTTGCACGGCCGCAGCCTGCTGCTGATCCGCAATTGCGGGCACCACATGTTCACCGACGCCGTGCTCGACGCCAAGGGTGAGGAGGTGCCGGAGGGCATTCTCGATGCCGCCGTCACCGGCCTCCTGGCGATGCACGACCTCAAGGGCAACTCCAAGGTCAAGAACAGCCGCACCGGCTCGATCTACATCGTCAAGCCCAAGATGCACGGCCCGGACGAGGTGGCGCTCACGGTCGAGCTGTTTTCGCGCGTCGAGAAGCTGCTCGGCCTGCCGGAAAACAGCATGAAGGTCGGCATCATGGACGAGGAGCGCCGCACCACGGTCAACCTCAAGGCCTGCATCCAGCAGGCATCGAAGCGCATCGTCTTCATCAACACCGGCTTCCTCGATCGCACCGGCGACGAGATCCACACCTCGATGGAAGCGGGTCCGATGATCCGCAAGAACGAGATGAAGGCACAGCCCTGGATCAAGGCCTATGAGGACTGGAACGTCGACAACGGCCTGACCTGCGGCCTGCCCGGCCATGCCCAGATCGGCAAGGGCATGTGGGCGGCGCCGGACAAGATGGCGGACATGCTGGCGCAGAAGGTCGGCCACCCGCAGGCGGGCGCCACCACCGCATGGGTGCCGTCGCCGACGGCGGCGACGCTGCATGCCCTGCACTATCATCAGGTCAACGTGCACGCCCGTCAGGATGAGCTGGCGAAGGCGGGCCCGCGCGCCAAGCTCGGCGACATCCTGACCATCCCGGTGTCGCAGTCGAACTGGGCGCCCGACGACGTGCGCCAGGAGATCGACAACAACTGCCAGGGCATTCTCGGCTATGTCGTGCGCTGGATCGACCAGGGCGTCGGCTGCTCCAAGGTGCCCGACATTCACGATGTCGGCCTGATGGAGGACCGCGCCACCTTGCGGATCTCCAGCCAGCATCTCGCCAACTGGCTGCACCATGGGGTCGTCACCAGGGAGCAGGTGATGGATTCGCTGAAGCGCATGGCCGTCGTGGTCGACAAGCAGAACGCCGGCGACGCGCTGTATCAGCCGATGGCGCCGTCGTTCGACGGCGTCGCCTTCAAGGCAGCCTGCGACCTCGTGTTCGAAGGCCGCACCCAGCCGAACGGCTACACCGAGTACATCCTCACCGCCCGGCGCCGCGAGGCCAAGCAGAACGAGAAGGCTTAGGCCTGATGTGAAAAAGCCCTGGCGATCCGCCGGGGCTTTTTTTGATCAGGCGAGAGGTAACATGATCCTCAGATCATATGACCGCGATGTAGCGAAGCAGCGAGATCACGCCGAGCACGATCACGACGACGCGGCAGATCTGCTTGGCGCGGCCGTCGATCGGCAACAGGTTGATCAGATACAGAATGAGGATGACGACGAGGAAGGTGACGAGAGCACTGATGAGCATGGGAGTCCCCTGGGAGATGAAGAATGCGCTGGCGCTGTGGAGCTAACCCACTCGGCGGCTTGCGGTTCCACTCTCGGAACTTGCGATCGCAATCTGTTTCTCCGTAGTTCCACGGGTCGCTGCTGATCCAGTTCTTTTACCGGTTTGCGCTCGAATGCAGTGAATCGGAGATCAAAATGCTGAACCGCCTGACCATTTCTTCACTGCTGAAGACGGTCATCATCACCGCCGCCTTCGCCGTCATCGCCCTGTTCGCGCTGAACGCCTGGAGCTCCTGGAGCAGGCTGCAATCGGCTCAGCGGATCGCGCGCGTTTCGGAGGTCTCCGGCGTCCTGTTCAAGGCGATGAACAGCATGCGCAGCGACCGTTCGACCACGATCCGCGTCCTCAACGCCGATCAGGCCATGGACGGCGACACCGAGAAATTCCTGCGCTCCGCGCGTGGCATCTATGTCCCAGCGCTGAACCGCAGCCTGGAGCTGCTGCCAAGCATCGACTTCCAACAAAATCAGAGCCTGGTCGCCGACCTCGACCGGCTCAACAAGACGCTGACCGCGGAGCACAGCGAATTCTGGACCGAGATCGTCAAGCCGAAGGCGGCCCGCCGCGCCGGCCTGCCCAAGGAGCTTGGCGAGACGTTCGACGCGCTACTGGTCCTGCTCGACAAGATCACGGTCAATATCGCCGCCAGCGTCCATCATCAAAGTGCGACCGTCGATCAGCTGTTGTTGATCAAGCAGATGGCCTGGCTGATGCGCAACACGGCCGGTGAAGCGTCGCTCGTCGTCAGCAATGCGCTGACGGCCGGCAAGGTGTCGCCCGAAGCCGTGCTGGCCTACACCAAGCTGGTCGGCGGCATCGATGCCGCATGGAAGGCGGTCCAGCTCGCCACCTCCGGCATGAGCCTGCCGCCGGCGCTCTCTGCGGCGATGTCGGGCACGGAGCAGGCCTATTTCACTGCGGAGTATGCCGGCCTGCGCGAACGTCTGCTGGCAGCGGTGCAAAAGGGCGAGAAGCCCGAGCTGACGCCATATCAGTGGAGTCCATTCTCCGTGAACAAGATGACGAGCGCGGTCGCCCTGGCCGAGGCGGCGCTCGACGCAGCCAAGGACCATTCCAGCGCGCAGCAGAGCGCTGCGACGGAGTCGCTGATGCTCCAGCTGACGCTGCTGCTCCTGGCCGTCGCACTGGGCGGCGCAGCGATCGCCGCCGTGAGCGGCCGGGTGATCCGGCCGCTGCACCGGATGCGCAATGCCATGCTCGCGGTCGCGGGCGGCGATCTCGGCGTCGACACCGGCTACACCCAGCGGCAGGACGAGATCGGCGCGCTTGCCAACGCGCTCGAGACCTTCAAGCAGCAGGCCAAGGACAAGCTCGCGATCGAGGCCCAGGAGCGCGAGCGCAACGCCGCGACAGCTGCGCGCCAGCGCGCGATCGAGTCCTACGTCGCGGAGTTCGAAAGTCTGGTGCGCGGGTCGCTGGAGCAGCTCGGCCAGGCCTCCACCGACATGCAGGCCACGTCGGCCGGCCTCACCAACGTGTCGCGGCAAACCAACACCCGCGCCGAGGTCGCCGCGAGGGCTTCGAACGACGCCTCGATGAGCGTGCAGACGGTCGCCTCCGCGGCGGAGGAGCTGAATGCGTCGATCGCGGACATCTCCAAGCAGGCTTCCCATGCCGCCGGCATCGCCAGCCGGGCGGTGGAGCAGGCCCGCATGACCGACGGCACGGTGCAGGGGCTGGCGCAATCGGCGAACCGGATCGGCGAGGTTGTCGGGCTCATCAACAGCATCGCCTCGCAGACCAATCTGCTGGCGCTGAACGCGACCATCGAGGCGGCGCGCGCCGGCGAGGCCGGCAAGGGCTTCGCCGTCGTCGCCTCCGAGGTGAAGACGCTCGCGAGCCAGACCGCGAAGGCGACCGACGAGATTTCCGAGCAGATCGCCGACATTCAGCGCGTCGCCAATGACGCGATCGACGCCATCAAGCGGATCGGTGGCATCATCGGCGAGGTCAACGAGGTGGCGACCGCGATCGCCGCTGCCGTGCAGGAGCAAGGCGCGGCGACGCAGGAGATCTCGCGCAGCACCCAGTTCGCTGCAGACGGCACCAAGAACGTCTCCGAGAACATCACCGGCGTGAAGTCGGACGCGGACGCGGCTGCGGCCGCAGCCGACAACGTGCGCAATGCCTCAGAGACGCTGGAGAGCCAGAGCAGAAATCTTGGTCATCAGGTCACGGACTTCCTCGGCAAGATCCGCGCGGCCTGACGGTCTCGCAGGATCAGTCGGACGCCATCACCGGCGCGCGCTCATACTTCGCGCGCAGCGCCGCGGGCGCCGGCGAGAAGTTCAGCTCGGCGCGCTTGCCGCTGCCGGTCCGGTTGGCGACCTTGAGGCCGTCGTCGCTGGCAACGACGTCACCCTTGCGCAAGGTCGGATCGTTGGCGATCGACACCTTGGCGAGGCCGAAATGGTCCTTGCCGTTGCAGGTGCAGCCGTCGACGATTTCGGTGCGATACTTGAATGCGTTGGGCAGCGCCGAATACGGCTTGCCGCCATCCGTCTCGGCGCCGTCGATCGAGCTGCCATAGACGATCTCGGTCTTGGCCGCCGGGCAGAAGCTGTTGCAGGCGGCCTCCTTGCTCTGGTCACCGGTGGCGCCGAGCGGGAAATAGCGGCCATCACAGGTGCGCACGCACCACGCGGTGCTGCCTCCACCGGAATAGACCGGCTGGCTGCGCGGCGCTGGACGCTGCACCGGCGGCGCCTCGTCGGCGAACGGCATCCGGATATAGGGCGCTTGGCGCTGCGGCGCGTTGAAGCCGCCGAACAGCGCGGAGATAAAATCCTGCGCTTCCGCCGTGGTCGGCGCTGCCAACGCGCCCGCGGTTGCCATGGTTGCCACTGCGATGGCAGCGAGGGCACGTCGGCCGTTCATGACCCAACTCCCCGCTTAATTGACGGCCGCAACCGGCAGCGACATCGCCTGCCGCCCCGACGGCAGCGACGTCACCCGCGGCGCACGGCCGGCATTGGTGCGCGCCTGCAGCGAGGCGGCTTTCGGCAGCACGATGACCTTCGTCCCCACCTGCACCCGGCTGAACAGGTCGGAGACGTCCTCATTGGTCAGGCGGATGCAGCCCGACGACACGAATTTGCCGATTGTCGTGGGATCGTTGGTGCCGTGGATGCGATACTCGCTGGAGCCGAGATACATGGCCCGCGCGCCGAGCGGATTGCCCGGGCCGCCGGCCATGAAACGCGGCAGATAGGGCTGCCGCGCGATCATCTGCGCCGGCGGATGCCAGTCCGGCCACTCCGCCTTGCGTGTCACGGTCTGCACGCCGGCCCAGGTGAAGCCTTCGCGCCCGACGCCGACGCCGTAGCGCAATGCACGGCCGCCGCCGAGCACGTAGTACAGATAGGTGTTGCTCGTATCGATGATGATCGTCCCCGGCGCTTCCCGCGTATCGAGGTTGACGATCGTGCGGCGCAGACGGTCCGGCAGCCGGCTGTCCTCATCCTGCTCCACCGCAGATGCCGTCGCCTCGTCCGGCGGAAATGCCTGCTGTTTGACCGGCGCATATCCGAGAATCTGGGCGTGAGATGCAGTTGCACCTGCGAGCAAGAGGACCGCGACGCCGGCGATCAGCGAAGCCGTCCGCCGCGAATTGCGGCGATGGCCGGAAGCGAGCTGTGTCATGGAATGCCCCTGTCATGCGAGCATCGCGGTGCGATGCGTGATTACCTTCCAAACGCCGAACGTCTCGTCGTAGTTCCGGCTTCGGTGTGGTCGCCCTGCGTCAGTCAAGCGTGTGAGCTCTCACGTTTGCGCGACGGAACCGGATGCCCCCCCGGCTGTTAGATGACAAGTCACGCGAGCTGTGCGCGAACGACTCGATCGGGAGATTCATGGTGCGTGTACTTCCCACCGAGCGGCTGCTCGCCAGCGGGAACGACGATTCAGCCCTGAATGAAAGTCGCCAAGAATTACCTCCCGTGATAAGACGGGTTGACGTCGTCGCCATCGCTCTCATCATCCTCACGGCCGTCTGCGTGACGGGTGTCCTCTATGTCGCCCGAGGATTTTTTCTCCCGATCGTGATGGCCTTCGTGGTCGGCACCATGCTGTCGCCGGCCGCCAACTTTCTCGAACGCTTCCACGTGCCGCGCGGTGTGGGCGCCGTGCTGATCGTGCTCGCGGTTGCGGCGGGGCTTGCCTTCATCATCGGCCTGATCTCGGCGCCGGTGCTCGACTGGACCAATCGCCTTCCCGAGCTTGCCGCCACGCTCAAGTCGAAGCTGCACGTCTTCGATCGGCCGCTGGCGCTGTGGCACGAAATGCAGGCGGCCATCGGCGGCGGAAGCGCACCGGCCTCGGCCAGCCTGGAGCTGCCCAAATTCGATTGGGTTCAGCCGACGATCGAATTCCTGTCGCCGACCTTCACCGAATTCCTACTGTTCTTCGCCACGCTCGTGCTGTTCATCGCAAGCTGGCGCGATCTACGGCGGGCGCTGATCATGACCTTTGGTGATCACGAGGTCCGGCTGCGGACGCTCCGCATCCTCAACGAGCTCGAGCTGCACCTCGGCAACTACCTCCTGACGGTGACGCTCATCAACACCGGTGTCGGCATTGCGGCCGGCCTCGCCTGCGCCATCGCCGGCATGCCCAATCCCGCCGGCCTTGGGGCGCTTGCGGCGACGCTGAACTTCATCCCCATCATCGGGCCCATCGCGATGTTCGCGGTGCTCGTCCTGGTCGGCGCAATCGCATTCCCGACCTTGAGCGCCGGCATGGTCGCGCCCGCCATCTTCGCCGTGATCACCTTCATGGAAGGCCACTTCGTCACGCCGACCATCATCGGCAGGCACCTTGCGCTCAACGCACTCGCGGTGTTCATCGCGCTGGCATTCTGGACCTGGCTGTGGGGCCCGATGGGAGCCTTCCTCGCCTCGCCGCTCCTGATCGTCGCCCTCATCGTGAAGGAGCACCTGCTTCCGGACGATTCGCCGCAACTGCCGGCAGACTAATTCGGTTTCCACCGTCGGAACTTCGGCCGAGACCCAGCGTTTGTCGAGCAGACGCAATCACCTTGCTCCGGGAGCTTGCCATGCCACCGACTGACGGTGAGACCGCCCTGAAGGATCTCGTCGACAAAGCGAACTACGAACGCCTGCAGAAGGATGTCCACGCCGTGAAAAACGATATCGCAGCCCTCACCGAACAGATCACCGATGCGCTCAATGCTTTCGCCGGGCAGGCCAGCAAGCAGGCCCGCAGCGGCTATCGCCAGGCACGCGACAACGTGGACCAGACGTTCGACGACATGTCCGAGCGGGGCACCGCGATGTTTGGTGCAGCCCAGGATGCCGCAAACTCACTCGAGGAGCGCCTCGAGGACGTGATCTCCCATCGCCCACTTGCCACCGTGGGTCTTGCGCTCGGACTTGGATTCCTCATCGGCGCCGCTTGGAGACGCTAAGCGGCGGCCCCTGAAATCCAGAGGCTTGTCTTGTTTCGGCGCCGCGTCTTCGGCGCCGATTTGAGTTTGTTGCGCAGATGAATGAGACGCCGAGGGTAATGACATGCTGCAGCGCCTGATTGCGGACTTCCAGGAATCGACCGGGCATGCCGTTCGGCTCACGTCGCTCGCGATCGCTGCAGCGGTCGGACTGTTCGTCACCACGAGCTTTCTGTGCGCCGCAGCTTTCGTCGCCGTGCTGAATCGATACGGGCTCGTGGCCGCGTGCCTCACCGGTGCCGCCATCTTCTTCGTGGTGACGTTGATCGCCGCAATCAGCTACATGGCGCGCAAGCGCGCGATCGCGATCCGTGCCGCGCGGACCGCGGAAACGGCGCGGTCCGCGGTCCAGTCCGCTTTTGCAGACCCGATGTTGCTGGCGAGCGGCCTGCAGATCGTCCGCATGATCGGCATCAAACGGCTGATTCCCATTCTGGCTGTCGGCGGTTTGGCGCTCGGATTCATGGTCAGCCGCCAAGCGGCGGAAGAACAAACGCCTGCGGAGTGAGGGCTGCCCTGACCGTCATTGCCCGGCGTTGATCGACTGCTTACGCCTCGGACCGGGCGCGGCGCTGCTGTAGCTAAGTCACACATCGTCCCGGTTGCAGGCGCTTGGCGATCTCCGTCAGCACCGACACCGACGGCTCGCAGGCCACCGGGTGCTTGGCGGCCTTCTCGTTGCCGGTGGTGATGAGCTGCGATCCCTGCGGCGACGGCGGGGAGCCCGCGCTTACACCCGTGGGGTTGACGGGAAGCCGCACCAGGAAGGAGGTATCCGTGAAAGCAGCCAGCTTGATCGATACAGTCTGTGACGGCGCCGCAGTACCGTTTTGGTTGGCGCGGTCAGACTTGGCGGCCCGGTTCACGTCGTTCGCTGTTGCGACGATCGTCTCGCGAGTGGTGTTCTGAACCGCCAGGCTGGCGCCAAGATCATGGCCGGAAGCCAGTTGCATTGCGCCTACGAGCATGGCGGACGCCGCAAGCGAACCCAAAACGGCAACTTTCTTGGTCTGCGACATGTCTCTGCTCCCCTCGCCGCAAGGCGATCGGCATACCAACGTAAGTCGCAGGAACCGGGTTCTCGGTCGGGCAAATCACTTAACCGTGTGTAAACTGCGGCGACATTCTTCAGTTTTATGGCGTCAAAAAAATCGGTCTCACACGGAACGACTTTTCGGGTCACGCGTCATCTCGGCAGCCGGTTATTCCCCCTGCCCCATTGACCGGCGACGCGGGGCACTGCCGTGGTGATGCCGGCGGTGCCCCGCATTCTTTTCTGATCCAGCACTACCGGTCAGATCTCCGCCCACCCGTCGCGGCGCTTTATCCCCATTTCGTCTGAGGTATATGTTGGAGCGGCGCGGCTGACTTCATGGTCCGCGCGTGGGGACGAAATGCTGAGCACGTTGGATAGCGTCGGCGTATGGCGGGGGATTGGATTGGCTCTGGCTCTCGTAGGCCTCTTTCCTGCGATTGGAGCTGCCGAAAGCGCCAGGGACAATTGGATCAAGAGTCTGGTCGCGCAATTGAAGATTCAGCGCCGCTACCCGTTGCAGGCCTCGGGCGAGGGCGGAACAGCCAAGGTCCTGTTTCACATCGACCGCGAGGGTCATCTCATCTCGGCCGTGCTGGCGGAAACGACTGGCGATCCGGCGCTCGACCGGGAAGCGGTCGCCATGGTCGAGCGAGCCCAGCCATTTGCTCCACCGCCGCCGGAGCTGGCGGATGGTGATCTGACCTTTCTCGTGCCAATCGTCTTCGCGCCGCGGCGGACGTCTGAAATCTTCCAGCTCGACGAGAACAGGTTGAAGTTCCGAGAGACCAAGCCGAACGACGCGGTGCTAAAGGCACGGCTCGACGGCGTCTGCCGCGGCTGCTGATCTCGCCCTTTGTTGCTAGGGCTACAAACGAAGCCGGCGCGCTCCATGACGAACGCGCCGGGACGACATCGTACACCGTGACCTGATCAGGCCGCCGGCTTCGGCATCCGGTTGCGCGAGTTGCGCTGGAAGAAAAGAGCCTGGCTGGCGACTGCCGACACCATGGCCGGCTGGAACGGCTTGGAGATCAGGAACGCCGGCTCGGGCCGCTCACCGGTGAGGAAGCGCTCCGGATAGGCGGTGATGAAGACCACCGGAACCTCGAAGGTGCGCAGCAGCTCGTTCACGGCATCCAGGCCGGACGAACCATCGGCGAGCTGAATATCAGCCAGGATCAGACCGGGCTTCTTGTTCTTGGCGAGAGCCACCGCGTCGGCATGGGTTCGCGCCACGCCGATGACGTTGTGGCCGAGATTCTTGACCAAGCTCTCGAGGTCCATCGCGATGAAAGTCTCGTCCTCGATGATCAGCACATCGGTAGCGATTTCGGCGGCGAGCTCCCGTCCGGCGGCATCCGCCAGCCGGCGGGTTTCGGCAACGTCGATATCGAGGATGAAGGCCACTTCCTCCTCGGGGAAGCCTTCGAGCGAGAGCAGCAGGAACGCCTGGCGGGGTAACGGGGTGATGTTTGACAGCCGCCGCTCCGGCGGCATCGGCAGGGTCGCCACTTCGGCGTCGTCGTTGAGGGCCACCGAGTTCCAGATCTGCGTGAACAGCCGGAACAGCGCAGCCCGCGGTCCATAACGCTCGTCCAGCAGAGCCGGATCCTGAATCAGGGCCTCGAGCATCGCTCCGACATAGGCGTCTCCGGAACCCTGGCTGCCAGTGAGGGCCCTCGCATACCGGCGCAACAGCGGCAAATGTTCAGCAACAAGCTGTGATCGGCTCATCCCCACTCCATTCGGTCATCTGGGCTTCCCGCCCGGGTTCCATCATGGGCTGATTACGCCCGAACCGACGAAAAGTTCCCCAAACCCGTGGAACTTTTGTCGCCCCGTCGCATTAGTTCCCGGCAGACCCTCTCGGTGGCGAGAATAATTCTTGAAGCTTCAGGGACTTAACTCTCGGGGAAACGTGGAAAAGGTCATGAAAGATGTAAAGTCTCAAGCCAGCAAGAATGCGGCACCGCGCAAGCCCGGCGGACTGAACGCGGAAATTCAATCCAGGATCGGTCATCAACTCCGCGCGATGTACGACGACGTCGTCCGTCAGGGAGTGCCGGACCGCTTCGCGGAGTTGGTGCGGAAGCTTGATGCGCCGGCAGCACAGTCCCACGTGGAAAACGGCGGGGGATCCAACGACCAAACCGACGGGAGGGAGTGAATGCCTCTCACTGATTCCTTGCGGGACGATATCCTCGCGGCCGTCCCCAGCCTTCGCGCATTTGCGATTTCCTTAAGTGGTAACAGCGATCGCGCCGACGACCTGGTGCAGGAAACCCTGCTCCGGGCGCTGGCCAACATCGACTCGTTCCAACCGGGATCGAATCTGCCTGCCTGGCTGTTCACGATCCTGCGCAACCTGTTCCGCTCCGACTACCGCAAACGCCGGCGCGAAGTGGAAGATGCCGAAGGCAACTACGCCAAGACGCTCAAGACGCATCCCTCGCAGGGCGCGCATCTTGAGTTCGAGGAGTTCCGTGCGGCACTCGAGAAGCTGCCTCAGGACCAGCGCGAGGCACTGATCCTGGTCGGTGCATCGGGCTTCTCCTACGAGGATGCGGCAGCGATCTGCGGCTGCGCGGTGGGCACCATCAAGAGCCGCGTGAACCGCGCGCGCTCGAAGCTGGCAGCGCTGCTCTATGTCGAAGGCGCCGAGGATTTCGGCCCCGACGAGACCGTGCGGGCGGTGATCGGCGGCAGCGGCGGCTGATCAGCCAAGCCGTCGCAAACAAGCCAGCAAAGAGGCGGCTCCCGAAAGAGCCGCCTCTTCTTGTTGTTGAACTTTGTTGAACAGTTACGCCGGGCATCGTGCGCCTTGATATCCTGTTCACTGACGAGCCCGGCGAGCTATCGCGGCGGATGCACCGGCGCGGAGAACTGCTCGGTGCGATCGCGCTCGGTCATGTCGATGACGGTCTCCATCGGAGCGGTCAGCTCATAGACATAGCTCGCCTCGGTGAAGAAGCGTTTTGACGTGCCACCGAGTGCTTCCGGCGCAACGCGATCGAGTAGGATCAGTCCGAAATCGCTGTCGGGCCGCCGCGTCGCTTCACTGGTATTCAATTCCTCCCAACGGAAGTGGAAGACGGCATTCGGCTCTTCGCCCGTCACCTCCCATCTGGCGGTGATGTGCGGGTGCTTTCCCACCAGCGAGAGGCCCTCGTCCGAGTGCGAGGCGAGTTCGAAGAACAGCAGCGAAAGGCTCTGCGCGGCACGCGCGCTCACGGTGATGTCGGGTCCGTTGACCGCAATCCTCTCGGCATGCGGGATGGCGCGAGCTTCGAACAGCCCGCGCAGCTGCACGCCTTGCCACTGGCTCTCGCTGAGCAGCGTGACGACGTTCGACATCGCATGGATCCGCCCGATCAGCAGCTCGCGCGCGACGTCCATGTCGCTGCCATGACGCAGCGTTCGCGTCACGATGGACTGGATCACCGCCAGGATGTTCTTGACCCGGTGGTTCAGCTCGTCGATGACCGCCGTCAGTCGGCGCTCGAAGCCGATCCGCACCTGGATTTCGCGGCTCAGGCGCAGATTGTTGTAGGCGACGTAGCCGAACAGGCCGCAGATGATGCCGGTGAGCGCCATCCCGATGACGCCGACGATCGCCGCGGTCTGTTGCGCACGCCGGACCGCATTGCTCTTGGCGTAATAGACCAATGACCAGTCGTGATTGCCGAAGGCCACGGTGCGGGTCGACGACGGAGCAGGATCGTCCGGCCCGCGGGTCCGGCTCGTCACCGCTCCCTGATCATTGGCAACCAGCTCGTCCGACGCGTTGCGCGGGTCCTTCAACGCCACCGAGAACAACGACAGATCGTCATTGGTAAGCAGCAGCGGCCCGATCTCGTACGAAAAGGTCACGAAGCCCGCCGGTGCAGTGGCGCCTTGCGGGACGACCGGGGCTGCCAGCACGATCCCGATCGGACCATCGCTCCGCACCAGCGGAGTGGGATCGGACGCAACCGGCTTGCCCTCAGCCATGGCCCGCGCGAGCATCGGTCCGACAATCGGCTGCCGGTCGAGGGCAATACCGGGAAGCTTGGAGGTCTCGGCATTGCGTGGCTCGAGATCCATTAAAACGTCCAACGGACGATCGACGTTCGGCCCCAGCGGCGTGTCATCGAAATTGCGAATGGTCGGATTCGGGAAGCCGGCCTGGCGCAGCTCGGCTTGCGCAATGGGAAGCTCATCCGGCCGCAGCCGTGCGATCCACGACGCCACCAAGAAGTCGGTCTTGAACGCGTAGATCGACGATCGCAGCGGCTCCAGCATATTGGCCTTGATCACGGAGGGAGCGCGGAACAGCCCGGAGGCCACCCGGGCCAGCAGCTCACGTTCGGTCAGCCGGTCCTGCACCAGGCTGGCATGGACGTCGATGGCGCGGGCCAGCGCAATGCGATCGAGCGCCAGCTCCTGGTCGTGTACGCGGTAGGCAGCCAAGCCGGATAGCGCCGTCCCGAGCAGCGCGATCAAGCCGATGATGACACCCAGCCGGAGCACTCGTTTACTCTGAGGTAAAGGGTTGGTGGCGAAGGAGACGAGTCATCCAATAACCGGGCCTGCAACTCAAGGACGCACCTCGGGGCGACGGGAGCGATCGGAGCGATCAGCGGAAAGCGATCCCAGGATACCGGCCGTCCATCGGCCGCCGAGACGCCTTGAGCAAGGCGCACCCCGGGCCGAGGCAACACCCAGGGGCTCAAGTTGTTCCGGCCGGTTGAGGCTTTTTTGCGTCTGCCGTTGCAGCAGATACCTCGCGCAACGAAGAACGGTGCGACGCAGATCGGTCCCCGCGCTCACGCCGACGGCTTGAGACCACCCTTGGCTTCGATGAAGCCGATGATCCGGTCAAGCCCCTGGCTCTGCTTCAGGTTGGTCATGACGAAGGGCCGTGCGCCGCGCATGCGCTTGGCATCCGTCTCCATCTTCTCCAGAGAAGCGCCCACATGGGGCGCCAAGTCAATCTTGTTGATCACCAGAAGGTCGGAGCGGGTGATACCCGGCCCGCCCTTCGACGGGATCTTGTCGCCCGCCGCAACGTCAATGACATAGATCGTGATGTCGGCCAGTTCCGGCGAGAACGTTGCCGCGAGGTTGTCGCCGCCGGATTCGATCAACACCAAGTCGAGCCCAGGAAACTTCGCGCGCATGTCGGCCACGGCTGCGAGGTTCATGGACGCGTCCTCGCGGATCGCGGTGTGCGGACAGCCGCCGGTCTCCACGCCGGCAATACGATCCGGGGTCAGCGATCCCGAGCGAACGAGAAACTCCGCGTCCCACTTGGTGTAGATGTCGTTGGTGATCGCGGCGATGTCGTAGTTCTCCCGCATCGATTTGCACAGGAGATCCATCAGCGCAGTCTTGCCGGACCCGACTGGGCCACCGACGCCGACGCGGAGCGGACCGTGAGACGATGCCATGTCATCTACCCTTCTATCGTTCGCGCGACCGCGCGGAGCCGTGATCGGAGCAACCCTTGCCCCGCTTCATCACGACCGAAACAGCCTTGTATATTGCGTCTCGTGATGAAGGCTGGCGAGATCGGCGCGGAATGTTGCGCCGCCGATGTCGTCGAGCGAGGCGAACAGAGCGCGGTCCGCCGTCGCGGCGACGACAGGTTCCAATGCGGCGAGCACGCGCTGGCTGTCGGTCTGCCCCAACGGTACGAGACGGCTGCCGGCGGAAATCCAGTTCGACGTGACCGCGTGCAGAAAGCCGTGCAGCAGGGCCGCCAGAGGAACGCCATGAAGCGCGCCGACCAGCCCCACGGCGACCGGGTAGACGATCGTCTCGCATTGCGCCACCGCCTCGTCGAGACCTGCGCTGTTCCAGGCTGACCGTGCGATCTCGACGAAGGCACGGCCCTGCGCGGTGGTTTCGAGCTGACGTTCGCGCGACGGTACGAAAGCCGCCGCGAGCTCGGCCACCTCGCGGAGGCTGGTCCTGTCGTCCAGCTCGACCGCGCGATACGCGTGCGCGAGGAAAGCCGCATCGCAGAAGCCGGAGCCATTGGTCAGCATCGTCGCAAGCCAGCCGCGCAGCCCCGCCGCATCGCCGATGTCGCCCGCCTCGACGGCCCATTCGATGCCGCTCGAATAGGAGAAGCCGCCGATCGGAAACGCCGGCGACAGCCACGTCAGCAGCCGATACAGCGCGGCCGAATCCGCGGCGCTGATCGAGGCCGGCCGAAGCTCCGGCTCATTTGTGCTCGTGAGCATGGGAATGACCGTGATCGTGATGGTCATGGCCGCAGTGCTCGTCATGCACGTGATGATCATGCGCGTGGCCGTGGTCATGGCCGTGATGCGCATGATCGTGCCCGGCATGATCGTGATGATGATCGTGGCCGTGGTGATCATGATCATCATCGCCATGCGCATGGCTCGGCTCGGCGTAAGCACCGCCTTCCGGATCGAACGGCGCCTCGATCTCGATGACACGCGCGCCGAGACCCTTGACCATGGCCTCGATCACGTGGTCGCGGCGGATGCGCAGGCTCTTGGCCAGGATCTGCGTCGGCAGGTGCCGGTTGCCGAGGTGCCAGGCCAGCCGCACCAGGTGATGCGGATCAGCGGCGCGGATCTCGAGCAGCGGCTCGGCCGCCGCGACGACCTCGATCAGCCGGCCGTCCTCCAGCACCAGCGCATCGCCACCGCGCAGTGCGGTGGCGTGCTCGAGGTCGAGCAGGAACTCCAACCCGCGCGTTCCGGTCATGGCCAGCCGCCGCCGATGCCGGTCGTCGAAATCGAGCAGGACGGAATCGGCGGCAGCCTCTTTCCAACGATGCTGCCCAAACACGCGTGTCGCGCGGATCATGCTGAAACCCTCATTCTCTTTTTCCGCTCAGCGGACATCGACCTTCTCAGGCGTGATGATCTCGATCTTCGGCGGGGCCGACATGCATTTGACCGCGACGCGCCCGAACGTCTTCATGTGCTCGGTCGCGCGGTGCGGCACCAAGGCCTCGGCGTTCTCCCACTGCTCGACGAACACCATCTTGCTCGGATCGGTGACGCTCTCATGCAAATCATAGGCGATATTGCCGGGTTCTTTGCGGGTCCCCGCAATGCAGGCGGTCGCAGCGGCGATGAATTCCGCACGGGTTTCGGGCTTGATGGTCAAGGTGGCAACGACATAGATCACGAACTCGTCCTCCCGGTACTTTTCTGGTTCTGGTACCGGGCGGAAGCTTAGTACATGAAGTAGCGCTGCGCCATGGGCAGCACCTCGGCCGGCTCGCAGGTCAGGAGCTCGCCGTCGGCGCGCACCTCATAGGTCTCCGGATCGACCTCGATGTTCGGCGTCGCATCGTTGTGGATCATGCTCTTCTTCGAGATCCTGCCGCGGGTGTTCTGCACTGCGTAGAGCTTCTTCGAAAGGCCAAGCTTGCGGGCGAGTCCGCCGGTGACGGCCGCCTTCGAGGTGAAGATCACGGACGATGCCGTCAGCGACTTGCCGAAGGCGCCGAACATCGGCTGGTAATGCACCGGCTGCGGGGTCGGGATCGAGGCGTTGGGATCGCCCATCGGCGCGGCGACGATGGTGCCGCCCTTGATGACACAGTCCGGCTTGACGCCGAAGAAGGCGGGCGACCACAGCACGAGGTCGGCGAGCTTGCCCTTTTCGACCGACCCGATCAGCTTCGACACGCCATGCGCGATCGCCGGGTTGATCGTGTATTTAGCGATGTAGCGCTTGACGCGGAAATTGTCGTTGTCCTTGCCCTTGTCTTGCGGCAGCGCGCCGCGCTGCTTCTTCATCTTGTCGGCGGTCTGCCACGTCCGGATGATGACCTCGCCGAGCCGGCCCATCGCCTGCGAATCCGACGACATCATCGAGAGCGCGCCAAGATCGTGCAGGATGTCCTCGGCCGCGATCGTCTCCTTGCGGATGCGGCTTTCGGCAAAAGCGAGATCCTCGGCGATCGACGGATCGAGATGATGGCACACCATCAGCATGTCCAGATGCTCGTCGATGGTGTTGCGCGTAAACGGTCGCGTCGGGTTGGTTGACGACGGCAGCACGTTCTTCAAACCAGCGACCTTGATGATGTCGGGCGCATGACCGCCACCAGCGCCTTCGGTGTGGAAGGCGTGGATGGTGCGGCCCTTGAAGGCCTTGATGGTGTCCTCGACGAAGCCGGATTCGTTGAGCGTGTCCGAATGCAGCATCACTTGGACGTCGTAGTCGTCGGCGACCGAGAGACAATTGTCGATCGCAGCCGGCGTGGTGCCCCAATCCTCGTGCAGCTTCAGCGCGCAGGCGCCGGCCTTGACCATCTCGACCAGCGCGGCCGGGCGCGATGCGTTGCCTTTGCCGGAGATGCCGAGGTTCACCGGGAACGCGTCGAACGACTGCATCATCCGCCCGATGTGCCACGGGCCGGGCGTGCAGGTGGTCGCGAAGGTCCCGTGCGACGGGCCGGTGCCGCCGCCGAGCAGCGAGGTGACGCCAGACATCAGCGCGTGCTCGATCTGCTGCGGGCAGATGAAGTGGATGTGGCTGTCGAAGCCGCCGGCGGTGAGGATCTTGCCCTCGCCTGCGATCACGTCGGTGCCCGGGCCGATCACGATGGTCACGCCGGGCTGGATGTCCGGATTGCCGGCCTTGCCGATCGCAGAGATCATGCCTTCCTTGATCGCGACGTCGGCCTTCACGACACCCCAGTGATCCACTATCAGCGCATTGGTGATGACCGTGTCGGCAGCGCCCTGCTTGTTGGTCGCCTGCGACTGGCCCATGCCGTCGCGGATCACCTTGCCGCCGCCGAACTTCACCTCCTCGCCGTAGGTGGTGAAGTCCTTCTCGACCTCGATGATCAGGTCCGTGTCGGCGAGCCGGACCTTGTCGCCGGTGGTCGGGCCGAACATGTCGGCATAGACGGAACGCTTGATCTTGACGGACATCGATGGCCCCCACTCAGCTCTGCTTGTCTTGATTTCGAGACGCTGGCGAACCGCTCACAGCGTCCCCCGCGCGTTGGCAACCGTCTCGTCGAACAGCGCATCGAGCCGCGCGTTCACGCCGCGGCAGCCGGCGACGACCTGCTCGGCCCAGCCAAGATACTCCATCAGCTCCAACTGCTGCTCGAGGTCCGGCTCGAAGAAGATGCGCGCGCGGATATTGCTGATCTTGTCGGCGATCTTGATCTGCTTAGCACCAGCCGATTTGCCGGGAGCCGCGATAACCTGGACCGCGCGCCGCTCGCTCTTCAGCAGGGTCATGTCGTCGGTGACCTCCTCCACCATCCCGGCGACGCGCGGGCCGAAGCGCTGCGTCAGCTCGTCGTGGGTGGTGTCGGTGTCCTCGATGGTGTCGTGCAGCCAGCCGGCCGCGACGAGCTCGGCGTCCTCGCCGTCGCAGGTTGCCGACAGGATGTTCGCGACCTCGGCGAGATGATTGATGTAAGGCTCCTCGTCGCGGCCCTTGCGCTGCTGGCCGGCATGACGGCGCGCCGCCAGTTCGGCGGCTTCGGAGACGAGGCGTAATCCGGTCAGCATCGGCTTACAACTTGCCCATGACGTCGCCGCGGAAGCCGTAGACCATGCGCTTGCCGGCAAGCGCCACCAGTTGCACGTCGCGGGTCTGGCCAGGCTCGAAGCGCACCGCCGTGCCGGCGGCGATGTCGAGCCGCATGCCGCGCGCTTTTTTCCGGTCGAACTTCAGCGCCGGATTGGTCTCGAAGAAGTGGTAGTGCGAGCCGACCTGGATCGGGCGGTCGCCGGTGTTGGCGACCGAGAGCGTCACGGTCTTGCGGCCGGCATTGAGCTCGATGTCGCCGTCCTGAATGAAGAGTTCGCCGGGGATCATGAGTTACCTCGCAGGTTTCCACTGCGTCATGGCCGGGCTTGACCCGGCCATCCACGTTTTTCCATTCAGATCGAACAGCGTGGATGCCCGGGTCAAGCCGGGGCATGACGACCGAAAGAGTTGGGCTCGCTTCACCGGATCGGCTCGTGCACCGTGACGAGCTTGGTGCCGTCCGGAAACGTCGCCTCGACCTGGATGTCATGGATCATCTCGGGGATGCCGGGCATCACCTGGTCGCGGGTCAGGACCTGGGCGCCGGCCTGCATCAGCTCGGCCACGGTGCGGCCGTCGCGCGCGCCTTCCAGGATGAAATCGGAGATGATCGCGACCGCCTCGGGATGGTTCAGCTTGACGCCGCGCTCGAGTCTGCGGCGCGCCACGATGGCCGCCATCGAGATCAAGAGCTTGTCCTTTTCGCGGGGAGACAGGTTCATGCGGACTCTCTGGTGATCGTCTTCTGGTATTCGTCGGTTTGTAAACGTCTAGTTGAGCCACAACCGCGGCAGCGGTTTATTCGAAGCACAGCCGAGCACCGCCATCATGTCGGCGCGCAGACTCGCGGCATCTTGGGCACAGAAGCGCACCATTGCAAATCCATTCCAGGCCGACAGCCCGGCCTCGCCCCGGAAGGCCGGCAGGCTCTCCCTGATACGCTCGACCAGCGCGGCGTCCCCGGGCACGATAAGCGCGGTCCCGATCGCCGCGCCGCCCTTGGCGATGGCGGGCTGCGCAAGCTTTGCGCCGATGTCGCCGTCGAGGCGGATCGTTTCGGCGAACACGAGCTTACCGCCGCGCCGAACCCGCCAGCGATCGACGAACTCGCCCTCCCGCATCGTCTCCCCCATGGCTGTGCGCCCGAACACGACGATCTCGCAGAGCAGGAGGGAGGCGGTATCGGCAAGGTCGATGTCGATGCGGCGATGGATACGGGCGCGGTCGAACAGGATGGTCTCCTGCGGCAGCCAGGAGATGTGCGCGTTCGCCGCGGCCGTCAGCGCAATGTCGAGCTCCGCCGGCTTTCCGGCCGCGCGGTAGACCTTTTCCGCTGCGGCGCTCGAGAGCGTCACGCGGCTGTCTTCGCCGGCCGCGACCTCGATTGCGAAACGATCGCCGCCGGCGATTCCGCCCGCGGTATTGACGAACATCGCCGACAGACTGTCGTCCTCGGGCGAGGGAAAGCGCACCCGCAGCGAGCCGGATTCATGCAGATGATGACGCCGCGTCATGCCGTCCTGCAGCCGCACGTCGAAGCGCACCGCGCCGCGGGCGCGGTTGGCCTCGAAGATGTCGGCGGCGGCGTTGGCGGGATCGGCCCGCATCGATCCCCTCCCCCTGGGACCAGACGCGGGGCGAGTCCGCGTCGAGAAGCTACGTGATGATCAGAGCGCCATCTGGCGGCTGATCTCGGCCGGATCGAGGTTGGCGCGGGTGCAGGTAAATTTTACCGCGCCGCGATCCATGACCGCGAAGTTGTCGCCGAGTTCGCAGGCAAAGTCGAGATACTGCTCGACCAGCACGATCGCGATGTTGCCGAGATTGCGCAGATACGAAATCGCCCGGCCGATGTCCTTGATGATCGAGGGCTGGATGCCCTCGGTCGGCTCGTCCAGCAGCAGGACCTTTGGCCTCATCACCATGGCGCGGCCGATCGCGAGCTGCTGCTGCTGGCCGCCGGAGAGATCGCCGCCGCGCCGACCGAGCATCGATTCGAGCACCGGAAACAGCGAGAACACGTCATCGGGGATGCTGCGGTCGGCGCGCTTCAGGGGGCCGAAGCCGGTCTTGAGGTTCTCCTCGACCGTCAGCAGCGGGAAGATCTCGCGGCCCTGCGGCACGAAGCCGATGCCCTTGCGCGCCCGCTCATAGGGCTTGAGATGGGTGATGTCGGCGCCGTCGAAGGTGATGGTGCCGGAGGCCAGCGGATACTGCCCGACCAGCGCCCGAAGCAGCGAGGTCTTGCCGACGCCGTTGCGGCCGAGCACGCAGGTGACCTTGCCGGGCTCCGCCGCGATCGAGACGCCGCGCAGCGCCTGGGCGGCGCCGTAATAGAGGTTGATGTTGTCGACGGTGAGCATCAGCGACCTCCGGCCGCTGATGGGCGAATGGCGAATGGCGAATAGCGAATAGATTGAATTCTCTGCGTCATCGTCCCTTGCCCTATTCGCTACTCGCCATTCGCCGGCCGACTAACGGCCCAGATAGACCTCGATCACCCGCTCGTTCGACGACACCTGATCGATGGTGCCCTCGGCCAGCACCGTGCCTTCATGCAGGCAGGTGACCTTGACGCCGAGCTCGCGAACGAAGGTCATGTCGTGCTCGACGACCATGACGGTATGATCCTTGTTGATTTCCTTGAGCAGCTCGGCGGTCTGATGCGTCTCGACATCGGTCATGCCGGCGACCGGCTCGTCGACCAGCAGGAGCTTCGGGTCCTGCGCCAGCAGCATGCCGATCTCCAGCCACTGCTTCTGGCCGTGCGACAGGCTGCCGGCGAGCTTGCGCCTGAGGTCCTTGAGCCGCACGGTTTCGAGCACCTTGTCGATCTGCTCGGCTTCGCTTCTCGATCCGCGCCAGAACAGCGTGCCCTTGACGCTGTGGTCGACATTGAGGGCGAGCAGCAAATTGTCCTCGACCGACTGGCTCTCGAACACCGTCGGCTTCTGGAACTTGCGGCCGATCCCGAGCTCGGCGATGCGGGTCTCGTCGAGGCGAGTGAGATCCGTCTTGCCGTCGAACAGCACCGTACCCTCGTCGGGCTTGGTCTTGCCGGTGATGATGTCCATCATCGTGGTCTTGCCGGCGCCGTTCGGGCCGATGACGGCGCGCATCTCGCCGGGCTCGAGCGTCAGCGAGAGATTGTTGATGGCGTGGAAGCCGTCGAAGGAGACGTGCACGCCGTCGAGATAGAGCAGCGACGACGTCGCGCGGGTATCCATCACGTTCATGCGCTCACTCCGCCATCTTGGGTTCGGTGACGCCGTCCTCGCGGGCGGCGCTCTCGGCGTTGGGCGTCTTGGTGCCGAGTTGATCCCACCACGTATTGAACGTGCCGATGATGCCCTTGGGCAGCAGCAGGGTGACGAGCACGAACAATGCGCCGAGCATGAACAGCCAGTACGGTGCCAGCACGCCCGAGGTGAAGAACGTCTTGGCGTAGTTCACGACGACGGCGCCGAGCGCAGCGCCGACCAGCGTGCCGCGGCCGCCGACCGCGACCCAGATCACGGCCTCGATCGAATTGCCGGGCGCGAACTCGGATGGGTTGATGATGCCGACCTGAGGAACGTAGAGCGCACCGGCGACGCCAGCCATGCACGCCGACAGCGTGAACACGAACAGCTTGTAGGACTCGACGCGATAGCCGAGGAAACGCGTCCGCGACTCGGCGTCGCGGATCGCGATCAGCACCTTGCCGAGTTTCGACGACACCACGGCCCGGCAGATCAGGAAGGCGAGAATGAGCGCGACGCAGCTCAGCGCGAACAAGGCGGCACGGGTGCCCTCCGCCTGGACGTTGAAGCCGAGGATGTCCTTGAAGTCGGTCAGGCCGTTGTTGCCGCCGAAGCCGAAATCATTGCGGAAGAAGGCGAGCAGCAGCGCGTAGGTCATCGCCTGGGTGATGATCGACAGATACACGCCGGTGACGCGCGAGCGGAAGGCGAGCCAGCCGAAGCAGAAGGCGAGCAGGCCGGGCACCACGAGCACCATCAAAGCTGCGAACCAGAACATGTCGAAGCCGTGCCAGTACCAGGGCAGCTTGGAATAGTTCAGGAACACCATGAAGTCCGGCAGGATCGGATTGCCGTAGACGCCGCGGGTGCCGATCTGGCGCATCAGATACATGCCCATCGCATAGCCCCCGAGCGCGAAGAACGCGCCGTGACCGAGCGAGAGGATGCCGCAATAACCCCAGATCAGGTCGATGGAGAGCGCCAGGATGGCGTAGCAGACATATTTGCCCCACAGCGCGACCAGATAGGTCGGCACCTGCAGCGCCGAGCCGGCCGGCAGCAGCAGGTTGGACAGCGGGATCAGGATGCCGCAGGCCGCAACGATCAGCACGAAGATGGTCGCGGCGCGGTCCAGCGACCTCGTCAGCATATGCGGCATCATGCTTCCACCGCCCGGCCCTTGAGCGCGAACAGGCCGCGAGGGCGCTTCTGAATGAACAGGATGATCAGCACCAGGATCGCGATCTTGCCGAGCACGGCGCCGGCGACCGGCTCCAGGAACTTGTTGGCGATGCCGAGCGTGAAGGCGCCGACCAGGGTGCCCCAGAGATTGCCGACCCCGCCGAACACCACGACCATGAAGGAATCGATGATGTAGCTCTGGCCAAGGTTGGGGCTGACATTGTCGATCTGCGACAGCGCCACGCCGGCGATGCCGGCGATGCCCGACCCCAGCCCGAAGGTGAGCGCATCGACGCGCGAGGTGGCGATGCCCATCGACGCCGCCATGCGCCGGTTCTGCGTCACGGCGCGCATTTCCAGACCGAGCGCGGTGTAGCGCAGCATCGCGAGCAGGATCGCGAACACGGCCATCGTGAAGCAGAGGATCCAGAGCCGGTTATAGGTGATGGTGATCTGGCCGAGCTCGAACGCGCCGCTCATCCAGGAGGGATTGCCGACTTCGCGGTTGGTCGGGCCAAACGCGGAGCGCACCGCCTGCTGCAGGATGAGCGAGAGGCCCCAGGTCGCGAGCAGCGTCTCGAGCGGCCGCCCGTAGAGGAAGCGGATGATGGTGCGCTCGATCAGCACGCCGATGGCTCCGGCCACCAGGAAGGCGAGCGGCGCGGCAATCAAGAGCGAGTAGTCGAACAGCGCCGGATAGCTGGTGCGGATGACCTCCTGGACCACGAAGGTGGTGTAGGCGCCGAGCATCACCATCTCGCCATGGGCCATGTTGATGACGCCCATGACGCCGAAGGTGATGGCAAGCCCGATGGCGGCCAGCAGCAGCACCGAGCCGAGCGACAGGCCGTACCAGGCATTCTGCACGCCGGACCAGATCGCGAGCGAGCTCTGGATCGAAGCGATGGCACCTGCCGCGGCCTTGGCGACGCTTGCGGGCTGATCGCCACTGCTGATCTCGGTGAGCAGCGCCAGCGCCTCCTGGTCGCCGCGCGCCTTCACGGTGGCTACCGCTTCGAGCTTGTCCACCTCGCTGGCATCGGACTTGAACAGGAGAATTGCGGCGCGGGCCTCGGCGAGCGCCTGCTTGACCGAACGATTGGTTTCCTTGGCGAGCGCCGTTTCCACCGTCGGCAGCGTCGCCTCGTCATGCGATTTGAACACCGACTTGGCGGCTGACAGCCGCGTGTTCGCGTCGGGCGACAGCAGGGTCAGACCGCCCAGCGCGGCGTCGACGCTGCGGCGCAGGCGGTTGTTGAGGCTGACCGCCGCGGCGTTGTCGGGCAGCTTTTCGACGGTGGCGCCGGTGGCGGCATCGATGATCTTGCCGTCGGTCCGCTTGACATAGACCTTCTTGGTGTCGGCATCGAACATCAGCCGCTCATCCTGCAGCGCACTGATGATCGGATAGGCCAGCGGATTGCCCGACACGGCGATCTCGCCCACCGCATCATCGGTATCGGAGAAATCGTCGTTGGCGAACTTGACGACGGACTCTTCGAAGCTGGCCGCGAATGCAGGCGCGGCGACGGCAATCAGGACAATAGAAAGAAGAAGGCTGCGAAGAATCGCGCGAGCAATTGCAGGCACTGGACCACCCCGGCAGGAGGAAGTGAGAAGGCGGCGCTATCCACCGCCTTCTCCAGTCGTGACTTGGACGTCAGATCGATCTCAGGTGCCCGAGCCCAGGCACTTGTTGGTCTTGACGTTGAAGTTGCCGCACTTCTTGCCGACCCAGTCGCCGATCAGGTCCTTGGAGCCCTCGAGCTCCTTCGACCAGGCGTCGCCCGGGACGAGATCCTTGGTCTTGTAGACGACGCTGAACTGGCCATCGCCCTTGATCTCGCCGATGAACACCGGCTTGGTGATGTGGTGGTTCGGCAGCATCTTCGACACGCCGCCAGTCAGGTTCGGCGCCTCGGTGCCCGGGAGAGCGTCGATGACCTTGTCCGGATCGGTCGACTTCACCTTCTCGACCGCCTTCACCCACATGTTGAAGCCGATCACATGCGCTTCCATCGGGTCGTTGGTCACGCGCTTCGGATTCTTGGTGTAGGCCTGCCAATCCTTGATGAACTTCTCGTTGGCCGGAGTCTTGATCGACTCGAAGTAGTTCCAGGCGGCGAGATGGCCGATCAGCGGCTTGGTGTCGATGCCGGCGAGCTCTTCCTCACCCACCGAGAACGCGACCACCGGAATGTCCTTGGCCTTGATGCCCTGGTTGCCGAGCTCCTTGTAGAACGGAACGTTGGCGTCGCCGTTGATGGTCGAGACCACGGCGGTCTTCTTGCCGGCCGAGCCGAACTTCTTGATGTCTGCGACGATCGTCTGCCAGTCGGAGTGACCGAACGGCGTGTAGTTGATCATGATGTCATCCTGAGCCACGCCCTTGGACTTCAGGTAGGCCTCGAGGATCTTGTTGGTGGTGCGCGGATAGACGTAGTCGGTGCCGGCCAGCACCCAACGCTTCACCTTCTCTTCCTTCATCAGGTAGTCGACCGCCGGGATCGCCTGCTGGTTCGGCGCCGCACCGGTGTAGAACACGTTGCGCTCGCTCTCCTCGCCCTCGTACTGGACCGGGTAGAACAGGATGCTGTTGAGTTCCTTGAACACCGGCAGCACCGACTTGCGTGACACCGAGGTCCAGCAGCCGAACACGACCGCGACCTTGTTCTTGGTGATCAGCTCGCGCGCCTTCTCGGCGAATAGCGGCCAGTTCGAAGCGGGGTCGACGACGACGGCCTCGAGCTTCTTGCCGAGCACGCCGCCCTTCTTGTTCTGTTCGTCGATCAGAAACAGGATCGTATCCTTCAGCGTGGTTTCGCTGATGGCCATGGTGCCGGACAGAGAATGCAGAACACCAATCTTGATGGTGTCGTCGGCAGCCATGGCCGGGCCGAAGCCGGCGACGCCGAGCGCCAGGCCGGCAGCAGCAGCCAGCCAGCGACGGCGGCTGAATGGCGCCGTTAATTCCTGAGTGAGTCGAGTAAGCATGAGGTAATATCTCCCTGACGCAGATGTGCTTCACAGCCAAGGCGGCCGGCGGTCTGCGGCGGAAGAATCGCAAGAAGCATGCCATGCCGTTCACATCTCGTAAGCCATTGATCCCAATCTGGAACTTTGGCCAATCGCGACGGAAGGTCGCAATCTCGTGCCGCCGGCTTAGGCAGGCACGGTGATTATTCGGCTGGCATCGAGCACACGATTTATGCACTTTGTTTTGAATGGCTAAAATTAAAGCAGAAGAGTACCGGCTCAATCGCCGATCCGTTGCGCACCGGCCTTGAAAGTGCCGCCAGTCTGTTCCATATATCTGATAGATCGAGGCGAATCGGCCGGATCTTTGCAAGCCGCGTGTTCTTTAGCTCGTTCAGAGCTTCTGGCTTCGCATTCTCACCCATCCAATCTCGACGCTCCAAACACGCGGGTGTCTCTTCAACCACCCACCCGCGTCCGGCTGGCTGCCGACACGGGCCTCATCCTCTTATGGAAAGCCCAATCTTTTGACATCCTTTCAGGATTTTAACCTCGCCGACGCGCTGACGCGCGCGCTGAAGGAAGAGAACTACACCACCCCCACCCCGATCCAGGCACAGACCATCCCGCTCGCCCTCGAAGGCCGTGACGTGATCGGCATCGCCCAGACGGGAACCGGCAAGACCGCCTCGTTCGCCCTGCCGATCCTGCACCGCCTGCTGCAGAACCGGATCAAGCCGCAGCCGAAGACGGCGCGCGTGCTCGTTCTGAGCCCGACCCGCGAACTGTCTGGCCAGATCCTCGACAGCTTCAACACCTATGGCCGCCACATCCGGCTGAGCTCGGCCCTCGCGATCGGCGGCGTGCCGATGGGGCGCCAGGTCCGCGCGGTGATGCCCGGCCTCGAGGTGCTCGTCGCAACGCCGGGCCGGCTGCTCGACCTCGTCCAGAGCAACGCTTTGAAGCTGACCCACGTCGAGTTCCTGGTGCTCGACGAAGCCGACCGCATGCTCGACATGGGCTTCATCAACGACATCCGGAAGATCGTCGCCAAGCTGCCGATCAAGCGGCAGACGCTGTTCTTCTCGGCCACCATGCCGAAGGACATCGCCGAGCTCGCCGATGCCATGCTGCGGGATCCGGCGCGGGTCGCAGTGACCCCGGTCTCCTCGACTGTCGAGCGCATTGCCCAGCGCGTGATCCATGTCGACCACTCCGCCAAGCCGAACCTTCTGGCTCAGTTGCTCAAGCAGGAGCCGGTCAACCGCGCGCTGGTGTTCACCCGCACCAAGCACGGCGCCGACAAGGTCGTGAAGAGCCTGGAAAAGGCCGGCATCCCCGCCCAGGCCATTCACGGCAACAAGTCGCAAAACCACCGCGAGCGCACCCTCGCAGCGTTCCGCACCGGCGAGATCCGAACCCTGGTCGCAACCGACATCGCGGCCCGCGGCATCGACGTCGACGGCGTCAGCCATGTCGTGAATTTCGACCTGCCCAACGTGCCGGAGACCTACGTCCACCGCATTGGCCGCACGGCACGCGCCGGCGCTGAAGGCATCGCGATTTCGCTCGTGGCCGGAGCGGACGAGCTGTCCTACCTTCGCGACATCGAGCGGCTGATCAAGATCTCGCTGCCGCGCGACGATCGTCGCACGCCGGGCCTCCGCGAGGCCGCGGCACCGGCCAAACCGCCTCAGCGTAGCGGCCGCCCTGGCATGCAGAATGCGCGGACCAACGAGGGTGGCACCGCCGCAAAAGGCCCTCGCCGTCGCCGTCGTTCCAATGCTAAGATGGCGTCTCTGCCAGGCAATCGTCAGGAGCCCCAGCGGCCGTCGCAAGGCGGCGGCAAGGCCGGGTCGATTCAAGGCGTTGCTTTCCTGCATCGCGAGGGCAGACCCAAAAACCACGCTCACAACCGCAACCAACGGCCAAACTAGACGTCTATCGATCTGGAGAGAGACATGGCTAAGGAAGAGCTGATCCAGTTCGAAGGGCTGGTCACCGAAATCCTTCCCGACGCGCGCTACCGGGTACAACTCGATGCGGGGCACGAAATCGTCGCCTACACCGCCGGCAAGATGAAAAAGAATCGCATCAAGACGCTCGCGGGAGACCGCGTGACCGTCGAGATGTCGCCCTATGATCTGGAAAAGGGCCGGCTGATCTTCCGCCACAAGGACGAGCGCCCCAGCTCGACCGGCGGACCTCCGCGTGGCGCAGCGCAGCGCGGCGGCCAGTTCCGGCGGCGCTAGAGCCTTGGGCGGAGCAATGGTTCCGCCCAACCCAGCGAATTGATCAACTCTTGCGCAATCAGCGACAATTCAGCGCGTCGGCCTCGAGCCGGCGCGTCAAAAAATCATGCGCCCTCGCGCAGCTCAGGATTGTTTTGCGCGGGCATTTCCAATAGTATATCCCGCAATCGATTTTCGGCCGGACGAGATTAGCTATTACCGGTACAGCCGGTTCAGACGCTGACGACCCTTCCAAAAATTCGATCTAACCAGCCCAGGAATCTGGGTTACGCATTTGATATCTGAGAAGGGAACTACCCCCGTGAGCATGGGAACCGTGAAGTGGTTTAACGCAACCAAGGGCTATGGCTTCATTCAGCCGGATGACGGCGGCAACGACGTGTTCGTGCACATCAGCGCCGTCGAACGCGCTGGTCTCGGCACGCTGCGCGAAGGCCAGAAGATCTCCTACGAGATCGTGGCGGACCGTCGTTCGGGCAAGTCGTCGGCCGATAATCTCCGCGCCGCCAATTGAGCGACGCCAGGGTAATCGCCTGCGCGATTGCCCGCCTGGACAACGAAAGGCCGCCTTGCGCGGCCTTTTTTATTGCCTGCTTTTTGCTGCCTGAATGCCCATCGTCGCGCTCTGCTCGCCCGAAAGACCGCATGTCGCGCCGGTTCGCAGGCGCGTGCGACCGCGGCCCCGGGGGCGGGCGGGCTCCGTTGCGGCAGCCCTCACCTCAGCAGTAGGTCGCCGGGCTATACATCACACAGGTCGACTGCCGCGGGCGGGTATAGGCGACGTCGCTGAGATTGACGCCGGTCTTGCCCATGACGTAGCCGATCGTCGGAACGTACTGGTAGTTCACCTCGCTGAAGATCAGATAGGTGCCGGACACCAGCAATTCAGCCGGCACGCCGACCGTCATGCCGACGGTTCGCGGTGTCGACCCCTTGCTCCACTTCACCGTCGCCTGCTTGGTGGTGGGATCGACATAGAGCTCGGTAATCGTCGCATTCACCGGCGTGGTGGAATAGGGGTACATGATGCCGGTCGAGGCGGCGAAGAAGTTCGACATGTCGCTATCGCCGACCGTGGTCGATTGCGATGTCAGATCCGACAGGGTTCGCGCCATCAAGGTGACCTTGCGGTCGACGGCGATCGCCGAGCAGAATTCGACCGTGCCGAAGAACATCACCAGCATCAGCGGCACGATGAATGCGAATTCGGTGGCCGCGACACCGCGTCGATCGGCGGCAAAGGCGTCGATGCGACGCCACAGGCGCAGGCTCGAAGACATACCCGGCATTCTTCCCAACGGCATGATGAATTCCTGGTGTCCCTCTGAAGGAGCTCGCGAGAGCCTTGTCGTGAGAGCCGTGTTATGAATACGGCTCGTTCTTGAATGCGGCCGTGCCCACCAGCAGCCGCTTGCTGCCGCTCAGGTTGGCGATGTTGTAGCCGAGCCCCGTCACGAAGATCGGCCATTGATAGAACAGCCTGACGACGACGATGTCTCCGGCGGCACCCGGGCTGTAGGTCATGTTGTTGACGAAGTTGCCGCTGTTGTCGATCTGGTTGCTGATCGAGACGCTCCCGAACGAGGAGTAGCTCTTCACGTCGATATAGATCTTGTTGCAGTCGAACAGCGCGGGAACCTGGGTGCAGACGTAGCTCGCGAACTGCGCCTGCGTATAGGCGCCCTGTTGCGCCTGTCCGGTCAGGATCATGCGCGCCGAGTCCTGCGTGATCGTCTCGAGCACCTGCCCGGCAAAGAACATCAGCGCCGTTTCGATGATCGCGAACAGCAGCGCGAAGAAGACCGGCGCGACCAGCGCGAATTCGAGCGCGGCCGACGCCCGCCGGTTGCGTCGGAAGCGGCGCAGCATCCGGCGCATCGAAGCGGTCGAGGAGACGGGGGCTTGCATGGGTTCATCCGGACTGGAAAGGCACATCAATCTGAGCGAAAGGAATAGCGGAAACTCCTTGGGAAAGGGTTTCCCACGATGCGGACAGTATGGCCTGCCGCATCAACGTCCCGCTAACCGTGCTTGGGGGTTCGCACGCAGCCAGCCCTTCGAGACAGCGCGTCACCGCCCGATCCGATCATCGAAACCAAACGAGAAACCAAACGAATCGGGCGACCCAGCCGCAGCACCAGCGGCAAGGCTCGCCGCATCGTCGGCGCGGACACGCGTGGAGAGGCGGTCAAGCGCTGCCATCGACCCGGGCAGGCGTGGCAAGGCCAGCGCTCAGTTGGTCTTCGAGGCCGCCGCCGCGTTACCGCTCGCCGTGCTGGACATCGTTCCAGCCTGGTCGAGCACCGATTTGAAGTAGTTGTCGCCGTCGCCCAAGGTCACCCGGCGCTGGCAGATCGGCATGCAGCTATAGGTCTCACGGTCGACGCCGCGATACACCGTCACGAGTTGGTCGGTGGGCCCGGCGACCTGGATCTGGCGATCGATCAGCACCTGTCCGCCACGATCCATCGCAATGAAGTTGGTGGCACCATAGCTCTTGCCGGTGACGACGATGATGCCGCCGCTCTGCAAGGTCACATCGGCGATCATCGGATTGCCGACGACGAGGGTCGCGACCCGGTCGGGCAGCTTGACCAGCTTGGCCTGGTCGACATTCACGGCGATGGCGGGATCAGGCTCCGCCAAGGCGGCAGCCGGCCACAGCAGCACCGCGGCGACAGCTGCCCGCAATGCGAAGGAAACACTAGGACGACGCGACACACAGAACGACATACTCAAACCCCGGGACATTGACGAGCCGTCTCAAGCGATACGCAGCGGTGACGGCGCCCGACGCGGCAAATCTGCGCTCAATTGGTGAATGATCTGCAAACGTCGCCATTTGATCTGGGGCGGTTGCAAAACCCCTCATCGCCGGAACGGAAACGCGAGCTGGCCGCCGAACTCACCGGGCATCGTCGCCTCGTCCTTGCCGTAGGCCATGGGCAACTGCCCCGCCGGCATCCGGAACGTGCCGAACAGGATGTCCCAGATCGGGAACGTGCCGGCGAAGTTGGTATTGCCGCCCTGCTCCATCGACGTGTGGTGCCAGCGGTGGAAGACGGGCGTGGCGAGGACATATTTCAGCGGGCCCAGCGTCCAGTTGAGATTGGCGTGCACGAAGGCCGAATGGAACGTGGTGAATGGTCCGACCCAGATCATGACATTGGGCGAGATGCCGGCCATCAAGAGGATGACGTCGACCGCGATCGTGCCGAGGATCAAGTTGATCGGATGGAAGCGGGCAGCCGAAATCCACTCCAGATCCTCCGACGAGTGGTGAACCGCGTGGTATTTCCAGAACTCGCCGCCATGGAACAGACGATGCGTCCAGTACAGCATGAAGTCGGAGAGCACGAGGAAGAGCATCCCCTGCAGCCATTCGGGAAGCTGCGCCAACGGGCCGTGCCCGTTCTCATAGAAGGCGATCAACTCGTCGGCGTCGCGGATCTTGAAGAGAACGCTGGCGCCGAGCACGAGAAAGCCGATGCGGAGCACCCGGGCGAACACCGGCACGAAGAACCAGTAGACCACGTCGGTGACGAGCTCGCGCTTCTGCCACCACGGCTTGCCGGGATTGCAGGCCCAGAAGTGACTGAGCACCGAGAACACCACCGCCAGCACCAAGGTGATCGGCAACACCTTCTCGATGGTCTGGCCGAGCATCAGCGCGACTTCCCATGGCAGACCGGACATCACATTCCTCATCTCATGAACTGTTCCGAGGGGTACTCCTTGGCGCTTAAGGAGCCGTGAACCTCGGCGCCGGCAAAACCGCTCTGCCTATCGGCCCAGCGCGATCGACATCGAGCCACATGCTCCGCCAGCCAGGTCGACACGGCCATATGCATATAGTGCGGAATGCGGAGCAGGCCCCGCGATGGACCGGTCGGGCATGATCGCCGAAACCCTGCGCTCATCTTTTCAACGAGACCGACCGCGGCGCGACCATGCATCATTTCGAATGATCGCGCCGCGCTTCATCCTATGTTTACTCTGCACAATAACAGCCATTTGTCGCCGTGTTTCGGCGACCGAATTAACTACGCCGAAATTCCTGCCCCCTAGGGTGGCCGCATGGTCACGGTGCTGAGAACGCCGCAACGACCAGAGTTTGTTCGACCAGCCACGTGTACATGGAGTTACCTATGAAGAATCTTCTTGCTCGCTTCGTGAAGGATGAATCCGGCGCGACCGCGATCGAATACGGTCTGATCGCCGCCGGCATCTCGCTCGCGATCATTGCCGCGGTGAACGGTCTCGGCTCCAGCCTGAGCTCCAAGTTCGGCGCGATCAACACCTCGCTGAAGTAAGCGGTCGTCACGGCCGAGCAAAGAAGGCCCCGGACATCCGGGGCCTTTATCATTTCCACATTCAGCTTCGCGGCGTTCAGTGATGCGTAACCACGTTTTGTCCGCAGCCGCGTCCCGGCCCCCGCCCAGCGGGGCCGACGTCGCCTTGCGTTGGATCTGCGGCGGCCTCGGCCTGTCCATCCTCGCTCTCGCGGCCCGCATCGTCAGCGTCTGGTGAGATCGACAGCCAACCGGCCATTCCGGCTGTTTCCCGATCGTTTATTTCTTGCAGCTAGACTCTGGCGCAGCGGCGCACCCACGCGCCGCGTCGATGCCATTGAGAGCCCATGACCCTCGATCTCGCGCGCCTTCTGCTGTTTCCGGCCCTGATGGCCTTTGCCGCGGCGAGCGATTTGTTCACGATGACCATTTCGAACCGGGTCTCCCTTGCGCTCGTCGCCGGCTTTCTGGTTCTGGCGCCGCTGAGCGGCATGAGCATGGCTGACATGCTCATGCACCTCGGCGCCGGCGCGACTCTGCTGGTGATTGCTTTCACCTGCTTTGCATTCGGCTGGATCGGCGGCGGTGACGCCAAGGTCGCATCCGCCGCCGCGCTGTGGTTCGGCTTCGCCCACCTGATGAACTACCTGTTGTACGCCTCGATCTTCGGCGGCGTGCTCACTCTCGCCCTCATGCAGTTCCGGCAATGGCCGTTGCCCTACATGCTGGCGGGGCAACCCTGGCTTGCACGCCTGCACGCCAAGGAGAGCGGCGTGCCCTATGGCATCGCGCTCGCCCTGGGCGCTCTGATGGTTTATCCGGAGACCGATTGGGTGAAGGCGATCGACGCTGCGCGTCTTGCATTGCTCTGAAAGCACCGTGTCAACGCGGTGTTAAGGCGATTTAGATACGCCTCATTAACCATGCTTTGACGAATAACTGCTCAACTCCCATCACGGCGGCGGAAACGTCGCGGCGTCATGTGGAAAGTGAAGCGTATGAATACCGCACGCATTGTGGTTCTGACCATCGCTGTAGGCGCTGGCGGCGTGGCCGCATATCTCGCGAGCGGGTCCGACGACCGGCCGGCTCAAGTCGCCGCGCCCGCGCCGCAGATGCCGACCGTCGACGTTCTCGTCGCCAAGGGCGACATCGCCCTCGGCCAATCCCTCAAGCCCGAAGATCTGCAGTGGCAGAGCTGGCCGGCGGCCACGGCCAGTGCCAGCTTCATCCGCCGCAACGAGCGGCCTGAAGGACAGACGCAGATAACCGGCACGATCGCGCGGGCGCCGTTCATTGCCGGCGAGCCCATCCGCGAACAAAAGCTCGTCAAGGCCGACGGCTCGGGCTTCATGGCCGCGATCCTGCCGGCCGGCATGCGCGCCGTTTCCACCGAGATTTCTCCGGAGACCGGCGCCGGCGGCTTCATCCTGCCGAACGACCGCGTCGACGTGATCCTGTCCAAGCGCGAACGCAATCCGGATCAGCCCAACGCGGGCGACGTCGTCAGCTCCGATATCATCCTGTCGAACATCCGTGTTCTGGCGATCGATCAGGCCCCCAAGGAAAAGGACGGCCAGACCACGGTGGTCGGCAAGACCGTCACGCTGGAGCTGAAGCCGGAGCAGGCCGAGACGCTCGCGCGTGCCCGTCAAACCGGAACGCTGTCCCTGGCGCTCCGCAGCATCGCCGACGTCAACGTGGCCGAGCGCCGCACGGACGAGACCAGCCGCAAGCGCAGCGACAGCGTTGCCGTCGTCCGCTTCGGCATTCCCAGCACGATGACGACGCAGAAGTGAGCAAGAGGACCACCCAGATGACCTGCAGCGAAAATCAGCGGAAGATGCGGACCCTGCTGGTCCGCGCGCTGTCGTTTTCGGCCGCCGCTGCGCTGACCCTCAATCCGGCGATCGCGCCGGTGATCGCGGCAGACTATCGCCCGGCGACTGCAGCCGCCGCCGCGGACGGCCAGATCAATGCACGTTTCCTTGCGCTCGGCATCGGCAAGTCCGTCGTCATCGATCTGCCGCGCGATATCAAGGACGTTCTTGTCGCCGATCCGAAGATCGCGAATGCCGTCGTGCGCTCCTCTCAGCGCGCCTACATCATTGGTGCGGCGATCGGTCAGACGAATATCGTCTTCTTCGACGCGCAGGGCCAGCAGATCGCGGCCTACGACATCGCGGTCAAGCGCGACCTGAACGGCGCGCGAGCGGCGCTGAAACAGTTGCTGCCGAATGCCGATATCCAGATCGAGGGCCTCGCCGACAGCATCGTGCTGACCGGCTCGGCGTCGAGCCAGATCGAAGCCCAGCAGGCCGGCGAACTGGCCGCCCGGCTCGCCGGCGGCGCCGACAAGGTCGTCAACTCGATCACCGTGCGCGGCCGGGACCAGGTGATGCTGAAGGTGACCGTCGCCGAGGTGCAGCGCTCGGTCGTCAAGCAGCTCGGCATCGATCTCTCCGGCCAGCTCAACTACGGAACTGCTGTCGTCAAATTCGCGAACTCCAATCCATTCACCGCCTACGGTAGCAATCTCGTCTCCAACAACGCCGTGACCGCAGCGTTGGGCGGGGCGACCCCGACGGTGCAGGCGACACTGCGCGCGATGGAGAACGCGGGCGTGATCCGTACGCTCGCCGAACCCAATCTGACCGCCATCTCGGGCGAGTCCGCGACCTTCATCGCCGGCGGCGAGTTTCCGGTTCCCGCCGGTTACTCCTGCGATCCGACGACCCATGTCTGTACGACGCAGATCAGCTTCAAGAAGTTCGGCATCTCGCTCAACTTCACGCCCGTCGTGCTCAGCGAGGGCCGGATCTCGATGCGGGTGATGACCGAGGTCTCGGAGCTCTCAAACGAGAACTCGATCACGCTGTCGCAAGCCGTCAGCTCGACGACGGTCAACTCGTTGACGGTTCCATCGATCAAGACCCGGCGCGCCGAGACCACGCTCGAAATTCCCTCCGGCGGCGCCATGGCGATGGCCGGCCTGATCCAGCAGCAGACCAAGCAGGCGATCAGCGGCATGCCGGGCCTGATGCAGCTGCCGGTCCTCGGCGCGCTGTTCCGCAGCCGCGACTACGTCAACAACCAGACCGAACTGATGGTTCTGGTGACGCCGTTCGTGGTCCGCGCCGTGGCACAGAAGGATCTCTCCCGCCCAGACGACGGCTTTGCGGCCGCGTCCGACCCCCAGGCCGATCTCCTGGGTAGCATCAACCGCATCTACGGCGTACCCGGCCGGGTCGAACCCGGACGCAACTATCGCGGCACCTATGGCTTCATCACGGACTGAGCCGGGACAAGGACCTGCAACGATGACCACCACATCCAGCCCCGCCCGATACCGACGCCTGCCCCTTGCCGCAGCGCTCGCCGCAGCCGCAGCCCTGCTCGGCGCCTGCAACTACACCAGAGACGCCGCCACCACGGCGAGCATCCCCGACGACTACCGGCTGCGCCACCCGATCGCGATCCAGGAGGCCCCGGACTCCCTGGTGGTCTTCATCGGCCAGGGTCGTGGCGGCCTGACGGCCGAGCAGCGCGCCGACGTGATGGGACTGGCCCAGAGCTGGATTCGCCAAGGCACGGGCGCGATCAGCGCCGACGTACCGAGCGGCACCCCCAACGCACGGGCGGCCGCCGACTCGATGCGGGAGATCCACTCCCTACTGGCCGCCGCCGGCGTCCCGCCGCACGGCATTACCGTACGCAACTATCAGCCGAAGGACCCGCGCCAGATGGCCGCGATCCGGCTGAGCTATCCAAAAATGTCGGCCACAGTGGGGCCCTGCGGGATCTGGCCGGATGACCTCGGGCCGTCGATCAAGAACAAGAACTGGTTCGACAACAAGCCCGACTGGAACTACGGCTGCGCCTACCAGCGCAACATGGCGGCAATGGTCGCCAACCCGTCGGATCTCGTGCAGCCGCGATCCGAAACGCCGTCCTATACCACCCGGCGCACGGCATTGTTCGACAAATATCGCAAGGGACAATCAACCGCGATCACGTATCCAGAGGCCGACAAGGCCAAACTCAGCGACACAGGCAAATGATCAGCTACGCCCGACAGACCCAAGAGGAGCACCCTGACGTCGTGCCGCCGCCGGCCGACGATCACATCGCGCCCGCGCCGCGCGTGTCCGTGCAGGCGTTCTGTGAGACGGTGGAAACCGCCGCGACGGTTCAGGCCGCCGGTGAGGACCGGCGCCTCGGCAAGGCGCATCTGAAGGTTCAGATGGGCGGCATGGCGGCGGCGATCGAGGCCTACCGGTCGGCACCGACCCCGAACGTCATCATCCTGGAGACGGATGCGCGCACCGACATCCTGGCAGGCCTGGATCAGCTCGCCACGGTTTGCGACCCGGGCACGCGCGTCGTCGTGATCGGCCGCGTCAACGACGTCACGCTGTATCGCGAGCTGGTGCGGCGCGGCGTCAGCGACTATGTGCTGTCGCCGGTGACGCCGATCGACGTCGTCCGCTCGATCTGCAACCTGTTCTCGGCGCCAGAGGCCAAGGCCGTCGGGCGCATCATTGCCGTCGTCGGCGCCAAGGGTGGCGTCGGAGCTTCGACCCTCGCCCATAACATCGCCTGGGCGATCGCGCGCAACCTGTCGATGGATTCCGTCGTGGCCGACCTTGATTTGGCGTTCGGCACCGCCGGCCTCGACTACAACCAGGATCCCGCGCAGGGCATCGCGGACGCGGTGTTCTCGCCGGACCGGATCGACATCGCCTTCATGGACCGGCTGTTGTCGAAATGCACCGATCATCTGAGCCTGCTGGCCGCGCCCGCGACGCTCGACCGGGTCTACGATTTCGGCGCCGAGGCATTCGATGCGGTCTTCGACACGCTGCGGGCCTCGATGCCCTGCATCGTGCTCGACGTTCCGCATCAATGGGCAGGCTGGACCAAGCGGGCGCTGATCTCCGCGGACGACATCCTGATCGTGGCGGCGCCGGATCTCGCCTCGCTGCGCAACACCAAGAACATGTTCGATCTCCTCAAGGCCGCCCGGCCGAACGATCGCATGCCGCTCTACTGCCTGAACCAGGTCGGCGTTCCCAAGCGGCCCGAGATCAATGCGAGCGAGTTCGCCAAGGCGATCGAAAGCCCGCCGATCGCGACGATCCCGTTCGAGCCGCAGATCTTCGGCGCCGCCGCCAACAACGGCCAGATGATTGCGGAAATGTCTCCCAGTCATCGGACGACGGAGATGTTTCTCCAGATTGCGCAGCGGCTCACCGGCCGCAGCGAGACCAAGAAGCCGAAAGGCTCCTTCCTGTCGCCTCTGCTGGACAAGCTGAGGGCGAAGTAGGCACGCGTGGAGTTCTAAGTCGTGTTTGGTAAGCGTAGCGGATTGGACAACGATACCAGGACCCTCAGGCCGGCTGCGCCAGCGCCCGAGCCGGCGCCGGCAGCACCACGCGCGGCGTCTCCGGCCGTGCCGTCGCCACCTCTGGCTCCGACCCGGCAGGCTCCGCCGCCGCCGCCACCGGTTGTCGAGGCCCGGCGTTCGGACAGTTACTATCAGGTCAAGGCGACGATCTTCGGGGCGCTGATCGAAGCGATCGATCTCGCTCAGCTGGCCAAGCTCGACGGCGAATCCGCGCGCGAGGAAATCCGCGACATCGTCAACGAGATCATCGCGATCAAGAATATCGTGATGTCGATCGCCGAGCAGGAAGAGCTGCTCGACGATATCTGCAACGACGTCCTCGGCTATGGCCCGCTGGAGCCGCTGCTGTCGCGCGACGACATCGCCGACATCATGGTCAACGGCGCCGGTACGGTCTTTATCGAAGTCAACGGCAAGATCCAGCGCACGGGCATCCGGTTCCGCGACAACC
Source organism: Bradyrhizobium sp. SZCCHNRI3043 (assembly GCF_032377735.1). NCBI lineage: Bacteria > Pseudomonadati > Pseudomonadota > Alphaproteobacteria > Hyphomicrobiales > Nitrobacteraceae > Bradyrhizobium > Bradyrhizobium sp. SZCCHNRI3043. The sequence continues at coordinate 301,810 of NZ_JAUHID010000003.1, forward strand.
AGCAGCTCCTGAACATCTGCCAGCGCATCGTCAGCCAGGTCGGCCGCCGCGTCGACGAATCCTCGCCGATCTGCGACGCGCGTCTCGCCGACGGCTCGCGCGTCAACGCCATCGTTCCGCCGCTTGCGATCGACGGCCCCGCGCTCACCATTCGAAAGTTCAAGAAGGACAAGCTGACCCTCGATCAGCTGGTCAAGTTCGGCGCAATCTCGCCGGAGGGCGCAGAAATCCTGCAGATCATCGGCCGCGTCCGCTGCAACGTGCTGATCTCCGGCGGTACCGGTTCGGGCAAGACCACGCTGTTGAACTGCCTGACCAACTATATCGATCACGACGAGCGCGTCATCACCTGCGAGGACGCCGCCGAGCTCCAGCTGCAGCAGCCGCACGTGGTGCGCCTCGAAACCCGGCCGCCCAACATCGAAGGCGAAGGCCAGGTCACGATGCGCGAGCTGGTGAGAAACTGCCTGCGTATGCGACCCGAACGCATCATCGTCGGCGAGGTCCGCGGCCCCGAGGCCTTCGACCTGCTGCAGGCCATGAACACCGGTCACGACGGATCGATGGGCACGCTGCACGCCAACAACCCGCGCGAAGCCTTGTCCCGCTGCGAATCCATGATCACGATGGGCGGCTTCTCGCTGCCGTCGCGGACCATCCGTGAGATGATCTGCGCCTCGATCGACGTCATCGTCCAGGCGGCGCGCCTGCGCGACGGCTCCCGCCGCATCACGCACATCACCGAGGTGATGGGCATGGAAGGCGACACCATCATCACCCAGGACATCTTCCTCTACGACATGATCGGCGAGGACGCGAACGGCAAGATCATCGGGCGCCACCGCTCGACCGGAATCGGTCGGCCGCGGTTTTGGGAGCGTGCGCGCTACTACGGCGAAGAGAAGCGGCTTGCGGCTGCACTCGACGCCGCCGAAGTCGCGAGCAAGGACTGAGGAGAGACCCCATGAAGCTTCAGGCTCTCGCCCTTGCCTTCCTCGCCGCCACCGCCATCGGCGGCATCGCCTGGGTGTTCCTTTATCCCCTGCTGTCGGGTGAGCGGAAGGCCGAGCAGCGGCGCAGCACCGTCGCCAAGTCCGAGCCGGTGGTCCGCCAGGCCGAACGCAGTCAGCGCTCGCGCCGCGAGCAGGTCGAGTCGTCGCTGAAGGATCTCGAGGCGAAGGCCCAGAAGCAGAGCAAAGTCCCGCTGAATATGCGGATTTCGCAGGCTGGGCTCGACTGGACCGTGCAGAAGTTCTGGATCGTTTCCGGCGTCCTCGGCTTCGTCGTCTGTGCGGTCGCCTTCTTCGCCGGTGGCGGCCCGCTCGGCGCGCTCGGGCTCGGCTTCGCTGCAGGTCTCGGTTTGCCGCGCTGGATCCTCGGCTACCTCAAGAAGCGGCGCGAGAAGAAATTCCTGGCAGCATTGCCGGACGCCGTCGACGTGATCGTGCGCGGCATCAAGGCGGGCCTGCCGCTGTTCGAATCGATCAAGGTCGTCGCCGCCGATGCGCCGGAGCCCTTGCGCAGCGAGTTCCTCGCGATCATCGAAACCCAGGCGATCGGCATGCCGCTCGGCGAGGCCTGTGCGCGGCTGTATGAGCGTATGCCGCTGCCGGAAGCCAACTTCTTCGGCATCGTCATCGCGATCCAGCAGAAGTCGGGCGGCAATCTCTCCGAGGCTCTCGGCAACCTCTCGAAGGTGCTGCGTGACCGCAAGAAGATGAGCGAGAAGATCCAGGCGATGTCGATGGAAGCCAAGGCCTCCGCGGGCATCATCGGATCGCTGCCGCCGATCGTGATGCTGCTGGTCTATCTGAGCACGCCCGACTACATCTCGCTGCTCTGGACCCATCCGACCGGCCAGCTGATGCTGGTCGGCTGCGTGATCTGGATGTCGATGGGCATCCTGGTCATGAAGAAGATGATCAATTTCGATTTCTGAGGTGGACCATGGTCGACTTTCTGGTCACCAAGCTGCACGACCCGCACTTCATGACGATGTTCTTCGCCGCCATCGCGGCGACGGCCACCGTCTATACGCTGATCATGCCGCTGTTCGCGGGCGAAAACCTGAACAAGCGCATGAAGGCGGTCGCCAGCGAACGCGAGCGGATCAAGCAGCGTGAACGCGAGCGGTTGAACGCCGGCGAGAAGGTCTCGCTGCGGCAGACGCCGAAGCAGCTCATCTCTCGTGTCGTGGAGGATTTCAACCTCACCAAATGGCTCGCCCAGGAAGCGGCCCGCGAGAAGCTCATCATGGCGGGCTACCGCGGCCAGGCGCCCTACATCACCTTCCTGTTCGCGCGCATGGTGACGCCGCTGGTGCTGTTCGTCGGCTCCGTGCTGTACGTCTTCGTGATCGCGCATCTGCAGAAGTCGATGCCGGTCAAGATCGGCATCTGCGTCGGCATGGCCTATCTCGGCCTGCAGGCGCCGATGCTGTTCCTCAGCAATGCGATCTCCAAGCGCCAGTTGTCGATCAAGCGCGCCTTTCCCGACGCGCTCGACCTGCTGCTGATCTGCATCGAGTCCGGCATGTCGATCGAGGCCGCCTTCCGCCGGGTGGCGATCGAGATCTCGAGCCAGTCGATCGCGTTGTCGGAGGAGTTCACGCTGACCACCGCGGAGCTCTCCTACCTGCAGGACCGCAAGGTCGCCTATGAGAACCTCGCCCGCCGCACCGGCCTGGAGGGCGTGAAGTCGGTCTGCCTCGCGCTCCAGCAATCGGAGCGATACGGCACGCCGCTTGGACAGTCGCTGCGCGTGATGGCGCAGGAAAATCGCGACATGCGCATGAACGAGGCCGAGAAGAAGGCCGCGGCGCTGCCGCCGAAGCTGACGGTGCCGATGATCCTGTTCTTCCTGCCGGTGCTGTTCGTGGTCATTTTGGGACCGACCGGCATCAAGGTCGCGGCCATGCAGTAGACGTAGACCGCTCGCGAGAAATTTCGCTTGCGGTCGCGGCTCTACCCTGGAAGCTAGGCTGAGCATGATCGAGGTCTCCGCCTGATGTCCGACAAGCTCCGCCGCGCCGATGGCGCCCGCGTCCTCGCCGATCTGAACGCGTTGCGCGCCTTCGGCACCTACAAGACCGGCGTGCACCGGCCGACCTTCTCCGACGCCCACCGGCAGTCGCTGGCCTGGCTCGCCGAGCGCCTGCCCGACGCGCAGCTGACGCCTGATATCGACGGCATCGGCAATGTGCTCGGCACCAGCGCCAAGCCGGGACGCAAGCTGCTGGCCGGATCGCATCTGGAGAGCCAGAACCAGGCCGGCTGGCTCGACGGCCCGCTCGGCGTCATCTACGCGCTGGAGGCGGCGCGCGTGCTCAATCCAGACCCGTCCATCAACGGTGCGGTGGAGGTCGCCTCCTGGTGCGACGAGGAGGGCCACTTCGGCAGCATGCTCGGCAGCCGGTCCTATGTCGGCGACGTCAGCGAGGCCGAAATCGATGCTGCCCGCGACCGCAGCAGCCCGCGCACGATGCGCGAGGCGCTTGCCGAGATGGGCCTCGCCGGACGGCCGCGCCTGCAGGCCGAGCGCGGCCGGCATATCGGCTATCTCGAAGCCCATATCGAGCAGGGCGACACGCTCGAGGCGAGCGGGCTCAAGATCGGTGTCGTCACCTCGATCGTCGGCATCTGGCAATACCGCATCACCTTCACCGGCGAGCAGAACCATGCCGGCACGACGCGGATGGCGGTGCGCAAGGATGCCGGGCTCGCGCTCGCCAAGTTCTGTGTGGCGATCGATGCGCGCTTTCCGGCCGCCTGCGGCCCGCGCACGGTGTGGACCACGGGACGCATCACGCTCGATCCGGGCGCACCGAGCATCATCCCCGGCCAGGCCGAGATGCTGTTCCAGATCCGCGACGACAATGCCGCCGTGGTCGACCGGCTCGAAGAGCTGCTGCGTGAGATGGCCACGCAGGCGTCCGAAGCAGGTCCCTGTCAGGTCGGGGTCGAGCGCATCCGCACCGGCGCGCCGGCCATGATGGACGGCACGTTCCAGGATGCGATCGAGGCCGCCAGCCGCGATCTCGCCGGCGGCAAGTCGCTGCGGATGCCGAGCGGCGCCGGGCACGACGCGCAGGTGTTGGCCACCATCATGCCGGCCGGCATGCTGTTCGTGCCGTCGATCGGCGGCATCAGCCATCACTGGACCGAGAATACCGCCGACGCCGACATCGTCACCGGCGCCGACGTGTTCGTCGACACATGCCGCCGCCTGCTCACGGGCGCGACACGATAGGGCACGCCGTCAGTCCGGCTGGTTGAGCGCGGCCATCGGCGCCGCGTTGCGCGCCTTGCCCTTGCCTTGGCTCTGCCCCTGAATCATCTGCTTGAGATAGGCGACGTTGGCGGCGGCCTCGTCCGGCGGCAGATCGGCCCGTGCGATCTGCTCGGCCTCCGCGAAGCGTCCCTGCAGGCCGACGACGAGCGCGAGGTTCTGGCGCACCCGCGCGTCCGCTCGCTGCGAGCCGTAGGCCTGGCGCAGCACCTCCTCGGCCTTCGGGAGCTCCCGCGTCAGCATGTAGGACAGGCCGAGATTGGACAGCACCGAGGGCTCGCCCGGCACGATCTTCAGCGCGCTGTCGTAATAGCGCCGCGCCTCGTCGTGGCGGCCCATCTGGTCCAAGACGGTGCCCTGCACCGACAGCAGCTTCCAATCGGGATTGTCGGGCGAGTGCGCGCGCGACAGCACGTCGAACGCCAGCTTGAAATTGCCGTTGTCGGCGAGTGCACGTCCGTAGGCCGCGAGCACGGTCTTGTTGCCGGCGTTGGCGAGCGTGGCCTGCTCGAGCACGGCGACCGCCTGCTCGCGCTGGCCGTTGTTGCGCAGCGCCTGGCCATAGGCGAGCGCGATGGCCGCATCCTTCGGGTTGGCGCGGTAGCGCTCGCCATAGACCTCGACCGCGCGCTGCGGGGTCGCGGGCGGCGGCGGCTCGGCCCGGCTGCGCAGCGAGCCCGTGACGTCGGACATGGTCTGGCAGCCGCCGAGGCCCGCAGCGACGAGCGCGGCGAGGGCAACGGACGCGAGGAGCCGGGGAATGGGAGGCGCTTGACGCATGTCACTTGGACTCGAACGGGCGAATTGAACGCGCCAGCAATAAACTGTTAACGCTAACAGCCGGTTAATGGCGTGTTCCAGGCGCAGCCGTCACATTTGCGTCGGCTTGCAGGCGATGCGGCCGGCGCGATTGCAGCGGCCTCCAAACTCTGCGAAGTCTGGCTGCCGCGCGCCAGTTAGGGAACCATTAGGCATGCCGTCGATGTTCGAGACCGCCTCCACAACGTCCGCCATCCCGATCACCTTCGTGACGAAGGCGAACTGGCCGGGGATCAAGGAGAGCCTGTCGGTTGAAGCGCGCAACTTCGCCGAGGCCAACGTCTACACCGCCAAGCCCGGCAGCTATCTGGCGCTGCCAGCCGCCGACGGCCGCATCGCGCAGGTCCTGTTCGGCATCGAGGACGACGACGCCGGGCACCGCGATCTGTTCCGGCCCGGCGCCCTGCCCGGCCTGCTGCCTGCGGGCACCTACCGCTTTGCCAATGCTCCCCATGATGCGCGGCTGGCGGCGCTCGCCTTCGCGCTCGGCAGCTACCGCTTCGGCCGCTACCGCAAGACCGAGACGCCGGAGGTTCGCCTCGTTCCGCCGGATGGCGTCGACGCCGCCGAGCTGAACCGACTTGCCGACGCGGCGACATTGGCGCGCGACCTCGTCAACACGCCGTCCAACGACATGGGGCCCGAGGAGCTCGAGGCCGCTGCAAAGCAGCTCGCCGACCGCTTCGGCGCCCGCTTCACCAGCATCGTCGGCGACGACCTGCTGCAAGCGAACCATCCGCTGATCCATGCCGTCGGCCGCGCCTCGACCCGCGCGCCGCGCCTGATCGAGCTCGTCTGGGGCGATCCATCACATCCCAAGGTGACCCTGGTCGGCAAGGGCGTCTGCTTCGACACCGGCGGGCTCGACCTGAAGCCGTCGAGCAGCATGCTCCTGATGAAGAAGGACATGGGCGGCGCCGCCAACGTGCTGGCGCTGGCGCAGATGGTGATGGATGCCAAGCTCAAGCTGCATCTGCGCGTGCTGATTCCAGCGGTCGAGAACGCGGTCGCCGGCAACGCCTTCCGTCCGCTCGACGTGTTTCCCTCGCGCAAGGGCATCACGGTCGAGATCGGCAACACCGATGCCGAGGGCCGGCTGGTCCTGGCTGACGCGCTGGCGCTGGCCGACGAGGACAAGCCCGACCTGCTGATCGACATGGGCACGCTGACCGGCGCGGCGCGCGTCGCGCTCGGTCCCGATTTGCCGCCATTCTACACCCAGGACGAGGCGCTCGCAGCCGATGTCGCGCGCTGCGCTGCCGCCGAGAACGATCCGCTGTGGCGCATGCCGCTGTGGGCGCCCTACGACTCGTGGCTCGACTCCAAGGTCGCGACCATCAACAACGCGCCGTCCGGCGGCTTCGCCGGCTCGATCACCTGCGCGCTGTTCCTGCAGCGCTTCGTCGAGCACGCGAGGAGCTGGCTGCATCTCGACATCTTCGCCTGGACGCCGTCGGCCAAGCCGGGCCGGCCCGAAGGCGGCGAGTGCCAGGCCGCACGCGCGCTCTACAAGCTTCTGAGCGAACGCTATGGCTGATCCGCGCCTCACGCCCGCGCGCGGCGACATCGCGGCCAAGCATCTCGAAGGCCAAGTGACGGCCGCGCGCTTCGTCGAGGGCGAGATGCTGGTGGTCGCCGATTCCATCGCCCCGCTGCGCCAGCAGCCGTTCTCCGGCGCCGAGCTGGCGACGCAGGCGCTGAGGGGCGAGCGCGTCACGATCTATGATCGCAACGGCGAGGGCTGGGCCTGGGGCCAACTCGCCGCCGACGGCTATGTCGGCTGGCTGCCGGAGTCGGCGCTGGCGGCGCCCGCCGCAGCACCGACGCACAAGATCAGCGCGCTGCGCAGCTTCGCGTTCCCCGGTCCGTCGATCAAGCTGCCGCCGGTCGAGACGCTGCTCATGGGATCGACCATCGCCGTGACGCGCGAGGAGGCCAGCTTCGTGGTGACGGCGGATGGCTGGTTCGTGCCGAAGCAGCACGTTGTTGGGCTGGATCATGTCGAGTTGGACTACGTCGCCGCCGCCGAGCGCTTCGTCGGTACGCCCTATTTGTGGGGCGGCAAGAGCAGCCTCGGCATCGACTGCTCCGGCCTGGTGCAGGTCGCGCTGAATGCTGCAGGCATGGAGTGCCCGCGCGACAGCGACATGCAGCTCGCAGCGCTCGGGCGCGTGCTCGATGACCAAGAACGTGCGCAGCTTCGTCGCGGCGATCTCATCTTCTGGAAGGGGCACGTCGCGATCGTGCGCGATGCCGACACGATCGTCCACGCCAACGCCTTTCATATGGCTACGCGGATCGAGCCGACGCGCGGCGCAATCGCGCGCATCCAGGCCGGCGGCAGCGACGTGCTCGCGATCAAGCGGCTCGATTGAAATCGTAGGGTGGGCAAAGGCGCGATCGGCGACGCGCCAGCGTCGCGGATCGTGACGTGCCCACCGTCATAGATACGAGCGCGTGGTTCGAACGGTGGGCACGGCGCCACGCAACAGATGCACTTGGCGCAGCCAGCTCGCCATGCGCCGTTGCCCACCCTACGAACAACAAATATCGCGACTCGTTCGCGGCCCGTGGCGCATCGCGCACATGAGCACAGAGAGAGACACTCTCTCTCCTCCGTCATTGCGAGCGTAGCGAAGCGACCCTGGATCTCTCAGCGGCGGCAGTCTGGATTGCTTCGCCGCGCTCGCAATGACGACGTGCCATGATCAGGCAGCGAGCATCGGAGTATGCAGCGGCTCTCATCAGGCCGTGCATCAAGCCATCATCAAGCTTCACATCTCAAACAGCATGAGGACGAGCGTCGGCATTCTCGCGGCCTCATGGGCCCGAGCTTTGCGCAATCATCCGCCCTCGAAAACATGAGAGGGCGCAGGGAAGGCCGGGTGCCGACCGCACCCGTGGTTGCGTGCAACAAGCACGCGGTAGTCACCACAGGTACGGGCCGAACATCCGGCCTTCCCTGCGCGATGTTTTGCGACTTACTTCGTGATCTCCCCAGGGACCGGCTTTCTTGCCCCTGTCGGCCGCAGGCCTCATCGGCTCCCGCGACCTTGACGCCAGCATCGGGGCGCCAGGACCACACGACTTCGCCGTCCGCATGACACCGTTCGTCGGTGCGCGAATGCACACTGCAACATCATCGCGGCCATCGCATCCCGCACCCGACGTCCGTGACGACGCGTACGTCCCTCTCGTGGGGCAGGACGGGGCAGAGTATGCACGATTTCCGAAAAAAAGAAAGATGAATATTTTTCGCGAGAGGACTGGACAGGCGTAAGCGGACCGCGCCCGTCGGCCAAATCACCCGCAATCGCGTGGGTTCTCGCCGCAGCCCAAGAGATCTGAGATTCTGACTGTCGGCGCTTTTGGTAATTCGCCCGATCTCGAGAGTATAGCGACAGATTGGTGCCCGGCAGACGATTGCCGCTTCTGTGAAGGGTTTCGGATGCCGGCCGCATGATTGACGGCGCGGCATATTCGGGCGGCCGGCGTCCGAAAGCCTCCAAGGGAGGAAACCGCGCATGGGTGGGCAGGACTGGTGCGGAGGCGCGTTCCACCGTGGCCGGTCGATGAGCGGCGGGCACGACGAACAGCTTTGCAGAATGGCGGTTGTGCGGTCACGAGGTGTCGATCCTGATGGCGCTGGTTGGCGCAGTCGGTTGATGGCGCGGCTGCCGTCGCCTCTGTTGATCTAGCGCAAGGCTGGAATTGAGAAGAACGGCCACATTGAGAAGAACGGCCACGTTGATGCGACAGAGGGGCGGATCATGGGGCGCGCAGGACGCTGGCGGGTTCAAGGAGCGGCCATCGTCGCCGCGATGATTCTGCTGGCGTCGCCGGCGCGGGCCGGCTGCAGTCCAGAAGACATCGCGGATGCCTTTATCGGGACGCTGTCCGCCGCATATGTGTGCAAGTCGGTCTATGAGAATGACGCAAGCCGCTACGCAGCGATTGCACTGACCGCAGCACTCAGCGGCGTCGCCTTGTCAGGGTCGGACACGGGGAAAGGGCAAGCCCTGGTCAATCAATTCTGCGCAGAGGCGCAGGGCAACGCCGACCAAGTCGTCAGCAAGCTGAACACGATCTTTGGCAACGCGATCGCAGAAAATGTTCTCGGCGATCTTTCCAAGGAGCTCGCAGCCGTTGGCGCGGCCGCAGACGTCGTGAAATGCGCCTGCAAGAGCGAGCAGAGCACCGTTGGATTGGGTTCCGAAGTCGGCTCATGTCTTCAGGAGGCGCTGTGCTGGGGGCAGGAAAAGCTTGGCATGCAGTCCTGCGGCGATTGCGAGGTCCTTCCGCCTGTTCAAGCCACATGCGCCGCGATCAACGCGACGTGCGAAAAAGTACATTACATGGAGTGGTGGAGGTACCCGGAATGTCAAGGCATCGGCGGTCCCGGCTCGATCTTCAGCCCTTCCAGCAAAGGCGTCTATCAGGATCAATACGATCGATATGGCGTGGGCATGGTGGAAACCGGCGACGGGACGCTGGTGGTCACGGATCCCGGCGCCTATGCCTGCCACACAGGGAGCAGTTACTGCACCTGTCCGAAACCGATGGTGCCGCACTGGCAACAGGTCCCCAACCCCGGATCCGGCGATAGCAAGTACGTGTTCTCGTGCGATTGCCCGAAGGACACCCATCCCGGCGCGTTGAAGTCGGACGGGCTCTCCGAGTGCCTGTGCGACGACACCAACCAGATGGCGGCTTTCGGCTTTGCGCCCTACGGCATGTGTCCGCCCGCGGCCTGCCCGGCCGGACAGACAAGACTCGGCGGCAACAAGAACAGCCCCTGTGTCACGCCCTGCTCCGACAAGAGCCAGGGAATGGCCTTTGACGGGAGCTGCTGCAATCCCGCGCAGATGACCAATTGTGGAGAATGTTGCCCGCCGGACACCGTGCCCAACGTCAAGACCGGCTCCTGCGAGCCACGGCCCAAGCAGCCGAAATGAGGCGGACCGACATGATCGAGCTTGGCCGACAGACGTCCTTGACAGCCGCCGTCCGTGCGATGCGGCGCCTCGCCTGGCTGCTGATCCTGCCTCTCGCACTCGGGGGGCCCGCGTCGGCGCAAACGCCGCCCGGCGTTTACACCCCCGGCGATGCTGCAGTCACCGGATTCTCCGGGGCTATTCGCCCGTTCGAGATCGAGCCCGGTCAGGATCCCGACGTTCGGACCATCATCGATCCTGGAGGGCCGTCACTGCGCATCGTCGATCTGAGACGCATGGGCGGTCCGCCCCAGGCGCAATTGGTCGGTGCGCCGAAGCCGTTCACCGTCAGCGCGAAGTCGATCGGGCAGGTGTTTGGCGTCGCTCTGGACGACAGTTCCCCCGCCAACATTTACGTCGCGGCGACATCCGCCTATGGTCTCTCGATCGTCGCGCCGGGACCTGAAGGTCGACCGCAACATGTCAGGCTCGGGACTAACGGCGCGACCTTCATGCCGGCACAATGGGGTCCGGGCGGCGGCCCGGGATCGATCTGGAAGATCAATGGCGCCACCGGCGCGGTGACGCTGTTCGCGAATGTCACCACGGGCGACAAGGCCAATTCGGGCGCGGCGCTCGGGGGATTGGCCTATGATCCGGCGACCAAGTCTCTGTTCGTCGCCGACCGTGAGACCGGGCTGATCCATCGCTTCGGCCCGAACGGCGTCGACCTCGGTGTCTATGATCACGGCGTCGCCGGCAACGCAGCCGCGGGACTTCCGACGACGCCGGCGCCGGCCGGGCCAGGCGTCGATATTACGAATCCTCAATTCGACAGCGCGCAGCCCGAGACCTGGGGCTACGCGGCACCGGATCGGCGAGTGTTCGGCCTCGCCATTCGCGACCGCCGGCTCTACTACGCGGTCGCCGAGGGCCTGCGGGTGTGGTCGGTCGGGCTCAACGCGAACGGCTCGTTCGGTGCGGACGCCAGAATCGAAGTCGTCGCGCCGTCCGCCGCCGGCCCCACCGAGATCTCCAGGATTACTTTCGACGATGAGGGACGGATGTTTTTGGCCGAGCGGCCGGCGCCGACCGGGGCGCAGGATTTCGAGGCCTTGTCCGCGCCGTCGATCGGCCGCGTGCTGCGCTATACGCTGATTGGTGTCACTGAGATCAAGCAGCCGATCTGGCAGCCCTTGCCGGACGAATATGCGGTGGGATTCCCCGAACGTTTCCGCAATGGCAATGGCGGCGTCGCGATCGGCTACAGCTACGACATGGGCGGTACCATGAATCCGGCCTCCTGCGGCGGCTTCGTCTGGACCACCGGCGAACAATTGCGCCACGCCACCGATCCCAAGCTCGTGGCTCAACTCGGCCAGAACGACGCGCTTGCGATCGACGGACTGCAGGGGAATCCGATCTGGCGCATCCGCCGCGGCGATGAGCCACCGCTGCTCAGTTACTTCATCGACTATGCCGACGCGCCGCCCGATCTATCAGCTCGCGGGCACATGGGAGATATCGCCATCTTGCGCGCGTGTACAAGGGAAGCCGCACAGATACGGCTTGCGCCGCGTCCAGCCGGCGCGCCGCCTCCCGCCGGCATGCCGAAGCCGCCGGGTCTGCAGACCTGCAAGACCCATGTCTGCGGTTCGGACGGATCGGTTTGTCCGCCCAATCAGATCTGGATCATCAAGACCAAGAGCTGCGCGTCGAGCTGCGCCCCGCCCAATGTTCTGGTCAATGGCCAATGCTGCTCGCCCAAAGACCTGCAGCCGAGGGGCATCTGTTCGAACAACAATCCGTCGACTGATATCGCCAAGCCGATGTGCGGCGTCAACCAGACGGCGATCGGCCCGAACAATGAATGCTGCGAGAACAGCCAGATCTATTCCGGCCCGATTGGCCAACAACTTTGCTGCGGGACGACCGTGGTGAACGGCGTGTGCGATCCGTTGAAGCCGAAAATTCCGGACTGGAAATGCCCCAGCTGCTGTGCGCCCGGCTATGTGAAGATCGCCGGCAAGTGCTGTCTCAAGAGCCAGGCGACGTCGAAGGGACAGTGCTGCCCGGCCGGCCAGATTGCGAGCCCCGACGGCACGCTATGCATACCGCTGCACTGGCTGCCGAGACTTTCACAGTGTTGCGCCTCGGGCTTCTTGCCGACTGCGAATGGCAAATGCTGCGCGCCCGCGAATCTGACGACGAGCGGCGAGTGCTGCGCGGCCCCGGTCGACCCAAAGGATCGAAGCCAGTGCTCCAAGAAGATCGAGAAGAAGTCCACCACGGTCGTCCCCGTGATTCCGAAGCTGCCGACGACGTGCCAACCTGGTGAGCGGCGCAATGCCAACGGCGTGTGCGTGGCACGCAAACCGGGGGTGACGCGGGACCGGCGGGCGCCGGATGTCGGTCGCCCGATCGTCTGCCCCCCCGGTTGGGTTCCGGGGCCGCTTGGCGCGCGCTGCCGGCCGGCCGGCCGATTTGCGCCGCGCATGCCGGGGTTCAGACCGGCCCCCCCGCCCGGCATGATGATGCCGCGACGATGAAGGAAGCAGCGATGCATGAGGATACGAATTCGCAAATCATTACTGCACGCCAACTGCGGAAGTCGGCAGCCATATGGAGGATGACCGATGACCAATTTGATCCGTAGCGTTGCCACGGCGGCTGCCGTCTTCACGCTGTCTTTGCTTTGCGTGCAGCCCGGCCGAGCGGAGAGTTCGCGCAGCGACATCGAGGCGATCGTCAAGGACTATATAGCGACCCATCCCGAAGAAATCGAGCAGGTCGTGAAGGACTACCTCGCCAAGCACCCCGAGGCCGTGCAACAGGCCATCTCCGACCTGATCAAGAAGCGGCAAGCCGCGACGCCGGCGGCAGCGCCCGGTTCCGACAAGACTGCACTGGTGAAGCAAAATGCGCCGGCCTTGTTCGCGTCAGCGCACCAGGTCACGCTCGGCAACCCGCTGGGTGATGTCACCCTGGTCGAGTTCTTCGATTACAGCTGCGGCTACTGCAAGCGTGCGCTCGGCGATATACTCGAATTGTTGAAGAGCGACCCCAAGCTCAAGATCGTGCTCAAGGAATTTCCGATCCTCGGCCCCGGTTCGCTGGAGGCGGCGCGCGTCGCGGTAGCGGTACGCATGCAAGACCCGACGGGCGCGAAATACCTCGACTTTCATCAGCGGCTTCTCCAAAGCAGCGGACCCGCCGACAAGGCGCGCGCGTTGGCCATCGCGCAGACGATCGGTCTCGACGTTGCTCAGCTTGAAAAGGACATGGACAGCGTGGAGGTGCGCCAAAGCCTCGATGAGAGCGGCAATCTTGCGCAGAAATTGGGATTGAACGGGACGCCGAGCTATGTCATCGGCGGGAATGTCATCGTCGGCGCGGTCGGACTTGCCACGCTGAAGGCCAGAATTCAGCAGGCTCGCCAGTAGTACGCTCCGATAGCGAAGATATGCATCGACGCCCGAGGTCTCGATTTGTGCAGCGCGCAATTCCGCTGCTGTGAAGGGTTTCGGATGCCGGCAGCATGATTGACGGCGCGGCATATTCGGGCGGCCGGCGTCCGAAAGCCTCCAAAGGAGGAAACCGCGCATGGTGGGCAGGACTGGTGCGGCAGGCTCTATGGGGACTTGAGCGCTGCAGGCGAGCCGGCTGATTGAGCTCGAAATGGTGCAGCGAGCTTCGCGACGATGGCGCGGCGGGTGAATGAGCGGTGGATGGCGTGGCAAGCGATCAATTGTCGGCGGATTGACGACGACAGATGGACGTTTGGGCGCATTCCACCGGGCCGGTCGATGAGCGGCGGGCACGACGAGCAGCTTTGCAGAATGGCGGTTGTGCGGTCATGAGGTGTCGATCCTGATGGCGCTGATTGGCGCAGTCGGTTGATGGCGCGGCGTTGCGCCTCGCGTGAAGTCGGTCTGCCTCGCGCTCCAGCAATCGGAGCGCTACGGCACCCCGCTCGGGCAATCGCTGACGACGCGTACGTCCCTCTCGTGGGGCAGGACGGGGCGGAGCATGCACGATTTCCGAAAATAAGAAACAGAAATATTTTTTCAGGAGGGGCTGGACGGGCTTTCGCAGACACGGCCCGTCGGGAAATCATTTTCCATGCCACGGGGGCGAACGATAGGGTCCTCGTGGCCCGCAAACGCGCTGAGCTACACTGACGGAATCACGATGTGTTTGTGTCCTGCGCAAATCGCTCGACGAGGTCGGACCAAAACGGAATGTGCTTGACTTGCGGAGGCCAGGGTTTGCTGCTCCAGCCCGTGAACTCTCGTTCGAAATAGTCGTTCAGATTGGCACCATAGTAGATGGCGTCGACGCCGTAGATCGAAAAGACCGGGTTACCTGACTCATGCGGCTGCTCAGGCAAATATCGGTGAGCAATCAACGGAATTAGTTTTGGCGCCCGGGACACGATTTCCCGAAGCGCCTCTTCCCGGGCGCGTGCGGTCAAAGGTAGCCTTCCCCATTCCGACCACCACAATTGTCCGTTCTCGACAGAGTGACGAAGACTTTCAAACGGCCATTCAAGCGCTCGTCTTATCGCACGATCGTCCGTCCAGTCGTGTCCATTCGTCGGCCGCCTTCGTCTCAGAAGCGCCATCAAATCGGGAGGAAAGACCAACCCAAATCGACGTTGCGCCCTGTCGAGCTCGGATTGCGTATATCCCTTGGTCCAACGAACCGTGTCCCTGCCGGACATTCCTATTGCTTCCGTTTGCTTCGGCCTCTCTCGATCGCAGGATCGCGCCGATGCAGGTTGGAGACGCGCGAATGTATCAAATTCGTCTTGGCCCATTCCGGACCCATTGATCGGCTCCACGGTACGACCGATGACCTGAACTGACCAGAGGTGATCCCCCAGCAGCTTTGTCGACGTTCGCAAGTGCGTTTCCTAAGGCCGCTCGCTCTTTCCCGATGCGCTCAACTCGACGATGGCCTGCTGCACCAAACGACGCCATTTCGAGGGCAGCCTCGGATAGAGCCTGTGCACGGTCTCTCCGCTCTTGAGCGGGACGTGCCAGTAGGGGCCAAGGTTGCCTGCCGGCGACGGACCCATATCGACCCAGGCGCGATTCCAATCGAGATCAGCCCATTGTTCTTCGGTGACGCGATAGCCGTCACGCAGCCAATCCTTATGCGTGGTTCCAGAAATCCATTCTGGACGTCCTGGAGCATCAGTCACGGCACGCTCTCCGGATTCGCGCCATCAGTTGCAGCAGAGTGGCTGCCGACAAGCGACATCTAGCTCGCCGCCGTCCCATTCTCCGCCGTCTCGTTCCTGAACGCCGCCGCGAACAGCGCGCGGGTGTAGTCGGTCTTCGGCGCCTTGAACAGCTCGACCGCCGGCCCCTCCTCCACGACCTTGCCGTTGCGCATCACGATCAGATGGGAGGCGAGGGCGGCGACCACGCGCAGATCGTGCGAGATGAACATGTAGGTCAGCTCGCGCTTGCGCTGCAGATCGCGCAGGAGATCGACCATCTGCGACTGGAACAGCATGTCGAGCGCCGAGGTCGGCTCGTCCAGCACGACGAAGCTCGGCTCGAGCACGACCGCGCGGGCCACCGAGATGCGCTGGCGCTGGCCGCCGGAGAATTCGTGCGGATAGCGGAAGCGCGTCTCCGGATCGAGCCCGACCTCCTTGAGCGCCTTGACGACCTTGGCCTCGCGCTCCTCATCCGTCAGTTTCGGCTGATGCACGCTCAGTCCCTCGGCGATGATGTCGCCGACCGACATGCGCGGGCTCAAGGCGCCGAACGGATCCTGAAACACGATCTGCATGTCGCGGCGAAACGGGCGGACCTCCTTGAAGGACAGCCCCTGCAGCTCCTTCCCGAGGAAGACGATGAGGCCGTCGGAGGAAATCAGCCGCAGCAGCGCCAGCCCGAGCGTGGTCTTGCCCGAGCCGGATTCGCCGACGACGCCGAGCGTCTCGCCCTTGCGCACGGCAAGGCTGACGCCGTCCACGGCCTTGATGTGACCGACGGTCGAGCGAAAAAAGCCGCGCTTGATCGGAAACCAGACCTTGAGATCCTTGGCCTGCATGACCACCGGCGAATCGGGTCGCGGCGGCGCCGGGTCCGGCTTCGGCTCGGCGGCGAGCAGCGCCTTGGTGTAGGGATGAGCCGGCGCGGTGAACACCTGCTCGACCGGGCCCTGCTCGACGATCTTGCCGCCGTTCATGACGCAGACCCGATCGGCGATGCGGCGGACGATGCCGAGATCGTGGGTGATGAACAGAAGGCTCATGCCGAGGCGTGCCCGGATATCGGCGAGCAGCGCCAGGATCTGCGCCTGCACGGTGACGTCGAGCGCGGTGGTCGGCTCGTCGGCGATCAGCAGAGCCGGCTCGTTGGCGAGCGCCATCGCGATCATCACGCGCTGGCGCTGGCCGCCGGAGAGCTGATGCGGATAGCTGCCGAGCCGCGTCTCCGGCTCGGGAATGCCGACCTGGGTCAAGAGCTCGAGCGTGCGCGTCCGCGCCGCACTGTTCGAGATCGGCCGATGCAGTTGCAGGATCTCGCCGATCTGCCGCTCGATCGTGTGCAGCGGATTGAGCGAGGTCATCGGCTCCTGGAAGATGATGGAGATGTCGCTGCCGCGGATCTCGCGCATCTCGCGTTCGGACAACGGCAGGAGATCGCGGCCCTTGAAATGGATGCTGCCCGACGGATGTGAGGCGACCGGATAGGGCAGCAGCTTCAGCACCGACAGCGCGCTGACCGACTTGCCCGAGCCGGACTCGCCGACCAGGGCGACGCACTCGCCGCGCTTGATCTCGAACGAGACATGGTCGACGGCGGTCGACAGGCGGCCCTGCTGATGAAAGGCCACCGAGAGATCGCTGACCGAGAGCAGCGGCTGGCTGATCGCATCCATGTCGGTCACCTGAACGTCTTGCGCGGGTCGAACGCGTCGCGCACGGCCTCGCCGATGAAGATCAGCAGCGACAGCATGATCGCGACGGAGAAGAAGCCGGTGAGACCGAGCCACGGCGCCTGCACGTTGGACTTGGCCTGCGACAGCATCTCGCCCAGCGACGGCGATCCCGGCGGCAGGCCGAAGCCGAGGAAGTCGAGCGCGGTCAAGGTCATCACCGAGCTCGACACGATGAAGGGCAGGAACGTCATGGTCGCGACCATCGCGTTCGGCAGGAGATGGCGGACCATGATGACGGCATTGGAGACGCCGAGCGCGCGCGCCGCCTGGATGTACTCGAAATTGCGGCCGCGCAGGAATTCAGCCCGCACCAGGCCGACCAGCGAGACCCATGAGAACAGCAGCATGATCCCGAGCAGCGTGAAGAAGCCGGGCACCAGCACCGCGGACAAGATCAGGAGCAGATAGAGATAGGGAATGGCGTTCCAGATCTCGATGAAGCGCTGGAACAGAAGATCGACCCAGCCGCCGAAATAGCCCTGCACGCCGCCGGCGGCGATGCCGATGATCGAGGAGAAGAACGTCAGCGACAGGCCGAACAACACCGAGATGCGGAAGCCGTAGATCAGCCGTGCGACGACGTCGCGGCCCTGGTCGTCGGTGCCGAGCCAGTTGTATTCGAGATCCCGGCAGCTCTTCAGCCCCTTCTTCTCGACCACGGGTTTGCACTGTGCCTCCGTCAGCATCCAGGTCGGCGGCGATGGCGCCGGCGTCGGCAGATCGAGATTGTGCGTGGCGTAGGAGTAGCGGACCAGCGGCCAGATCACCGTGCCGCCCTTGTCCGCAATCAGCTTCTGCAGATACGGATCACGATAGTCCGCGGCGGTCTCGAAGTCGCCACCGAATGCCGTTTCCGGATAGGTGACGAACGCCGGGAAGTACAGGTGGCCGTCGAACTTGATCAGGAACGGCCGATCGTTGGCGATCAGCTCGGCGAACAGCGAGACGACGAACAGAAACAGGAACAGCCACAGCGACCAGTAGCCGCGGCGGTTGGCCTTGAAGTTCTGCCAGCGGCGCTGGTTGAGCGGTGACGGCCGGAAGCGATGCCGCGTCGGCGGCACGGCCGCGCCGAGCGGCGACGGCGCCGTGGTCTCGACCGGAGGGGGGGCCGTGATCGTCATCAGACCTCCCGCGCCTCGAAGTCGATCCGCGGATCGATCCACATGTAGGTCAGGTCCGAGACCAGGTTGATCGCGAGGCCAAGCAGCGAAAAGATGAAGAGATTGCCGAACACGACAGGATAATCACGATTGAGAATGCTCTCGAACGAGAGCAGGCCGAGCCCATCCAGCGAGAAGATCGTCTCGATCAGCAGCGAGCCGGAAAAGAACGCGTGGATGAAGGTGCCGGGAAAGCCGGCGATCACGATCAGCATGGCGTTACGGAAGACGTGGCCGTACAGCACCTGGTTCTCGCTGCAGCCCTTGGCGCGCGCCGTCATGACATATTGCTTGCGGATCTCGTCGAGGAAGGAGTTCTTGGTCAGCAGCGTCATGGTCGCGAAGGCGCCGAGCGCCATCGACACCAGCGGCAACGTGAGATGCCAGAAATAGTCGATGATCTTCCAATACCACGGGAAGTCCGACCAGCCATCCGAGGTCAGCCCGCGCAGCGGGAAGATGTTGAGGAACGAGCCGCCAGCGAACAGGATGATCAGAAGGATCGCGAACAGGAAGCCCGGAATGGCGTAGCCGACGATGATCACGGCGGAGGTCCAGACGTCGAAGCGCGAGCCGTCCTGCACCGCCTTGCGAATCCCCAGGGGAATCGAGATCAAATAGGTCAGCAGGGTCATCCAGAGGCCGAGCGACATCGACACCGGCAGCTTCTCCTTGATGAGCTGCAGCACGCTGGTGTCACGGAAATAGCTCTTGCCGAAATCGAAGCGCGCGAAGTTCCAGACCATCAGCGCGAACCGCTCCGGCGCCGGCTTGTCGAAGCCGAACTGCTTTTCGAGCTGCTTGATGAAGGCGGGATCGAGCCCCTGCGCGCCGCGATATTTCGAGTTCAGCTCGCCGCCGGATCCGACCTGTCCCGGCGGACGCGCGCCGAAATCCGAACCGCTGCCGCCTGAAATCCGCGAGGTGCCGCCGGTGTCGGCGCCGGTCAATTGCGCGATGACGCGCTCCACCGGACCGCCCGGCGCGAACTGCACCACGACGAAGGAGATGAAGAGGATCCCGAGCAGGGTCGGGAGCATCAGCAAGATGCGACGGGCAATATAGGCGGCCATGAACTACTTCGCCTGCTCCAGCTTTGCGGCCTTGGCGGCATCGTACCACCAGATGTCGGGGGCGCCGACGCCCGAGGCGTATTTCGGCGGCTTCGGCGGATGGTCGAATTGATCCCAATAGGCGATCGGGTGGGTCTGGCGATACCATTGCGGTATCCAGTAGTGGCCGGCGCGGAACACGCGGTCGAGCGCCCGGCAGGCCAAGGTCAGCTCGCTGCGGCTTTCCGCGGCGATCGCCTTGGCGACCAGCGCGTCGATCGCGGGATTGCTGATCCCTGCGAGATTGTAGGAGCCCTTGGTCTTTGCCGTGTCCGAGGTGAAGTAAGCCCTGAGGCCGTCGCCGGGGGTCGGCGACATCGACATGCGTTGAATGGCGATGTCGAAGTCGAAGTCCTCGACCCGCGCGCGATATTGCACGGCGTCGACGATGCGCAACTCGGCGTCGATGCCGAGCGTCTGCAGGTTCTTGATCAGGGTGCCGTGGTGCGGCTTGAACGAGACCTCGTCGATCAGGAACTCGATCGCGAACACCTCGCCGGACGGCAGCAGTCGCTTGCCGTCCTTGACCGGCAGGCCGGCCCGCTGCAAGAGCTGCATGGCCTTGCGCAGCAGCGCGCGATCCTGGCCGGAGCCGTCCGAGACCGGCGGCACGAACGGCTCGCCGAACACATCGTCAGGCACCTGGCCGCGGAACGGCTCGAGCAGCTTCAGCTCTTCCGCCGACGGCGGTCCGACCGCGACCATGTCGGAATTCTGGAACGGCGACACGGTGCGCGCATAGGCGCCGTACATGATGGTCTTGTTGGTCCATTCGAAGTCGAACGCATAGGTCAACGCCTGGCGGACGCGCGGATCCCGAAACTTATCGCGGCGGGTGTTGATGAACCAGCCCTGCCCGCCCGACGGCGTCTCGTCCGGCAAGAGCTCGCGCTTGACGCGGCCGTCCTTGATCGCCGGGAAATCGTAGCGCGTCGCCCAGATGCGCGAGGTGAACTCCTCGCGATAGAGATAGCTCTTGGCGGTGAAGCCCTCGAATGCGACGTCGCGGTCGCGGTAGAACTCGTAGCGCACGATGTCGAAATTGTAGAGGCCGCGGCTGACCGGCAGGTCGGCCGCCCACCAGTCCTTGACGCGCTCGAACTCGACGTAGCGGTTGATCTCGTATTTGCCGACCTTGTACGGCCCCGAGCCGAGCGGCACGTCGAGCGGCCCCTCGTCGAACGCACGGTTCGCATACCAGGCCTTCGAGAAGATCGGCAGGGTCACGACGTAGAGCGGCACGTCGCGCGCGCGCTTCTCGACGAAGGTCACCACGACCGTCGCATCGTCGAGCACCTCGGCCTTCACGAAATCGCGCAGCTGCACCACGATCAGCGGATGGCCCTTCTCCTTCAAGGTATTCAGCGAGAAGGCGACGTCGTGCGCCGTGATCTTGGACCCGTCGTGAAAGCGCGCCTCGGGACGCAGCGTGAAGCGATAGGTCAGCTTGTCCGCTGATATCGCGACGGACTTCGCGACCAGGCCATAGACCGCATCCGGCTCGTCGCTGGCGCGCACCATCAGCGACGCGAAGGTCATGTCCATGCCCTGCGCGCCCTCACCTTTCAGGACGTAGGCATTGAACGAGTTGAAGGTCTGATAGGACTGGTTGTAGGCGCGCACCGACGGGATCAGCGAGAACATCCCGCCCTTCGGCGCATCCGGATTGACGTAATCGAAATGGTGGAAATCGGCCGGGTATTTCAGGTCTCCGAACGCCGACGTGCCGTGCGAGTCTGCGCCGAACTCCGCGGCCATGGCCGGCTTCAGGAGGGGGACGCTGAGCGCGCCGAACCCAAGCCCGAGCACGCCGCGGCGCGACAGGTGATGGAGCGTGCTCAAGAGCGCTTCACCTTGGCAGCCTTGTCGGCGTCGTACCACCACAGATTCGGCCAGCCGGACCGCGCATATTTCGGGAACGGCGTGAAATGGCTGAAGCGGTCCCAGCGTGCGCTGCGGGCAAATGGATAGGTGAACTGCGGAACGACGTAGAAATTCCAAAGCAGCACCCGGTCGAGCGCATGCGTTGCCGCTTCGAGAGAGGCGCGATCCTTGGCGTAGATGATCTTCTCGATCAGCGCGTCGACAGCGGGGTTCTTGATGCCAATCGTGTTCTTCGAGCCGGACTCGTCGGCGGCCTTGGAACCCCAGAAATCGCGCTGCTCGTTGCCGGGCGACAGCGACTGCCCCCAGACATCGATGATCATGTCGTAGTCGAAGGTGCGCACCCGGTTCTCATACTGGACGTTGTCGACCTGGCGTACCGTCACCGCGACGCCGAGGCGCTCCAGCGACGGCTTGTAGAACAGCACGATGCGCTCGGACGACGGGTCCTGGACCAGCAGCTCGACCGTGACCGGCTTGCCGGCGGGATCGACGAGCTTGCGGTCCTTGATCTCGAAGCCTGCGTCCCTCAGCAGCTTGGTGGCCTCGCGCAGATTGGCGCGAACATTCTCGGGATTGCCGCCCACCGGGGCCTGGTAGACCGTGGTGAACACGTCCGGCGGCACCTTGTCGCGCAGGCCCTCGAGGATCTGCAGCTCCTGGCCCTGCGGCAGCCCGGAGCAGGCCAGATCCGTGCCTTCGAAGTAGCTGTTGATGCGCTTGTACTGGCCGTAGAACAGCTGCTTGTTCATCTCCTCGAAATCGAAGGCGTAGTTGAAGGCGCGCCGCAGCCGCGCATCCTGGAATTGCGGACGCCGCAGGTTGAAGGCGAAGCCCTGCATGCGGCCGGAATCGCTGATCGGGAATTCGTCCTTGACCACGCGCTTGTCGTTGATGGCCGGGAAGTCGTAGGCCGTGGCCCACTGCTTGGCCGAGTTCTCGTTGATCCAGTCGGCCTGGTCGGCCTTGAAGGCTTCGAGGGCGACGATGTTGTCGCGGAAGTATTCGAACTGCAGCTCGTCGAAATTGTTCTGGCCGATCTGGACCGGCAGGTTGGCGCCCCAATAGTCCTTGACGCGCTCCATCTTGATCGAGCGTCCGGGCACGAACTCCTTGATGCGATACGGGCTCGACCCGAGCGGCGGCTCCAGGGTGGTCGCGGTGACGTCGCGCTTGCGGCCCTGCGCGTCGGTGCCTTCCCACCAGTGCTTCGGCAGCACCAGCAGCTCGCCGACGATGTGCGGCAGCTCGCGATTGCCCGGACCATCGAAGGTGAACTTGACCTCGAGATCGCCGGTCTTCTCGGCCTTCACCACATGACGATAGTAGGATGAGTAGTGCGGGCTGTTCTTCTTCAGGGCCTCGAGCGAGAAGATGACGTCCTCGGGCGTCACCGGCTTGCCGTCGTTCCAGCGCGCTTCCTTGCGCAGGCGGTAGATGACCCAGGAGTAGTCGTCCGGATAGGCCGCCGACTCGGCGAGCAGGCCGTATTCGGTCGACACCTCGTCCTGCGACCGCGTCATCAAGGTCTCGTAAACCAGCCCCGCCGCGGACGCGATGTTGCCCTTCACATACATTACGACGATGTTGAAATTGTCGAAGGTCCCGAGCGAGATCATCCGCGCGACGCCGCCTTTCGGCGCATCCGCATTCACGTAGTCGAAGCGCTTGAAGTCCGCCGGATACTTGATCTCGCCGAACAGCGACAGGCCGTGGCGCCAGACCAGCTGCTCGCCGGCCTGCGCCCGGGCGGCGTCGAGAGGGGCAAGGCTGGCCGCAGTGCCGAGCGCCGGGGTCATCGCAGCGAGCACGCTGCTCTGCAGGAGCTGTCGTCGGGTAATCGTCAAATGAGACTTCCTCTGAATAAGACCGCTTGAAGCAGGTGGTAGCCGTGGCCGCTGCTGCTCCCAGATCCAACGTCTGATCGTAACCCAATTCGCAAGGGCAGGTTTCGCCGGCCTCAGCGAGGTGCTCCCGCGAACCCGTTCCATTCAGGGGACCAATATACGGCAAGGTTTCGACCAATAACCTTGCTTTTTCCTCATGATACCGGGTTGTGAACGAGGTGGATGCGACCAAAGGTCCCAAATGCGGCGAAATTCGCCCCGCAAAGCAAAACGGCCGGGCTTGGGGCCCGGCCGTCGGAAATTGGTGGGTCAGCAGCCGATCACTTGGCTGCGGTGGGCAGCGGCGCCGGGCTGTCGGCCAGCGAGTTCAGATAGGCCAGCACGTCGGCCCGCTCCGAGTCCTTCTGGATGCCGGCGAAGCCCATCGCGGTGCCCGGGATGTAGCCCTTCGGATTGGCGATGAACTTGTTGAGGTCGTCGATCGTCCAGGTGCCGCCCTTGGCCTTCATCGCCGCCGAGAAGTTGAAGCCGCGGCCTTCGCCAATCTTGTCGCCGACGATGCCGTAGAGGTTGGGACCGACGCCGTTCTTCTCGCCCTTCGCGAAGGTGTGGCAGGCCGCGCACTTCTTGGCGGCGGCAGCACCCTTCTCGACCGAGGCGGTCTGCAGCAGCTTCTCGATCGGCTCGGCCGCGGCCGGCGCCGCGCCACCCTTGGCGGCGCCCTCGGCCTCCTTCACGGCGATCTCAAAACCCGGCTTCTCCGGCATTTTCGGCGCGAAGATCGCGCCAGCGGAGAAGCTCGTGACCAGCACGACCAGACAGGCAGCCAGCACGGCGCCGATGATTTTGTTCAGTTCGAAGGAGTCCATCTTGGAATCAGGCTCCGAGGGCGGATTTCATTGTTCTGTCGGAGGCCGCGAGGCCGCGACCGCGAATCGCCCCAGGAGTCGAGATAAGGACTCGTCAAGGCATCGAGCGGAATCGAGCCGTCGCGCCTCCCCCTGCGGCAGAAGTGAGATATCGGTTTGCCCGTGCTCTGGCAACCCGTATAAGCGGGCCGCTTCTGCTGTCCCCATCCAGTCCGGCCCGCGCTGTTGCGACCGGCTCCGACCTGCCGTTCCCGGATGACCAAATCCCGAATTCTCGTGCTGATTCCCGCCCGCATGGCGTCGACCCGCCTGCCGGGCAAGCCGCTGCTCGACATCGCCGGCCAGCCGATGATCGTGCAGGTGCTCCGGCGCGCGCAGGAGGCCGCGATCGGCCGGGTGGCCGTGGCCACCGACACGCCCGAAATCGCCGCGGCCGTCGCCGCGGCGGGCGGCGAGGTGGTGATGACCAGGCCGGATCATCCCTCCGGGTCAGACCGCATCTACGAGGCCATGTGCAAGCTCGACCCGGCCCGCGAGGCGGAGATCGTGGTCAATCTGCAGGGCGACTTTCCGACCATCGACCCGCAGAACATCAGCGACGTGCTGCCCCCGCTCGAGGATCCCGCGGTCGACATCGCGACCCTTGCCGCGCAGATTCATACCGAGGAGGAGAGCCTCAATCCGAACGTCGTCAAGGCGGTCGGGTCGCCTCTCGGCGGGCGGCGCATGCGCGCGCTGTACTTCACCCGGGCCACGGCGCCGCATGGCGACGGACCAAGGTACCATCATATCGGCCTCTATGCCTACCGGCGGGCGGCGCTGGAGCGCTTCGTCAGCCTGCCGCCATCCCCGCTGGAGCAGCAGGAGAAGCTGGAACAGCTGCGGGCGCTGGAAGCCGGCATGCGGATCGACGTGATGGTCGTCGACGCCGTGCCCCGCGGCGTCGACACCCCGGCCGATCTCGAAACCGCACGCCGGCTGCTGTCCAAGACCTAAGCTGCTACAAGGCCCCACATGAGCAAGATCTTGAAAATCGCATTCCAGGGCGAGCCGGGAGCCAATTCCCACATCGCCATCTCCGAGGCCTATCCGACCGCCGAGGCCATGCCCTGCGCGACCTTCGAGGACGCGCTGAGCGCGATCTCCTCCGGCGAGGCCGATCTCGGCATGATTCCGATCGAGAACTCGGTCGCCGGCCGCGTCGCCGACATCCACCATCTGCTGCCGGCCTCCGGCCTCTACATCATCGGCGAGTGGTTCCTGCCGGTCCGCCACCAGTTGATGGCGCTGAAGGGCACCAAGCTCGCCGACATCAAGACCGTCGAAAGCCACGTTCACGCGCTCGGCCAGTGCCGCCGCATCATCCGCCAGCTCGGCGTCCGGCCGATCGTGGCCGGCGACACCGCGGGCAGCGCGCGGGACGTCTCCCAGCGCGGCGACAGGAGCGTCGCGGCGATCGCCTCGCGGCTGGCAGCCGAGATCTACGGCCTCGACATCCTCGCCGAGGACATCGAGGACGAAGCCCACAACACCACCCGCTTCGTCGTGCTGGCGCGCCAGGAGCAGTGGGCCGAGCAGAATTCCGGGCCGCTGGTCACGAGCTTCGTGTTCCGCGTGCGCAACCTGCCGGCTGCGCTCTACAAGGCGCTCGGCGGCTTCGCCACCAACGGCGTCAACATGACCAAGCTCGAAAGCTACATGGTCGACGGCAACTTCTTCGCCACGCAATTCTATGCCGATGTCGACGGCCACCCGAACGACAAGGGCCTCGCTTTCGCACTGGAGGAGCTGAAGTTCTTCTCGCGCGAGCTGCGCATCGTCGGCGTCTATCCGGCGCACCCGTTCCGGGCGACATTCAGCGAGCGGATGGAGTGATCGGACCGTCATCTCGCAGCTCCAGATAGGCCGCCAGCTCGGCCGGCGTTCCCATCGGGAACGCCTGCTTCAGATGGTCGAGAAAGGCGGAGACGCGCGCGCTCAACAACCGCCGCGACGGATACAGCGCCCACAGCGCAACCGCTGGCGCGTCGAGATCCGCCCACTGCACGAGCCGGCCTGCAGCGAGGTCGTGGCTGGCGAGCGAGAGCGGCAGGCATGCGGCGCCGACCCCGGCACGGACCGCATCGCGCACCATGATCAGCGATGACAGCCGCAGGATCGGATCGATTGCGATGCGCGATCGTCCCTTTGTAGCCGTGACGTCCCACGCTGCGATCTGCTCGGTGCTGCGAACGACCGCAGGAACGCGCGCGCCGTCCGCCGGCCTCGTCAGGGCTGGGCTCGCCACGACCACCATCTGGTCGCGCAGGAAGATGCGCCCGACCAGCCGGTCATCGGGATCGGGATTGACCCGGATCACCAGATCATAGCCCTCCTCGACCATGTCGACGGCCCGGTCGTCGGTCGTCACGTCGAGCCGGACCTCGGGATATCGAAGCGCGAACGACGCGGCGAGCTTGCCCATCGCGGTTTGCGAGAACAGCAGCGGCGCGCTGATCCGCAGGCGGCCGCGAGGCGTGTCGCCGCCCGAGGAGATCGCAGCCACGGTCTCGTCGAGCTCGGTGAGCAGCGCGCCCGCCCGCTCGAACAGCGCCCGCCCCTCCTCGGTCAGCTTCAGCGCGCGCCCGCCGCGCTCGATCAGCCTGATGTCGAGGCTCGCCTCCAGCTCGGCGACCCGGCGCGACAGCGTCGCCTTGGGGCGACCGCTGGCGCGGGCGGCGCGGCCAAAGCCGCCGTGACGGGCGACCAGTGTGAAATCGGCGAGCGCCAGCAGATCCATCTGTTCCGCCAATGAGACGACCTGTCCATTTATAGCGTCTATTGGCTCGCATATGGATCGCTATTTTCGGGGTGTCTCAACAACCAACCCGGAGTGATCCCATGACCATCCTCGTCACCGGCGCCACTGGAACCGTCGGCCGTCACGTCGTCGACCAGCTCGTCAAGCGCGGCGCCGACGTCCGTGCCCTCGTCCGCGATCCTGCCAAGGCGAGGTTTCCGGCGGGCGTCGCGGTCGCGCAGGGCGACCTGCTCGACATCGATTCGCTGCGCTCTGCCTTTTCGGGCGTCTCGACCTTGTTCCTGCTGAACGCCGTCGCGCCCGATGAATTCACCCAGGCACTGGTCGCACTCAACGTTGCCCGCGAGGCCGGCATCGCGCGGATCGTCTATCTCTCGGTGATCCACAGCGACGTCTACGTCAACGTGCCGCACTTCGCCGGCAAGTTCGCCGTCGAGCGGATGATTGAGCAGATGGGCCTGAACGCCACCATCCTGCGCCCGGCCTACTTCATGACCAACGATCTCGCGATCAAGGACATCGTGCTCGGCTACGGCATCTACCCGATGCCGATCGGAGCCAAGGGCCTTGCCATGATCGACGTCAGCGACATCGGCGAGATCGCAGCGATCGAGCTGATCCGCCGCGAGCAGTCAGCCGTGCCGCTGCCGCTCGATCGCATCAACCTGGTCGGTCCGGACACGCTGACCGGCGCTGATGCCGCTGCGATCTGGTCTGACGTGCTGGGCCGCACGATCGCCTATGGCGGCGACAACACCGCGCAGTTCGAGACCAACCTCCGGCAGGTCATGCCGAGCTGGATGGCGTTCGACATGCGGCTGATGGCCGAGCGCTTCCTGACCGACGGCATGGTGCCTGAGGCCGGCGACGTCGCGCGCCTGACGGCGCTGCTGGGTCGTCCCCTGCGCTCCTATCGCGACTTCGTCGCTGACATCGCGACCGCCGCCTGACGGCAACAAGCCCTGATCATCCACCAAAGCCAAACTGTGGGGCGCCTCCGCGGACGCGTCCCATGCCAAGTCTCAGGAGGTCATCATGACTCATTCCACGCGTGATAGCGCCAATGGCGCGAAGCCGAACATCCTGGTTCTCGGCGCGACCGGCGGCACCGGCCGGCTGATCGTGCGCGAGGCGCTGGCGCGCGGCGACAATGTCACCGCGCTGGTGCGCTCGCCGGGGAAGGCCGGCGATCTGCAAGGCGCGCATCTGATCGTCGGTGACGCCCGTGACGAAGCGACGTTGCGGAAGGCGCTGAAGGGTCAGGACGCCGTCATCAGTGCCTTGGGCACGCCGGCCGGTCCATTCCGGGAGGTGACGCTGCTCTCGACCGTGACGCGCTCGCTGCTCGACGCAATGCGGGCTGAGCGCGTCTCGCGGCTGGTTGCCATCACGGGAATTGGCGCCGGCGACAGCGCCGGGCACGGCGGCTTTCTGTTCGACCGGCTGATCTTTCCGCTGCTGCTGCGCAAGGTCTACGCCGATAAGAATCGGCAGGAGGCGATCATCGGCAATAGCGGGCTCGACTGGGTGGTCGTTCGTCCCTCGGTGCTGAACGACAAGCCGGGCGGACACACAGTGCGCGCGCTGACGGATCTCACCGACTTTCATGGCGGCACGATCGCGCGGGCCGACGTCGCGCGCTTCGTCCTGGATCAGGTGAGCGACGACAGCTTCCTGCATCGCTCGCCCCTGATCACGTGGTGAGACCAGCGACGCGCGGCGTCGATGCTCACGCCGCCGCCTTCCGCTCCAGGCCGAAGGCGTCGGCGAGCAGGCTGTAGGAGCGCTTGCGGGCGTCGTGGTCGAAGGTCGCGGTGATCACCATCAGCTCGTCGGCCTGGCTTGCCGCGATCATCGGATCGAGCTTGGCTCGCACCGTCGCCGGGCTACCCACGAACAGCCGCGACCGGTTGCGGGCGATCGAGGCGCGGTCCGCGTCTGTATACATGGTGGCCGCCGCCTCCTCGGGGCTCGGCAGCGGCAGGAACTGGCCGCGGTCGCGCCGCAAACGGTTGAGGTCCATCGACGACGCCAGCCGCTCAGCCTCGGCGTCGGTCTCGGCCGTCACCACCGCGACCGCTAGGATCGCATGCGGCTGCGACCGCCAGCGCGACGGCGTGAAATGCGCGCGGTAGGTTCGCATCGCGTCGACCGCGTCGTGGCTGGCAAAATGATGCGCAAAGCCAAACCCCATGCCGAGCTGGGCCGACAGCTCGCTGGAATAGTCGCTGGAGCCGAGCAGCCAGATCGGCGGCAGCGGCGCGTCGTCGGGCATGGCGACGACGTTGTTGTAGGGATGGCCGGCGGGAAATTCGCGGGTCTCCCACAGCATCAGCTCGTGCAGCCGCTCCAGGAAGTCATCACCCTCGCGGCGATCGAGCCGGCTGCGCAGCGCATAGGCCGTGGTGCCGTCGGTGCCGGGCGCGCGTCCCAGACCGAGATCGATCCGGCCGGGAAACAGCGCCTCCAGCATCTTGAAGCGCTCGGCGACCACCAGCGGCGCGTGGTTGGGCAGCATCACGCCGCCGGAGCCGACGCGGATGTGCTGCGTCACCGCCGCGATCTGCCCGATCATGATGTCGGGCGACGGGCTCGCCACCGACGGCAGGCTGTGATGCTCGGCCAGCCAATAGCGGACATAACCGAGCTGATCGACATGGCGGGCCAGATCGATGCTGTTGCGCAACGCCGCCGACGGCCTGGTGGCCGTGGTGGTGACGGAGAGGTCGAGGACGGAAAGCGGGATCATTGGCTCAACCTAATGCCTGCGCGTCGCGCCACAATGGGCTGATCGCGACCGTGACCTGCCGCGAATGCAGAGATCGACCGCAACGAAGTTGGGACATTCCGCCTGTATACAGGATGATATCTGGCATCTCCCACTGGATATTTCAGCGAGAGCCGTCCGGGACACACAGACACCCTTTGATATAACTCATGTTTTCTTCGCCCACAATCAA
This sequence comes from Bradyrhizobium sp. SZCCHNRI3043, assembly GCF_032377735.1. NCBI lineage: Bacteria > Pseudomonadati > Pseudomonadota > Alphaproteobacteria > Hyphomicrobiales > Nitrobacteraceae > Bradyrhizobium > Bradyrhizobium sp. SZCCHNRI3043. The sequence continues at coordinate 331,448 of NZ_JAUHID010000003.1, forward strand.
GCCAGGCTCAGCGACAAAAACAGCAATATTCGCAGCCCGGTGGGCCAAATCCCATTTATGGTGGGCTGTCACTTGCGACGCACTTCCCTTATCTTGGCACATCACGAGGGGGACGCCCCTCTTGAGTTGAAATTTACGCCCCATTCGGAACCTGCGTTGCCATGACCGACCTCGCCACCGCCATCGCCGACGGCCACACCGCGATTCCCAGGCCGAAGATCTCGTTCGAGTTCTTTCCGCCGAAGACCGAGGAGATGGACCGGACGCTGTGGGCCTCGATCGAGCGCCTCGCGCCGCTGGAGCCGAGCTTCGTCTCGGTAACCTATGGTGCCGGCGGCTCGACCCGCGAGCGCACCCACGCCACGATCGCGCGCATCCTGAAGGAGACCGCGCTGCTGCCGGCGGCCCATCTCACCTGCGTCGGCGCCTCGCGCCGGGAGATCGACGAGGTCGTCGACCGCTATCATGAGGTCGGCGTCCGCCACATCGTAGCACTTCGCGGCGATCCGCCCGGCGGCATCGGCACCCCCTACTCCACCCGTGCCGACGGCTACCAGACCTCGCCCGAGCTGATCGCCGGCATCAAGAAGCGCCACCCCGACATCGAGATCTCGGTCTCCGCTTATCCGGAGAAGCACCCCGAGAGCCGCGACTTCGACGCCGACATCGACATGCTCCAGGCCAAGGTCGACGCCGGCGCCACCCGCGCCATCACCCAGGTGTTCTTCGACAACGACCTCTACTTCCGCTACCTCGACCGTGTCCGCGCCCGCGGCATCGACATTCCGATCGTGCCAGGGATCATGCCGATGCACAATTTCAAGCAGGCGCGCGGCTTCGTCACCCGCGCCGGCACCACGGTGCCGCACTGGCTCGCGGAGAAGTTCGACGGTCTCGACGACGATCCAGAGACCCGCAAGCTGGTCGCGGCGACCGTCGCCGCCGGCCAGGTGCAGAAGCTCGCCAAGCATGGCGTCGACACCTTCCATTTCTACACCATGAACCGCGCCGACCTCGTGTTCGCGATCAGCCATCTGCTCGGCATCCGTCCGAAGTCCGCCAACAAGGCTGCTGCCTGATGCTCGCCCCCGTATCCCCAGCGCGTACCGCCTTCCTTGCCGCTGCAGCTAAGCGCATCCTGATTCTCGACGGCGCCATGGGCACGATGATCCAGGCGCTGCAGCTCGACGAGGCCGCGTTCCGCAGCGAGCGGTTCAAGGACTTCCATCGCGACCTCCGCGGCAACAACGATCTCTTGATCCTCACCCAGCCCGAAGCGATCGAGGACATCCACGCCCAATATCTGCGCGCCGGGGCCGACATCGTCGCCACCAACACCTTCTCGGCGACATCGATCGCGCAGGCCGACTACGACCTGTCCGACATCATCTACGAGCTCAACCGCGAGGGCGCCCGGCTCGCCCGCAATGCGGCCACGCGTGTTGCGGCCGAGGACGGCAAACAGCGCTTCGTCGCCGGCGCGATGGGCCCGACCAACCGCACCGCCTCGATCTCGCCTGACGTGTCCAACCCCGGCTACCGCGCCGTGACCTTCGACGACCTGCGTCTCGCCTATGGCGAGCAGGCGCGCGGTCTCCTTGACGGCGGCGCCGACATCCTGCTGCTCGAGACCATCTTCGACACGCTCAACGCCAAGGCGGCGCTGTACGCCATCGCCGAGCTCTGCGAGGAGCGCGGCGTCGACGTGCCCGTCATGATCTCGGGCACCATCACCGACAAGTCCGGCCGCCTGCTCTCGGGCCAGATGCCGGAGGCGTTCTGGAATTCGGTCCGCCACGCGAAACCGCTGACCATCGGCTTCAACTGTGCGCTCGGCGCCGAGGATCTGCGCGCCCATGTCGCCGACATCGGCCGCGTCGCGGATACCTTGGTCTGCGCCTATCCCAATGCCGGCCTGCCCAACGAGTTCGGCCAGTATGACGAGACGCCGGCCTATATGGCGCGGCTGATCGGCGAGTTCGCGAGCGCCGGCCTCGTCAACATCGTCGGCGGCTGCTGCGGCACCACGCCGGACCATATCGCCGCGATCGCCGCCGCGGTCGCCCCGCACAAGCCGCGCGCCGTGCCGGAGATCGCGCCGCGGCTGCGGCTGTCGGGCCTGGAGCCGTTCGAGCTGACGCCCGCCATTCCGTTCGTCAACGTCGGCGAACGCACCAACGTCACGGGCTCCGCCAAATTCCGCAAGCTGATCACCGCCGGCGACTACACGGCTGCACTGCAGGTCGCACGCGACCAGGTCGAGAACGGCGCCCAGGTCATCGACGTCAATATGGACGAGGGCCTGCTGGATTCGGAAGCCGCGATGCGGACCTTCCTCAACCTCGTCGCTGCCGAGCCGGACATCGCCCGCGTGCCCGTGATGGTCGACTCCTCGAAATTCCATGTCATCGAGGCCGGCCTGAAATGCGTGCAGGGCAAGCCGGTGGTGAACTCGATCTCGCTGAAGGAAGGCGAGGAGAAGTTCATCCATGAAGCGAAGATCGCGCGCCGCCACGGCGCCGCCGTCGTCGTGATGGCGTTCGACGAGACCGGCCAGGCCGACACCTACAAGCGCAAGACCGAGATCTGCGCCCGCGCCTACAAGATCCTGGTCGAGCAGATCGGCTTCCCGCCTGAGGACATCATCTTCGATCCCAACATCTTCGCCATCGCGACCGGACTTGAGGAACACAACAATTACGGCGTCGACTTCATCGAAGCGACACGTTGGATCCGGCAGAACCTGCCGCATGCCCACGTTTCCGGCGGCGTCTCGAATCTGTCGTTCTCGTTCCGCGGCAATGAGCCGGTGCGCGAGGCGATGCACTCGGTGTTCCTGTATCACGCCATCAAGGCCGGCATGGACATGGGCATCGTCAATGCCGGCCAGATGATCGTCTATGACGACATCGATCCCGAGCTGCGCCAGGTGTGCGAGGACGTGGTGCTGAACCGCGACCCCGGCGCGTCCGAGCGGCTGCTGGCGCTGGCCGAGAAATTCCGTGGCCAGGGCAAGCAGACCAAGGAGGCCGATCTCGCCTGGCGCGAATGGCCGGTCGGCAAGCGGCTCTCCCACGCGCTGGTGCACGGCATCACCGAGTTCATCGAGCAGGACACCGAGGAAGCCCGAGCCGCCTCGACGCGGCCGCTCGACGTCATCGAAGGCCCGCTGATGGCCGGCATGAACGTGGTCGGCGACCTCTTCGGCGACGGCAAGATGTTCCTGCCGCAAGTCGTGAAGTCCGCACGCGTGATGAAGCAGGCGGTGGCCTATCTGATGCCGTTCATGGAGGCGGAGAAGGCCGCCAACAAGGGCCGCGCCAACGAGCGCTCCAACGCCGGCAAGATCGTGCTCGCCACCGTCAAGGGCGACGTCCACGACATCGGCAAGAACATCGTCGGCATCGTGCTCCAGTGCAACAATTTCGAGGTCATCGACCTCGGCGTCATGGTGCCCGCCGCCAAGATCATCGAGACCGCCAAGGCCGAGAACGCCGACATCGTCGGGCTCTCCGGCCTGATCACGCCGTCGCTCGACGAGATGGCCTATCTCGCTACCGAGATGGAGCGCCAGGGCCTGAACGTGCCGCTCCTGATCGGCGGCGCCACGACGAGCCGCGTCCACACCGCGGTCAAGATCGATCCGAACTACCGGAATGGCCCGGTCGTTCATGTCAACGACGCCAGCCGCGCCGTCGGCGTCGCCTCCTCGCTGCTGTCGCCGGAGCGCAAGGATACCTACGCCACGGAGATTCGCAGCGAGTATCAGAAGATCGCCGCTGCGCATCTGCGCGGCCAGGCCGACAAGAAGCGGCTGAAGCTCGCGGACGCCCGCGCCAACGCGCCGAAGATCGACTTCGCCAAGGCGAAGCCGGTGAAGCCGACCTTCCTCGGCGTCAAGACCTTCGTTGATTACGACCTCGCCGAGCTGGTGCCCTATATCGACTGGACGCCGTTCTTCCAGACCTGGGAGCTCGCCGGCCGTTTCCCTGCGATTCTCGACGACGCCAAGGTCGGCGAGGCCGCACGGGCGCTCTATGACGACGCGCTGAAGATGCTGAAGCGCATCGTCGCCGAGAAGTGGTTCACGGCGCGCGCCGCGATCGGCTTCTGGCCGGCCAATGCCAAGGGCGACGACATCGTGCTCTATGCCGACGACAGCCGCACCACGGCGGTCGCGACCCTGCACACCCTGCGCCAGCAGCTCGAGAAGCGCGAGGGTCGCTTCAACACCGCACTCTCCGACTTCATCGCGCCTGTGGGTTCCGGCGTGCCGGACTATGTCGGCGGCTTCGTCGTCACCACCGGTCTCGGCGAGGACGCGGTGGCCGACCGCTTCAAGAACGCCAATGACGACTACTCCTCGATCCTGGTGAAGGCGCTGGCCGACCGCCTCGCCGAGGCCTTCGCCGAGCGGCTGCATGCCCGCGTCCGCCGCGAGTTCTGGGCCTACGCTCCGGACGAGGCGCTCTCGCCGGACGATCTGATCCTGGAGAAGTATCACGGCATCCGTCCCGCGCCCGGCTATCCGGCGCAGCCCGACCACACCGAGAAGGCGACCTTGTTCGAACTGCTCGACGCCGAGAAGAATGCCGGCGTGCGGCTGACCGAGAGCTTTGCGATGTGGCCGGGCTCGTCGGTGTCGGGCCTCTATTTTGCCTCGCCGGAGAGCTTCTATTTCGGCGTCGGCAAGATCGAGCGCGACCAGGTCGAGGACTACGCCGCGCGCAAGGGCATGACGGTGGCCGAGGTCGAGCGCTGGCTGGCGCCGATCCTGAACTACATTCCGGCAAGGAGTGGACAGCAGGCGGACGCGGCAGCGCGCGCCGTCGCTTCGCCCGCTCCGGCCAACGACGCCGCACCCGCCGAGCTCGCGAGCCATCCGGTGGGCTGCACCTGTGCCGTTCATCTCGCCTGGCGCAGGAAGGCGGTCGGCGCAAAGTAGCCGGCGCGCAGTCTCCCACCCCAAACTGTCGTCCCGGCCTCGCGCCGGGACCCATACCGCGTGATGCATCTGTCGGCCGCCGTGGTCGATACCGAGCGCAACGACACCTCCCTGTGGTTATGGATCCCGGCGTTCGCCGGGACGACACCAGTTATGGCGGACCGCCGTCGCCTCCCATATGCGTTCGCAGGGGCAGCACCGCATGTGACCCGTCCCCGTGTCCCCCGCGCCACGGCCGCCGCGAATGACAAAGCGCCACAGCCGGCGCCATGCGATGCAGCGTGGACTTATCCCCGCTAACCGGCTGAAATGCCGCCGGGGCCTCCGGGTGGTTTTTCGTTCATGTCGTTGCAGTTCAGGCTTGCGTCCCGAAACCTGTTCCATGACAGGCTTCGTTTCATTGCCACCATCATCGGCATCATCTTCTCGATCGTGCTGGTGACCGTGCAGATGGGCCTCTATGTCGGCTTCCGCCGCATGGTCACCACCATGATCGACCATTCCCCGGCCGAGCTGTGGATCATGCCGGTCGGCACCAAATGCTTCGAGGATCCCTCGTTGCTTGACGAGCGGCAGCGGTTCCGGGCGCTGGCGGTTCCCGGCGTGGCGGAGGCGACGCCGCTGGTGATCGGCTATGCGCAATGGCGGCTGCCGCAGGGCACCACGACGCCGGTCTTCGTGGTCGGCTCGGAACTGCGCGGGCTCGGGCTGCATCCCTGGAACGTGGTGGAGGGACGGCTGGACGACCTGTCCGTGCCGGGCGCGGTCGCTATCGACCAGACCTATTTCGAGCGGCTCGGCATCGGCGGCGCCGGCCAGGCTGCAGAGCTCCGCGACCAGAAGGTGCAGGTGATGGCTGTCACCAAAGGCATCCGCTCGTTCACGACAACGCCTTACGTGTTCACCGACGTCGACCGCGCCCGCGCCTATACCGGCATCGCCTCGAACAAGGCGTCCTATCTGGTGGTCAAGCTGGCGGCCGAGGCCGACCTCTGGACCGTGCAGCGGGCGCTGCGCGACAGCCTGTCCAATGTCGAGGTGCTGACCGCAGCCGAGTTCGCGAGCCGCAGCCGCTCGTTCTGGCTGTTCGGCACCGGCGCCGGTGCCGCGCTGTTCGCCGGCGCCCTGCTCGGCCTCATCGTCGGCACCGTGATCGTGGCGCAGACGCTCTATTCCAGCACCAAGGATCACATCAACGAGTTCGCGACCCTGCGCGCGATCGGCTCGTCCAGCCGCTACATCTACACCGTCATCATCTGGCAGGCGCTGCTCAGCGCCATCGTCGGCTTCGCCGGCGCTGCGGCGATCGGCAAGATCGTGGCGGCGGCGACCGCGGAATCGGCGCTGCCGGTCATCATGACACCGACGCTGACGGTCGCGCTGTTCGTGCTGACGGTGACGATGTGCGTCGGCTCGGCGATCGCGGCGATCCTCAAGGTCATGCGCATCGACCCGACCCTGGTATTCTCGCGATGACCGACACCGTGCTCGAGGCCACCGATCTCGTGCATCACCTCGGCCAGGGGGCCGGCAGGGTGCAGGCACTGAAGGGCGTGAGCCTGTCGCTGAAGGGCGGCGAGCTGGCGCTGCTGATGGGCCCTTCGGGCAGCGGCAAGACGACGCTGCTGTCGATCCTGGGTTGCCTGATGACGCCGGATGGCGGTGCCGTGCGGGTTGCCAACCAGCCGGTCGCGGGGCTCGATCCCGAGGCGCTGGCGAAGCTGCGCCGCGAGCGCATCGGCTTCATCTTTCAATCCTATCATCTGTTTCCGACGCTGAACGCCGAGGACAATGTGCGGCTCGCGCTCGATGTGCGCGGCGAACGCGCGGGGTCTGCGAAGAAGGCGGCGCGCGAGGTGCTCGAGAGGGTCGGCCTCGGTCCGAAGAAGCGGTCGTTCCCGCGCGAGCTCTCGGGCGGCGAGCAGCAGCGCGTCGCGATCGCCCGCGCCATCGTCGGCAAGGCGCAGGTCATTCTCGCCGACGAGCCGACCGGCGCGCTCGATACGGCCAATGGCCATGCCATCATGACCCTGCTCGCGGACATCGCCAAGGATCCCTCACGCGCGGTGCTGGTGGTCACGCACGATCCGCGCATCCTGCCGTTCGCCAATCGCGTCATTCACATCGAGGACGGCCGCATCGTCCGCGAGGAGAGCGGCGGCGAGTCCATGAAGAAAGTCTCGCACGCATGATATCGGGAATTCCAGAACGCGCTCACCTGCTCGGGCTCGTCGCAGCGGCCGCATTGGCTATCACCGTCACGCCGACCTCGATTCCACCGACAGCGCGCGCCGCCAATGCCCAGGAGGAACGCTGGCTGGCCGTCGCGCCCGGCCGGGTCGAGCCGGCATCCGGCCTGATCAAGCTCGGCGCGCCCGTGGTCGGGCCGATCCAGGAGGTGCTGGTCAAGCCGAACGAGACCGTGTTCACCGGCCAGGCCCTCGTGCGGCTCGGCGACGCCGAAGCCCGCGCGCAGCTCGCCAGCGCCGAGGCGCAGGTCGCGATGCGCAAGCGCGTGCGCAACAAGGAGTCGACACCGTCTGGCGCGGGTCCGCGGCGCCGGGCCGAAGACGGCGTCGCCGACGCGCAGGCGGCCGTGTTCGACGCGCGTGCTGCGCTCGACAAGGCGGTGGCCGAGCGGCGCGCAGGGCACGGCGCCGATGCCGATGTCGACACCGCACGCACGCAACTGACAGTCGCGCAGGCGAAGCTGGAGCAGCAGGCCGACGAGCTGCGCAAGGTCACCGCTGATGCGCCACTGCCGATCAGCGCCGAGGGCCAGCTCAACGTCGCCCGCAGCGAACTGCAGGGCGCCCGCGCCACGTTGGAAAAGCTCACCATCCGCGCACCGCTCGACGGCACGGTGCTGCAGGTCAATGCGCGCACCGGCGAGATCGCCTCGCCGCAGGCGACCCAGCCGATGGTGCTGCTCGGCGACACGTCGTCGCTGCGCGTGCGCGCCGAGCTCGACCAGCGCGACCTCGACAAGATCAAGGTCGGCCAGCAGGCCGTGGTCCGCTCCGACGCCTTCCGCGGCCGCGACGTCGCCGGCAAGGTCGCCGCCATCGCCCCCCTGGTCGAGAGCAGCCGCGCTGCTGCGCTCAGCCAGCGCAACATGACCGATGTCGATGTCGTCGAGGTGCTGGTCGATCTGGCCGAGCCGGGCCCGTTCGCGGTGGGCATGAAGGTGGACGTGTATTTCCGGCCGTGAGGGCCGCGCCGTTCGGCCCACGCCTCGCGCGCTGCTGCCCACCCGCCCCTGGAGGGGGAGGGTGAGCACCGAGCAAGCGGCACGGTCTGACGTCTCGATGGACTCCATCAATCCCCGCTCGGCGGGGCCAGCGGCTGGACGATCTCCTGGAATGGCGGCAGCGCCTCGCACCTTGCGGCATGCGCGGCCAGCGCCGGATAGCGCGTGGCGTCGAACAGATGCGGATGCGCCTCGCGTGTGAAGCGCAGCACGCAGGCGACGGCAATGTCGGCATGGCCGATTCGCTCGCCATACCAGTAGTCTGTCGTGATTGCGGCGCGCTCCGCCTCGAGCATCGCCAGCACGCCCGAGATCTGCGTCTCGCAACGCGCGACCCACAGGGCCAGGCGGTCCTTGCGCAGCACGCGCTCATAGATCAGGCTGACGGCCTTATCGCCCAAGCCAGTCGCGAGCGCGATCGTATGCAGCTGCCTGCGGCGCAGCGCGCCGCTCCGCGCCAGCATCGCGCGCTCGGGCCCGACGGTCTCGTCGAGATGGTCGAGGATCGCGACCGAATCGATCAGCGCCTCGCCGTCGTCGAGCACCAGCACCGGCACGCGCAGCAGCGGGTTGTACGGCGCGATCTTGTCGGCGTCGCCGAAGGTCGACCACGGCTTGTGCTCGAACGGCAGGCTGTAGAGCCTGAGCGCGATCGCGGTGCGACGGACGAAAGGCGAGTCGTATTGGCCGATCAGGAACATCGGTTATCCTCCTGTGCGGCGCATTGAAGCGCCGTTCGGCGCCGTTGTCAGCTCCCATGTTCAGGCGAGCAGCGGCACATGCGGTGCGACATCGCGCGGCAGGGTGCCGTCGAGGCGCGGGTCGGGGGCGATCTCGATCTGGCGGCGATAGGGGCGGAAGCCGGAGCGCTGGTAGAACGCGAGCGCGCGCGGATGATCGAAGCTGCAGGTGTGGACCCAGAGCCGGGTGAGCGGCTGCGCCCAGGCGCGGCGCAGTGCGTGATTCATCAGCAGGCGGCCGGCGCTGGTGCCGATCAGCTTCGACGTGACGCCGAACAGCACCAGCTCGCAATCGTTCTTGGTGCGGAAGTCGAGCTCCAGCAGGCCCTCGTCGCCGCCATCATGGACGAGCGTATAGATCTCGACTCCGTCAGCGCGAACTGTCTTGGCAAGCTCCGCATCGCTCATCCGCGTGCGCTGCGACCACAGCCACTCCCAGCCGACGCGGGCATAGAGGTCACGGTACCAGTCGAGATCAGGCTGCGCGACGCGGCGAATGCTCCAGTCGCCGATCGGATCGGGCGGCAGCACTGGCGGTGCCAGCATTTCCAGCGAGGTCACCACGGCCGCGACCTTGCCGGGCGGGACGTCGAAATATCCGTCGGGAATGGTCACTCAAGACGACCTGATTGAAGAGTGATCGGCAACTTGCTTACCCCGGACGTAATTGGAACCGCACAGCGGTCCCGGCATGGTCGGCGCATTCAACATCAGGAGCCATGCCCATGCAACGACGAGACGTGCTGCTGACCGCGGCAGCAGCCAGCTTCGCGGCGACGGGAGCGAGCCTCGCCGCCGCGCCGACCGCGGCGCGCCCGCGTATCCGCTGCAGCGACGGCGTGACGCTCTATCACGAGGAGTGGGGCAGCGGCCGGCCGGTGCTGTTCGTACATGCCTGGGCGCTGACCCGCGCGATGTGGACCTACCAGATCTCCGATCTCAGCCAGCGCGGGCTGCGCTGCATTGCCTTCGACCGCCGCGGCCATGGACGCTCCGACGTGCCGGGCAGCGGCTACGAGCTCGACCGCCTGGCCGACGACATCGCCGAGGTCATCGCGCAGCTCGACCTTGATGACGTCGCGCTGGTCGGCATGTCCATGGGCTGCAACGAGATCCTCAACTACGTCGCGCGGCACGGCACGGGACGCATCTCGCGCATCGCGATGCTCGGACCGACGACGCCGTTTCCGCTGTAGACCGCGGACAATGCGCTCGGCGCGCCCCACGGCTATTTCGAGCAGTGCTGGGCCGCGTGGCAGAGCGACTTTCCGAAATGGATCGAGGACAACAAGCTGCCGTTCTTCACGAAGGACGCCTCGCCGCAGATGATGGAATGGGTCGCGGCGATGATGCGCCAGATGCCCATTCCCGTCGCGGTCGCCACCAACCGCGCGCTGATCGCGACCGACCTGCGGCCGGTGCTTGCGAAGATCGACCGTCCCGTGCTGATCCTGCACGGCGACAAGGACGTCTCGGCGCCGCTCGACATGACGGGACGGCCGACCGCCAAGGGCATCAAGGGCGCCGAGCTGAAGGTCTATCCCGGCGGCCCGCATGGGCTGTTCGTGACCCACATGAAGCAGGTCAATGCCGACCTTGCTGCGTTCCTGGCTTAGCTGCTGTGGGACGTGAGCGCCCTACTCGCCCTCGTCGCTCGCCAGCACGCCCTTCACGGCACGGGCCCAGCCGGCGAGCTTGCGCTGCCGGGTCGCCGCGCTCATCGCCGGCCGGAAGCGGTGCTCGAGCCGCCAATTGTCGGCGAACTTCTCCGGCTCCGGATAGACGCCCGCATTCAGGCCGGCGAGATAGGCGGCGCCGAGCGCGGTGGTCTCCTGGATCATGGGACGGTCGACCGGTGCGTCGAGCAGGTCGGCGAGACGCTGCATGGTCCAGTCCGAGGCGGTCATGCCGCCATCGACGCGCAGCACGATCGTGGCCGCGGAGGCATCGGGCCAGTCGGCGCGCATCGCGGCCCACAGATCGTAGGTCTGGTAGCAGACGCTTTCCAGCGTCGCATGCGCGAGTTCGGCCGGCCCGGTGTTGCGGGTGAGGCCGAACAGCGCGCCGCGCACGCGCGGATTCCAATAGGGTGCGCCGAGGCCGACGAAGGCCGGCACCAGATAGACCGACTGCATCGAGTCGGACTTGTCGGCGAGCGGGCCGGTTTCCGCGGCATGCTTGATGATGCCGAGGCCGTCGCGCAGCCATTGCACGGCCGAGCCGGCGACGAAGATCGAGCCTTCGAGCGCGTAGGTCCTGACGCCGTCGAGCTGATAGGCGATGGTCGTCAGCAGCTTGTTGTTCGATTTCACCGGCGTGGCGCCGGTGTTGAGCAGCGCGAAGCAGCCGGTGCCGTAGGTCGACTTCATCATGCCCGGCGTGAAGCAGGCTTGTCCAATGGTCGCGGCCTGCTGGTCGCCGGCGATGCCCGCGACCTTGATCGGGCCGCCGAACAGGTCGGGCGTGGTGGTGCCGAAATCGGCGGAGGAGTCCTTCACCTCGGGCAGCATCGAGCGCGGCACGCGCAGCAGCTTCAACAGCGTCTCGTCCCACTGCCCGGTGTGGATGTTGAACAGCAGCGTGCGCGAGGCGTTGGTGGCGTCGGTGGCGTGGACCTTGCCGCCGGTCAGGCGCCACAGCAGGTAGCAGTCGACGGTGCCGAACATCAGCTCGCCGCGGTCGGCCCGCTCGCGCGCGCCCGGCACGTGGTCGAGAATCCAGGCGACCTTGGTGCCGGAGAAATAGGGATCGATGATCAGGCCGGTTTTGGCGCTGACGTCCGGTTCATGGCCGTCCGCCTTGAGCCGCGCGCAGATGTCGGCGGTGCGGCGGTCCTGCCAGACGATGGCGCGGTGCACCGCCTGGCCGGTGGCGCGGTCCCACACCACGGTGGTCTCGCGCTGGTTGGTGATGCCGATCGCGGCGATGTCCTTTGCAGCCAGGCCCGCCTTTGTCAGCGCGTCGCGGCAGGTCATCACGGTCGAGGTCCAGATGTCCTCCGGCTCGTGCTCGACCCAGCCCGACGCCGGGAAATGCTGCGGGAATTCCTGCTGCGCCACCGCGGCGATCGAGATGTCGGAGCGGAACACGATCGCGCGCGAGGACGTGGTGCCCTGATCGATGGCCAGCACGAAGGACATGGGGTTTCTTCCCGGGAGGTTGACGACGTTGGCGACAAGCAAGCGGATCAGGCGGGCGAGGTCAAGGTGGAGCAGCACGCGGGATGCCCACCCTCCCCTGGAGGGGGAGGGTCGGCTCGCATGAAGCGCAGCGGAATGCGAGACGGGGTGGGGTGAGCCACAGGCGCGGTGCTCGTGGAGAGATCAGCCCACCCCGCCTCACATTTCGCTTCGCTCAACGTGAGGCGACCCTCCCCCTCCAGGGGAGGGTGAAAACAGCCGTCAATGCCGCTGCTTCGACACAGGAGACGCTTACACCGCCGCCGTGGTCACACCGCCATCCACGACGATGGTCTGGCCGGTCATGAAGGTCGACGCATCCGAAGCGAGGTAGGCGACCGCGCCGGCGATCTCGTGTGGCTCACCGATGCGGCGGAGCGGGGTGGTGGCGCAGCGCTGTTTCAGGCGGGCTTCGTCCTCCCATAGCGCGCGGGCGAAGTCGGTCTTGATCAGGCCGGGCGCGACGCAATTGATGCGGACACCCTGCGGGCCCGATTCGCCGGCGAGACTGCGGCACAGCGCAAAGTCGGCAGCCTTGGAGATGCCGTAGGCGCCGATCACGGTCGAGCCGCGCAGGCCGCCGATCGAGGAGACGATGATGACCGAGCCCTTGCCGCGCGCGGCCATCGGCGGGATCGCCTTGGCGCAGAGCCAGAGGTTGCTCTTCACGTTGGAGGCCATGATCTTGTCGAAGGCCTCGTCGGTGATGTCGAGCAGCGGACCGTAATACGGGTTCACCGCCGCGTTGCAGACGAGGATGTCGACCTGGCCGTAATGCGTCACGGCGCCGTCGATCAGCGCGTCGACTTCGGCGCGACGCGAGATGTTGCAGGGGATGACATGGGCGTCGCCGCCGTTGGCGCGGATGCCGCTCGCGACCTCCTCGCAGGCGTCAAGCTTGCGGCTGGAGATCACCACCTTGGCGCCGAGCTGCGCGAGCAGCTCCGCCGAGGCGCGGCCGATGCCGCGGCTGGAGCCGGTGACGACGGCGACCTGTCCGGAGAGGTCGAAGGGATTGGGGGTCATATCTGCTTCCTCCGCGTCATTGCGAGGAGTGAAGCGACGAAGCAATCCAGAGTTGCGCGTGACGCCCTGGATTGCTTCGCTCCGCTCGCAATGACGGCTCGACGATCAAATTGCTACGGAGCCAGTCGACGCCGGCAACGTAGCTCTCTCAAATCCGTCATGCGCGGGCTTGACCCGCCTGCGGGGCCGAAGCCCCTTCGGCGCGGCGAAGGCCCGCGCATCCACCTCAGAGAGCGATGGGTTGCCGGGCCAAGCCCGGCAACGACGCATTCGCTTAGATCAACCCGCCGGCCTCGCTGACGCGGCGCATGTGGTAGTCGGTGTCGCCGAACGTCGTCTCGATCATCGACAGCCGCTTGAAGTAGTGGCCGATCTTGGCCTCCATGGTCATGCCGATGCCGCCATGGAGCTGGATCGACTGCTGGCCGACGAACTTGGCCGATTTGCCGATCTGGACCTTGGCTGCGGCAATCGATGTGGCGCGCTCCTTGGCGTCGTCGAACTCGGCGGCCATGGTGGCGAACATCGACATCGAGCGGGCCTGCTCCAGCGCGACGAACATGTCGGAGGCGCGGTGCTGCAGCGACTGGAACGAGCCGATCGCGACGCCGAACTGCTTGCGCGTCTTGATGTACTCGACCGTGGTCTTGAGCGACTCGTCCATCAGGCCGACCGCCTCGGCGCACAGCGCGATGCGGGCTTCGTCGACGACGCGCTCGATCAGCGGCAGGCCGTTGGCGGGATCGCCGATCACGGCGTCAGCCCCCACTTCCACGCCGGTGAAGGTGATGTCGGCCGCGTGCAGGCCGTCCTGCGTCGGATAGCCCTTGCGGGTGACGCCCTTGGCATCCGCCGGCACGATGAACACGCCGATGCCGGATTTGTCGCGCTGGCCGCCTGAGGTGCGTGCGGTGACGATCAAGGTATCGGCGTTCTCGCCGTTGAGGACGACGAACTTTTCGCCGTCGATGACATAGCCGTCGCCCTTCTTCTTCGCCGAGGCGGCGACATCGAACAGGTCGTAGCGCGACTGCTTCTCGAGCTGGGCGAAGGCAAACGTCTTGCTGCCGTCGATGATTCCCGGCAGATGCGCCGCCTTCTGCGCGGCCGAGCCGCCATGACGCAGGAAGCCGCCAGCGAGCACCACGGTCGCCAGATACGGCTCGAGCACCAGCGCGCGGCCCATCGCCTCCATCACGATCATGGTCTCGACGCCACCGGCGCCGAAGCCGCCATCGTCCTCGGAGAACGGCAGCCCAAGCAGGCCCTGCTCGGCGAGCTTGGACCACATCGCCTGGCTCCAGCCGCCCTTCTCCTTCATGTACAGCTTGCGCTTGTCGAAATCATAGGCATCCGCCAGCAGGCCGTCGATGCTGTCCTTGAGGAGGCGCTGCTCCTCGGTGAGATCAAAATCCATTGGTTGACTCTCCAGTATCCCCATTCTCCGTCATGCCCGCGCTTGTCGCGGGCATCCACGTCGTGCCGTTGTGCGGGCGGCGTGGATGGCCGGGTCAAGCCCGGCCATGACAGCGTGCGTCGTCGAGGCGCTGCGGCTCACATGTCAGAGCCCCAGCACCGCCTTGGCGATGATGTTGCGCTGGATCTCGTTGGAGCCGCCGTAGATCGAGACCTTGCGGTTGTTGAAGTAGCTCGGCGCGATCTGCGCGGTCCAATCCATGGTCTCGTTGCTGTCGTCGTCGCCGTGCACGTCATACGGCGCGGCAAACGGGCCGATCACCTCCATCAGCAGCTCGGTCGTGGTCTGCTGGATCTCCGAGCCCTTGATCTTCAGCACCGAGGACGCCGGATTGGGCTTGCCCTTGCCGTGCTTGCCCTCATCGGCGACGACGCGCAGCTGCGTCAGTTCCAGCGCCTTCAGCTCGACCTCGCAGGCCGTGAGCTTTTCGCGGAACGACGGATCTTCCAGCACCGGACGGCCGCCGGATTCGATGTTGCCGGCGAGCTCCTTGATGCGGCGGATGCGTTCCTTGGAGACGCCGACGCGGGCAATCCCCGTGCGCTCGTTGCCGAGCAGGAACTTGGCGTAGTCCCAGCCCTTGTTCTCCTCGCCGATCAGGTTCTCGATGGGCACCTCGACGTCGTCGAAGAACACCTCGTTGACCTCGTGGCCGCCGTCGATGGTCTGGATCGGACGCACCGTCACGCCCTTCGACTTCATGCTGAAGACGATGAAGGAGATGCCCATCTGCTTCTTCGCCGCGGGATCGGTACGGCACAGGCAGAAGATCATGTCGGCGTGCTGAGCCAAGGTGGTCCAGGTCTTCTGGCCGTTGATGATCCACTTGTCGCCGCGGCGCTCGGCCTTGGTCTTCAGCGAGGCGAGGTCGGAGCCCGAGCCCGGCTCGGAGAAGCCCTGGCACCACCAGTCGTCGACATTGGCGATGCGCGGCAGATACTTCTTCTTCTGCTCCTCGTTGCCGAAGGTGTAGATGACGGGGCCAACCATGCTGACGCCGAAGGCGAGCGGCTGCGGCGCCGGATAGGCCTGCAGCTCCTCGTTGAAGATGTAGTGCTGCACGGAGGTCCAGCCGGTGCCGCCATATTCCTCCGGCCAGTGCGAGACACCCCAACCCTTCTTGTTGAGGATGCGCCACCAGGTCACCATCTCGTCCTTCGACAGATGGCGGCCTTCGATCATCTTCCGCCGCGTCTCCGGCGGCACATTGTCCCTGAAGAACTGCCGCACTTCCTCGCGGAACGCCTGCTCTTCCTTCGTGAATGCAAGATCCATCGGATCCTCCCTGACTATTCAATTCGGTATTCGGTTGGCGCGTCTTGCTCCGCTGTCGTCCCTGCGAACGCAGGGACCCATATCCACCGGCTCACGTTTGGGGGCACGGGCCTCTGACGGAATGCCCCAAGTTAGATCACGCGGTATGGGTCCCGGGTCTGCACTTGCGAGCGCTCGCGCGCTCGCAAGCTTGCCCGGGACGACACCTGTTAAAATCCCGCGCGAGATTCGCGCGGGACGACAATCAAGTTACTGCAGCACCTCGAACAGGCCGGCGGCGCCCATGCCGCCGCCGACGCACATGGTGACGACGGCGTATTTGGCCTTGCGGCGGCGGCCTTCGATCAGCGCATGGCCCGTGAGCCGCGCGCCCGACATGCCGTAGGGATGGCCGACCGCGATGGCGCCGCCATTGACGTTGATCTTGTCGGGGTCGATGCCGAGCTTGTCGCGGCAGTACAGCACCTGCACCGCGAACGCCTCGTTGAGCTCCCACAGGCCGATGTCGTCGACGGTGAGGCCGTGGCGCTTCAAGAGGCGCGGCACCGCGAACACCGGGCCGATGCCCATCTCGTCGGGCTCGCAGCCATGCGCAACGAAGCCGCGGAAGATGCCGAGCGGCTGCAGGCCGCGCTTGGCGGCGTTGGCGTCGCTCATGATCACGCAGGCCGAGGCGCCGTCGGAGAGCTGGCTGGCGTTGCCGGCCGTGATCGAGAAGCCGTCGCCGCGCACGGCCTTGAGGCCGGCGAGACCTTCGGCGGTCGTCTCCGGACGCGGACCTTCGTCCTGCGAGAAGGTCACGTCCTTGAACGAGATGTTGCCGGTGGCCTTGTCGGTCACCGCCATCTTGGTGGTGATCGGCGCCAGTTCGTCGTTGAACTTGCCGCCCTGCTGCGCGGCCGCGGTGCGGCGCTGGCTCTCCAGCGCATATTCGTCCTGCCGCTCGCGCGAGATGCCGTAGCGTTTAGCGACGATCTCGGCGGTGTCGATCATCGGCATGTAGACGTCGCCCTTGATCTCGAGCAGCGCCGGATCGGTCGCCTGGAAGGCGTTCATCTTGTCGTTCTGGACCAGCGAGATCGACTCGCCGCCGCCGCCGACGGCGATCTCGACGCCGTCGAAGATCACCGAGCGCGCCGCGAGCGCGATCGCCTGCAGGCCGGAGGCGCATTGGCGGTCGATCGTGGTGCCGCCGACCGACACCGGCAGGCCGGCGCGCAGCAGCGCCTTGCGCGCGATGTTGCCGCCGGTCGAGCCCTGCTGCAGGGCCGCGCCCATCACGACATCCTCGACCTCGGCCGGATCGACCTTGGCGCGCTTGACCGCCTCGCCGATGGCGTGGCCGAGCAAGGTGGCGCCGCCAGTGGCGTTGAGCGCGCCGCGATAGGCCTTGCCGATTGGCGTGCGGGCGGTGGAAACGATGACGGCATCGGTCATGGGCGGACCTCCTGTTGTTGTTACTGATGTTTGCTGTGAGACGTGGGTGATTGCTGCTGGCGCAGTTCGTGACGCGACAGCTTGCCGACCGGCGTGCGCGGCAGCTCGTCGACAAACTCGACCGCCGCCGGCAGCTCGTGCTTGCCGAGCTTGCCGGTGAGGAAGGCGCGGAGATCCTCGACCGGGAACGGTGCTGCGCCGTCGCGCAGCTTGATGAAGGCCTTGGCCGCCTCGCCGCGATAGGCGTCGGGAATGCCGATCACGATGACCTCCTGCACCGCCGGATGGGTGTAGATCGCCTGCTCGATCATCTGCGGATAGACGTTGAAGCCGCCGGAGATGATCATGTCCTTCTTGCGGTCGACCAGGAAGTAGAAACCGTCGGCGTCGACATAGCCGATGTCGCCGGTCAGGAAATGATCGCCGACGAACGACTGCGCCGTTTCCTCCGGCCGGTTCCAATAGCCCTTGGTGACGTTCGGCCCCTTGATCCGGATCTCGCCGACCTCGTTCACGCCGAGCACCTTTGCGGGATCCTCGAGCGACACGACGTCCATCTCGATGCCGGGCAGCGTGATCCCGATCGAGCCGGGCTTGTCCGGCCCACCCTTGGGATGGGCGGTGCCGGGCGAGCAGGTCTCGGTCATGCCCCAGCCGCTCTTCAGCTTCATGCCGACGCGGCGCTCCAGGATGCGCGCGACCTCGACTGGCAGCGGCGCGCCACCGGAGCCGACGCTGGTCAGCGACGACAGGTCGCGCGTGTCGAGATCCGGCAGGTTGGCGATCGCGATCCACATCGTCGGCACGCCGGGAAAATAGGTCGCGCGCTTGACCTCGATGTCGCGCATCACGGCTTCCAAGTCGAAGCGCTGGTGCAGCGAGATCAGGCTGCCGAGGCGCAGCGAGGTCAGCAGCACCACCGTCAGCGCATAGATGTGGAACAGCGGCAAGACGCAGATCACCCGGTCGGAACCATTGCCGTTCGCGCGCGTCGCGCGACCCCAGATCTCCGCGATCGACACCGCCGAGGTGAGATTGCCATGCGTCAGCATCGCGCCCTTGGGCAGGCCGGTGGTGCCGCCGGTATATTGCAGCAGGGCGATGTCGTCGGGCGAGATGGCCGGCCACGCGGCTGGCGCGACGGCGCCATCGACGAAGGCGCGGTGGGTGATCACGGCGGGACTATCCGGCAACGGCGTTTGCGGCGTGCCGACCTTGCCCCAATGGTCGTCCTCGCAGACGATCAGCCGATCGAGCAGGCCCTTCTCCAGGAACTTCAACGCCGTCGGCAGCAGCGCGCTGAGGTTCGACGTCACCAGGATGCGCGCGCCGGAATCGCTGAGCTTGTGCGACAGCGCGATCTCGCCATCGAGCGGCGACAGGTGCACCACGCGGGCGCCGGCCTTGAGCGCGCCGAAGAAGTTGATCGGATGGTCCGGCGTGTTGCCGAGGAACAGCGCGATCGAGGCGCCCTTGCCAAAGCCCGCACGCAGGAAGGCCGCGGCGGCCTGGTTGGCAAGCGCTTCGAGCTGCTTGAATGTGACCGGCCGATCGCGGAATTCGAGCGCATCGCGCTCGCCGAACTCGCTCACCGCCTGCGCCAACAGGTCCGGCAAGGTGCCGCGCGCGATCGGCGCGTCCCAGCGGACGCCTTCGGGATAGAACTGTTCGCCGGGATGGGTCATGAGGACTCTGTATTTCTTGCCGTAAGGCGGCCCCGCTCTCTCCGTTCCCTCCCCCCTTGTGGGGGAGGGCCAGGGAGGGGGGTGGCCCCAGGCGAGACTGCCGTTGTGGACCCCCACCCCCAACCCCTCCCCGCAAGGGGGAGGGGGGCGCAGTTGAGCACGGAGCTAGAGCGAAGCCTCAAGCGGCCTTCCCCTGTGCCAGCGACGCGAAGGTCTTGCCTTCGTCGGCGAGCTTCTTGAGCAGCGGCGCCGGCTCCAGCGACGGGTCATTGGTCTCCTTGGCATAGAACGCCAGCCGCTCGGCGATGTGCTTCAGACCGACGCTGTCGGCCCAGTACATCGGCCCGCCGCGATAGATCGGCCAGCCATAGCCATAGAGCCAGACGACATCGATATCCGACGGCCGCGCGGCGATGCCCTCGGCGAGGATCTTCGCGCCCTCGTTGATCATCGGATACATCATGCGCTCGAGGATCTCCTCGTCGCTGACCGCGCGCCGCTTGAGGCCGAGCTTGGCCAGCGTCTCGTCGATCAGCTTCTCGACATCGGGATCCGGCAGCGGCGCACGCGAGCCGGCCTCGTATTTGTAATAGCCCTTGCCGGTCTTCTGGCCGAAGCGGCCGGCCTCGCACAGCGCGTCCGCGATCTCGCTCTTGATGCCGCGGTCCTTGCGCGAGCGCCAGCCGATGTCGAGGCCGGCGAGATCGCCCATCGCGAACGGGCCCATCGGCATGCCGAACTTGGTGACGACGGCGTCGACCTGCTGCGGCAGCGCGCCTTCGAACAACAGCTTCTCGGCCTGCTTGCCGCGCTGCGCCAGCATGCGGTTGCCGACGAAGCCGTCGCAGACGCCGACCACGGCCGGCACCTTGGCGATCTTGCGCGCGATCGATACTGCCGTGACAAGCGCGTCCGGCGCGGTCTTCTCCGCGCGCACGATCTCGCACAGCTTCATCACGTTGGCGGGTGAGAAGAAGTGCATGCCGAGCACGTCCTGCGGGCGGCTGGTCTCTGCGGCGATGGCGTCGATGTTCAGATAGGACGTGTTCGAGGCGAGCACGGCGCCGGGCTTGGCGTATTGATCGAGCTTGCCGAACACTTCCTTCTTGACGGCCATGGTCTCGAACACCGCCTCGATCACGAGATCGGCATCCTTGACGTTCTCGAGTCCGACCTTGCCATCAATCAGCGCCATGCGCTTGGCCGGCGCATCGGCCGGGATGCCGCCCCGCGCGGCGGTCGCCTCCCAGTTCTTCTGCATGATGCCCATGCCGCGCTTGAGCTGCTCCTCGGCGGTCTCGATCAGCGTGACCGGGATGCCGGCATTGGCGAACGACATCGCGATGCCGCCGCCCATGGTGCCGGCCCCGATGATGGCGACGCGCTCGATCTTGCGGCCCTTGGTCCCCTCGGGCACGCCGGCGATCTTGGCAGCCTCGCGCTCGGCGAAGAAGGCGTAGCGCTGCGCCTTGGACTGGTCGCTGGTGAGGAGCTTGAGGAAGCCTTCGCGCTCCTTCTTCAGGCCCTCGTCGAACGGCAGGTCGATCGCGTAGCCGACCGCGTCGGCGGCCGCGAACGGCGCCTCGAGGCCGCGCGACTTCTTGGTGATCGCCGCCACTGCACTGGTGAAGATCGAGCGATCGGCCTTGGCGGCCGCCAGTTTGGAATCGTCGTCACGCAACTTGCGCAGCGGACGGTTCTCCGCCACCACCTTGCGCGCGAAGGCCTCGCCGCCCGATGCCGGCCCCTCGACGATCTCCTCGATCAGGCCCGCCTTGTGCGCCTCCGCCGCACCGATCGGATCGCCGCCGACGATCATCTTGACCGCGAGTTCGGGGCCTACGGCGCGCGGCAGGCGCTGGGTGCCGCCCGCGCCCGGCAGCAGGCCGAGCTTCACCTCGGGCAGGCCGAGCTTCGCCTCCTTGGTGGCGACACGATAATGACAGGCGAGCGCCACTTCGAGACCACCGCCCAGGGCCGTTCCATGAATGGCGGCAATCACCGGCTTGGGGCTGTTCTCGATCGTGCTCAAGACGTCGTTGAGCGCCGGCGGCTTCGGCGGCTTGCCGAATTCGGTGATATCGGCGCCGGCGATGAACGTGCGCCCGCCGCAGGTGAGCACGATCGCCTTGATCGCGGGATCGGCGATCGCCGCCTTGACGTTGTCCAGGATGCCGCCGCGCACTGCGGCACTCAGCGCATTGACGGGCGGACTGTCGATGGTGACGATGCCGATGATGTCATGACGATCAAGCTTTGCCACTTCGCTCACGCGTAAGCTCCTTGGGATGTCGTTTCTTTGCGGCCGGTTAACGTGCCGGCCAATTCTTGGCTTTTCATTTGCGCAGAGTATCAGCCTTGCTTGCGTCTACCCGCTGCTGAACGTCAATTCCGCAGTGCGAAATCTAATTCCACATCTTGACATCCAGGGTTATTTTGAAGCACGAGCGTTGTCAACGAGGCTCATCAATCAACAGCCGATGACATGAAACGCCCAGGGAAGAAACCAGCGACCGATCGGAGCTTCGTCGTCGCGCTGGCGCGCGGCCTGGACGTGCTGCGGGCATTCCGGCCGAATGACGGCCTGCTGGGCAATCAGGAAATCGCCGCGCGCACCAACCTGCCGAAGGCCACGGTCTCGCGCCTGACTTACACGCTCACCAAGCTCGGCTATCTCACCCCGGTGCCGCGCTTCGAGAAATACCAATTGGCGCCATCGGCGCTGGCGCTGGGCTATGCCGCGCTCGCCAACCTCGGCATCCGCCATCTTTCCGAGCCATTCCGCGAGCAGCTGATGCGCGAGACCGGCGGCGCGGTCGCGATCGGCGGCCGCGACCGGCTCAGCATGATCTATTTCGGCCAGAGCCGTCACGGCGTCGTCAACGTTCAACTCGACGTCGGATCGCGCATTCCGATTGCAACGACAGCGATGGGCCGCGCCTACATCTGGGCGCTGCCGGACGAGGATCGCGCCGCGTTGATGCGGGAGATGCGCGAGCATTATGGCAGCCGTTGGCCGAAGATCCGCGACGGCATCGAACGCGCCGGCGAGACCGTCGCGAAATATGGCTTCACCATCTCGGCCGGCGAATGGCAGGACGACGTTCATGCGGTCGGCGTCGCGTTGCGGCTGAACGACGGAACCGGTCCCTACGCCGTGAATTGCGGAGCACCGGCATTCCGCTTCACGGAAGAGCGTTTGCGGACCGACATTGGACCTCGTCTCGTCGCGATGGTAAGGAACATCGAAGCGGCGCTCGGCGGCCTCGCGCTGTCAACTAATCAAGCAAGCAGCCCATCAAACAAAGAACTCAATAAGAAGCCGAAGCCAGGAGGAAAAGTTGCCCGTGTTGCCGAGGGTATCAGATAGCCTGCATCATCGCGGTCGGCTGGCGCCGCGTCCTGACCTGAACGATTTCGGGAGGGGCGAGACGAGATGACGCAGGCACAACTCGCCCAGACCAACGATCCGCTGCTCGCCGTCCGCGACGTCAGCGTCGTGTTCGGCGGCATCGTGGCGCTGAACGGCGTCTCGTTCGACATGCGCCAGGGCCAGATCCTCGGCCTCATCGGCCCGAACGGCGCCGGCAAGACCACCCTGTTCAACTGCCTCAGCCGCCTCTATCAGCCGAGCTCCGGCGACATCCTGATGGAAGGCCGCAGCATCCTGAAGCGGCCGCCGCACCGCATCGCCGAGATCGGCATCGGCCGCACCTTCCAGAACGTCGCGCTGTTTCCCAATCTCTCCGTGCTCGACAACGTCCGCGTCGGCACCCACGCGCGCACCTCCAGCGACATCATCTCGGATTCGCTGCGTCTGGCCTGGGTCCGGCGCAGCGAGAATTCCGTCAACACCAAGGTTCACGAGATTCTCGCCTATCTCGACCTCGAGGAGGTCGCGCACAAGACCGTGTCCGGGCTGCCGTTCGGCACCCAGAAGCGCGTCGAGCTGGCACGCGCGCTCGCCGCCGACCCGAAGATCCTGCTGCTCGACGAGCCCGCCGGCGGCCTCAATCACGAGGAGGTCCATGTGCTGGGCGATCTGATCCGGCGCATCCGCGACGACCGCAAGGTGACCGTGCTGCTGGTCGAGCATCACATGGGACTGGTGATGTCGATCGCCGACCACGTCGTGGCGCTGAATTTCGGCCGCAAGCTCGCCGAGGGCACGCCCGCCCAGGTGCAGGCTGATCCCGACGTCATCAAGGCCTATCTCGGGAGCAAGGATCAATGACGCCGCTGCTCAACGTCAAGGACCTGCGCGCCTATTACGGCCAGGTCCAGGCCCTGCACGGCCTCTCCTTCTCCCTCAACGAAGGCTCGCTGACGACCCTGCTCGGCGCCAATGGCGCGGGCAAGACCACCACCCTGCGCGCCATCTGCAACATGGTGCGCTCGACCGGCGCGATCGAGTTCGAGGGCAAGCCGCTCAACAACAAATCGACCGAGAGCATCGTGCGCTTCGGCATTGCCCATGTGCCGCAGGGCCGCGGCACCTTCACCAACATGACGGTGGAAGAAAACCTGCAGCTCGGCGCCATCACCCGCAGCGACAAGGCCGGCATCGTTGCCGACATCGAGCGGATGTATTCCTACTTCCCGAAGCTGAAGGAGCGCCACACCCAGCAGGCCGGCACCCTGTCCGGCGGCGAGCAGCAGATGCTGGCGGTGGCGCGGGCGTTGATGCTGCGTCCCAGGTTGATGCTGCTCGACGAGCCGTCGTTCGGCCTCGCGCCGCTGGTGGTCCGCGACCTCTTCGGCATCCTCGGCAAGATCAACCGCGAGGAAAAGGTATCGATCCTCGTCGTCGAGCAGAACGCGCAGCTCGCGCTGGAGCTCGCCGACCAGGCCTATGTGATCGAGACCGGCCGCATCGTCATGTCGGGTGTCGCCTCGGACATCGCGAACGACGAGAACGTCCGCAAATCCTATCTGGGCTACTAACGGAGGCGGGACAATGGAGCTGTTCACCAACCAGGTCCTGGCCGGCATTGCGACGGGTGCGATCTACGCCTGCATGGCGCTCGCGGTCGTGATGATCTACCAGGCGATCGACCATCTCAACTTCGCGCAAGGCGAGATGGCGATGTTTTCGACCTTCATCTCCTGGCAGCTAATGCAATGGGGCCTGCCCTACTGGGTTGCCTTCGTGGTGACGCTGGCCTTCTCCTTTGCCGGCGGCATCGCGATCGAGCGCGTGCTGTTCAAGCCGCTCACCAAGGCGCCGATCCTGACCCAGGTCGCGGGCTTCATCGCGCTGTACTCGATCATCAACTCCTTTGCCGGACTGACCTGGGACTTCACCATCAAGCAGTATCCGACACCGTTCGGATCGTCGCCGTTCCTGGGCAGCCAGCTGATCTCGACGCATCAGGCCGGCATGATCGGCATCACCTTGCTGCTGCTGATCGGCCTGTACTTCTTCTTCCAGTACACCAGGGTCGGGCTTGCGATGCGCGCGGCGGCGGCGGTGCCCGAGTCGGCGCGGCTGGTCGGCATCAACACGTCCTGGATGATCGCGCTCGGCTGGGGCATGGCGGCGGCGATCGGCTCGATCGCCGGCATGCTGATCGCGCCGGTGGTCTTCCTCGAGCCCAACATGATGGGCGGCGTCCTGATCTACGGGTTCGCCGCGGCCGTGCTCGGCGGCCTCACCAGCCCGTTCGGCGCGGTGCTCGGCGGCTTCCTGGTCGGCATCTTCGAGAATCTCGCCGGAACCTACATCCCGCATGTCGGCAACGAGATGAAGCTGCCGATCGCGCTGGCCCTCATCATCTCCGTCCTGGTCATCAAGCCCGCCGGCCTGTTCGGCCGCAGCATCGTGAAGCGAGTCTGATCATGAGCGCAATCGAGGACATCACATCCCAGGCGCCCGCGGTCGAGGCCGTTCCGAAGCGGGCCATGACCTTGAGCTCCGGTACGACCTTCGTGATCGTGCTGCTGCTCCTGGTGGTGCCGCTGTTCGTCAAGAACTTCATCATCTTCCAGATGACGATGCTGCTGATCTACGGACTGGCCGTGCTGGCGCTGAACATCCTGACCGGCGGCTCCGGCCAGTTCTCGCTCGGCAACAGCGCGTTCTATGCCGTCGGCGCCTATACTTCGGCGATCCTGATGGAGCAGTACAACGTCAACTACGCGCTGACCCTGCCGGTCGCCGGCGTCATCTGCTTCGGCTTCGGCTTTCTGTTCGGCCAGCCGGCGCTGCGACTGTCAGGTGTCTATCTCGCGCTCGCCACCTTCGCGCTCGCCACGGCGATGCCGCAGATCCTCAAGCTCGGCTTCTTCGAGCAATGGACCGGCGGCGTGCAGGGCCTGGTGGTAACCAAGCCGGATGCGCCGTTCGGCTTGCCTATGTCCCAGGACATGTGGCTGTACTACTTCACCCTGGCGATCACGATCGCGATCTACGTGTTCTCGGTCAACCTGCTGCGCTCGCGCTCCGGCCGCGCCTTCATGGCGATCCGCGACAACGAGATCGCGGCCTCCGCCATGGGCATCGACGTCGCGACCTACAAGACGCTGGCGTTCGGCGTCAGCGCCGGCATCACCGGCGTCGCCGGCGGTCTCGGCGCCATCGCCGTGCAGTTCGTGGCGCCCGACAGCTACACCATTACGCTCGCGATTTCGCTGTTCCTCGGCATGGTCGTCGGCGGCGTCGGCTGGCTGCCCGGCTCGTTCGTCGGCGCCGCCTTCATCATCTTCGTCCCCAATATCGCCGAAAGCATTTCGAAGGGCCTGTCCGGCGCGGTGTTCGGCGTGCTGCTGTTCCTCGTCATCTTCCTCGTGCCGCACGGCTCGCGGCAGGTGGCGATGGTGGCGCAGCAGCTGCTCGGCAAACTCAGAAATAACTAAGGAGGAACTCTTGCAGCTCATTCAACAACTACGAATCGCCGCGCTCGCGACGGCGGTCATCACCCTCACCTCGGGCGGAGCATTCGCCCAGAAGAAATACGACACCGGCGCCTCCGACACCGAGATCAAGATCGGCAACATCATGCCTTATAGCGGGCCGGCGTCCGCCTACGGCGTGATCGGAAAGACCGAGGAGGCGTATTTCAAGAAGATCAACGCCGAGGGCGGCATCAACGGCCGCAAGATCAACTTCGTCAGCTATGACGACGCGTACTCGCCGCCCAAGGCGGTCGAGCAGGTGCGCAAGCTGGTCGAGAGCGATGAGGTCCTGTTCGTCTTCAACCCGCTCGGCACGCCGTCGAACTCGGCGATCCAGAAATATCTCAACGGCAAGAAGATCCCGCAACTGTTCGTCGCCACCGGGGCCACCAAGTGGAACGACCCGAAGAACTTCCCCTGGACCATGGGCTGGCAGCCGAGCTACCAGAGCGAGGGCCGCATCTACGCGAAGTACCTGCTCAAGGACAAGCCCGGCGCCAAGATCGGGGTGCTGTTCCAGAACGACGATTTCGGCAAGGACTATCTCAAGGGCCTCAAGGACGGCCTGGGCGACAAGGCCGCGTCCATGATCGTCATGGAAGAGAGCTACGAGACCTCAGAGCCCTCGATCGACGGTCACATCGTCAAGCTCAAGGCCTCGGGCGCCGACGTGTTCTTTAGCGTCACGACGCCCAAATTCGCTGCACAGGCGATCAAGAAGCTCGCCGAGATCGACTGGCATCCGACCCATCTCGTCGTCAACGTGTCGGCCTCCGTCGGCAGCGTGATCAAGCCGGCCGGCTTCGAGAACTCGCAAGGGATTCTTTCGGCCGCCTATGCCAAGGATGCTGCGGATCCGCAGTGGAACGATGATCCCGGCATGAAGAAGTTCTTCGACTTCCTCGCGCAGCACTATCCCGACGCCAACAAGCTCGACAGCTCGACGGTCTATGGCTACGGCGCCGCGCAGACGCTGGTGAAGGTGCTGCAGATGTGCGGTGACGACCTCACCCGCGCCAATGTGATGAAGCAGGCCGCGAGCCTGAAGGACTTCGCGCCCGACACGCTGCTGCCGGGCGTCAAGATCAACACCTCGGCCACCGACTTCGCGCCGATCGAGCAATTGCAGATGATGCGGTTCAAAGGCGAGAAGTGGGAGCTGTTCGGCGAGGCGATCAGCGGCGCCATCGAGTAATCGCGCATCGCCGCAGAAAGCGGTGCCGATCTCCACTGGCCCTCCGCGCTATCGGCGCGGAGGGCTTTTTCATATCTGGATCGGCATCGAGCCATTTATCTCAGGCTGTTCTTGCAGAGCACTCACTCGCGGAGATTGCGCCGATCTCTCGCAGTTGCACATGACATGGACCGCCCAGGCACCGCGAAAACACGGACCGTGCCGTGATGTCGCAACCACCCCGGTGCAGCTCTGCTATAGTTCCGGGCGTAACAAGAGCCTCCATCAAGGCGGCCGCGACACGTCAACCAAACCAACACGGGAGAAACGCACCATGATGATCACGCGAAGGGCCGCCCTCGCCTCGGCCGCCGCCATCGTCTTCGCCTCGAGCTCCGCAATCGCCGCCGACAAGAAGTACGACACCGGCGCCTCCGACACCGAGATCAAGATCGGCAACATCATGCCCTATAGCGGGCCGGCCTCGGCCTACGGCATCATCGGCAAGACGGAAGCGGCCTACTTCAAGAAGATCAACGCCGAGGGAGGCATCAACGGTCGCAAGATCAACTTCATCTCTTATGACGACGCCTATTCGCCGCCAAAGACGGTCGAACAGGCACGCAAGCTGGTCGAGAGCGATGAGGTGCTGTTCATCTTCAATTCGCTGGGCACGCCGCCGAACTCGGCAATCCACAAATACATGAACTCGAAGAAGGTCCCGCAGCTGTTCGTCGCCACCGGCGCCACCAAGTGGAACGACCCGAAGGATTTCCCCTGGACCATGGGCTGGCAGCCCAACTACCAGAGCGAATCCCGAATCTACGCAAAATATCTGCTGAAGGAAAAGCCGGACGCCAAGATCGCTGTGCTGTATCAGAACGATGATTACGGCAAGGACTATCTGAAAGGGCTGAAGGACGGGCTTGGCGCCAAGGCCGCCTCAATGATCGTCATGGAGGAGAGCTACGAGACCGCCGAACCCTCGATCGACAATCACATTGTCAAACTCAAGTCCACGGGCGCCGACGTATTCGTGAACATCACCACGCCGAAATTTGCGGCGCAGGCAATCAAGAAGGTCAAGGAGATCGACTGGAAGACGCTGCATATCCTCAACAACGTCTCCGCCTCCGTCGGCAGCGTCCTGAAGCCGGCTGGCTATGAGAATTCGCAGGACATCATCTCGGCGGCCTATCTGAAGGACGTCTCCGATCCGCAATGGAAGGACGATGCCGGGATGAAGCAATTCCTCGACTTCATGTCCAAGGATTTTCCCGATGGCGACAAGCTCGACGGCGGAACGGTCGTCGGCTACAGCGTCGCGCAGACGCTGGTCCAAGTGCTGAAGCAGTGCGGCGACAACCTCACCCGCGAGAACGTCATGAAGCAGGCCGCATCCCTGCGCAACTTCCGCACCGAGATGCTGCTGCCTGGCATCACGATCAACACCTCGGCGACCGACTTCGCACCCGTCAGCCAGTTGCAGCTGATGCGCTTCAAGGGCGAGAAGTGGGAGCTGTTCGGCGACGTGATCTCCGCCGACGTCGGCGGCTAACGACGGAACGCAGTTGAAACCGCCTCCTGCGGCCTCCCGCCGCAGGCGGCGCTCTCTCCAAGCATCTTTGCTGTCTTTGCCAAGAATTTCTTAAGCTAGGAGTTGAAAGAGAGGCGGTCATGCAGCGGCGGCGGTTACGCCGAGCGCGCGGCTGCGCTATGGGGACTCGTCCGGAGTGAAACGAGTCGCCCGCCTTGCGGGCGGATCCAACAACAAGGCCAAGCTCCAAGGCCGAGAAGGAGTCCCCACGTGACCACTGCCCTCACCCGCCGCACCGTCTCCAGCATGCTCGGTCTCGCCCTGGCCGGCGCAGTTGCCGGCAGCGCCCATGCCGACAAGAAATACGACACCGGCGCGAGCGACACCGAGATCAAGATCGGCAATATCGTGCCCTATAGCGGCCCGGCGTCGGCCTATGGCTCGGTCGGCAAGGCGATGACGGCCGTGTTCAAGAAGGTCAATGACGACGGCGGCATCAACGGCCGCAAGATCAACTTCATCTCCTATGACGACGCCTATTCGCCGCCGAAGACGGTCGAGCAGGCGCGCAAGCTCGTCGAGAGCGACGAGGTGCTGTTCCTGTTCGGCGTGCTCGGAACCGCGCCCAATACGGCGATCCAGAAATATCTCAACTCCAAGAAGGTGCCGCAGCTGTTCGTCGCGACCGGCGCCACCAAGTGGAATGAGCCCAAGACATTTCCATGGACCATGGGCTGGCTGCCGAGCTACCAGTCCGAGGCGCGCATCTACGCGAAGTATCTCACCGCGCAGCAGCCCGCCGGCAAGATCGCCGTGCTCTACCAGAACGACGACATGGGCAAGGACTACCTGAAGGGCCTCAAGGACGGGCTCGGTGATGCGTCGCGCCTGGTGCTGGAAGAGAGCTACGAGATCGCCGAACCCACGGTTGAATCGCACATCGTCAAGATGAAGTCGGCCAACCCCGACATCGTCGTGCTGTTCACCACGCCGAAGTCCGGAGCCCAGGCGATCAAGAAGCTCGGCGAGATGAACTGGAAGCCGCTGACCATCATCTCGAACGTCAGTGCCTCCACCGCGGCCGTGATGCGCCCGGCCGGCGTCGAGAACTCGCAAGGGGTGATCTCGGCGGCCTATGCCAAGGACGCGTCCGATCCGCAATGGGCCAACGACCCGGGCCTCGGCGCGTTCAGGGAGCTGCTCGCCAAATATCTGCCGGAGATCAATCCCGTGGATTCGTCGGCGCTGACCGGCTACAACATCGCCACCACGATGGTCGAGGTGCTGAAGCGATGCGGCGACGAATTGACTCGCGCAAATGTCATGAAGCAGGCGGCAAGCCTGAAGCAGTTTGCGCAAGGCGGGCTGCTGCCCGGCATCACGCTGACCACGGGTCCCGACGATTTCCAGCCGATCGAGCAACTGCAGCTGATGCAGTTCAAGGGCGAGCGCTGGCAGCTGTTCGGCGACGTGATGAGCGGCGAGCTCAAATAGGCTTTGCACGTCAGACGGGCGGCGCCACATGACCGGCCGCCGTCCGCTGTTGCGCGCCATTTTCGATGCCGCGGTCGCCGCGGCGCATCCCGACGTGGTGCTTCCGGCGCATCTGCCGGCGGCACCCCGGGGGCGGATCATCTGCCTCGCCGCAGGCAAGGGCGCCGCGGCCATGGCGGTGGCCGCCGAGCGGCATTACCTGGACACGCTCGGGTTCGATCCGGCGAGGCTGACCGGAATTGCGACCACCCGTCACGGCCATGGCGTGCCGACCCGGCGGGTCAAGGTGATCGAAGCCGGCCACCCAATGCCGGACGGGGCCGGGCTGAAAGCCGCAGACGACACGTTGCAGCTGGCGGCGACGGCTGAAGCCGACGACCTGATGCTGGTGCTGATCTCCGGCGGCGGCTCCGCCAACTGGATTGCGCCGGCCCATGGCGTGAGCTTCGCGCAGAAGCAGCAGCTGACCCGTGCGCTGCTGCGCTCGGGTGCGCCGATCGGCGAGATGAACACGGTGCGAAAGCATCTGTCGCGCATCAAGGGCGGACGCCTGGCGCGGGCCGGGCAGAAGGCCGAGATCGTGACGCTGGCGATCTCCGACGTGCCGCATGACGATCCCTCGGCCATCGCATCGGGGCCGACGGTGCCGGATCCGACCACGCTGGCCGATGCCCGCGCGATCGTTGCGAAGTACAAGCTCGAGGTCGACCCGGCGATCGCCCGGGCGCTCGATGATGCCGCCAACGAGAGCTGCAAGCCCGGCGATGCCGCCTTCGCCCGCGCGTCGTTCGAGCTGATCGCGCGCCCCGCCAGCTCGCTCGCGGCGGCCGTGGCCAGCGTCAAGGCCGCGGGCTACGACGTGCTCGATCTCGGCGCCGACCTCGAAGGTGAGGCGCGCGAGGTCGCGACCGATCACGCCAAGCTGGCGCGGGAGGCCCGCGCGCTCGGCCGCCGCATGGCGATCATCTCCGGTGGCGAGCTCACCGTGACGGTGCGCGGCCAGGGCCGCGGCGGCCCGAACCAGGAATATGCGCTCGCGCTCGCCGACCTGCTCAAGGACATGGAGGGCGTCGCGGCGCTCGCCGGCGACACCGACGGCGCCGATGGCGGCGGCGGCAGCGCCTCCGATCCGGCCGGTGCGCTCGTTGATGCCGAGGTCATCGCCGCGATGCGGGCGCAGGGGCTGGATCCGCAGGCCTATCTCGCCAACAACGACGCCACCGCGTTCTTCGCCGCGACCGGTGGCCTGCTGCAGACGGGACCGACGCTCACCAACGTCAACGACGTCAGGGTCATCCTGGTCGATTGAGGGGCGCGACTGCGTCCTTCAGAACTCCTCCGCGATCTTGGTCAGCATCGCCAGCAGCGCCTCGCGCCCATCCGGTCCGAGCAGCTCGTTGAGCCGCGCCTCGTGCTTTGACACCACCAGCTTCTTGGCGCGGGCCAGCACGGCGCGGCCCTTCTCGGTCAGCATCAGGATGTGCGAGCGCCGGTCGTTGGCCGAACGCACCCGCGCGCACAGGTCGCGGCTCTCCAGGCTGTCCAGCAAGGACACGAAGTTGGGCCGCAGGATGCCCAGGGTGTTGGCGATCTCGGTCTGGTTCCGGCCCGGATTGGCGTCGAGCAGCAGCAGCACCGAAAACTGGGCCGGCGTCAGTTGCAGCGGCGCGACGCAGCGCAGGAAGTCCTCGAACACCTTCAACTGCGCCCGTTTCAGCACATAGCCAAGCAGATCCGACAGCTCGCCGAGCTGGACCGCTTGCGTCTCCTCGACGGCTACGGCAGCTTCCTTCCGGCCTTCCCTCTTGCCGACGGGCTTGGCGCTATCGGCCATCACGATCCGCCGAATTCATCACAGTGGCTTCCATCCCTGGTCCCGAATGCCGCAGCCGGAACAGCGGCCTTGAGATTATAATCGATAATTGTTATCCACCATATCAAACACGGGCAGCCGAATTCAACTGCCCCGACCTGCGGACGGCGCACAGCGTCGCCCGCATCCGGTCACCACCGAGGGGGAGCGTCCTGTCTTGAACACAACGATCTTGCTGTTCCTGTTGCAGGACGGCATTACCAATGGCGCGATCTACGCCCTGCTCGGGCTGGCGCTCGTGCTGGTGTTTGCCGTCACCCGGGTGATCCTGATCCCGCAGGGCGAATTCGTCACCTACGGCGCCCTCACCTATGCCTCGCTCGCGGCCGGCCGAACGCCGGGGACCGCGAAGCTTGCCGTCGTGATCGGCCTGGTGGCCTTTGCCTTCGACCTCTATGCGATGCGCAAGACGCTGCACATGCCGAAGATCCTTCGCACCTTCGGCCTCAACGTCGCCTTCCCGGTGGTCGTCATGCTCGCCACGATGTGGGCCGCCGATCAGCGCATGCCGGCCGGCGTCAGCCTCGTACTGTCGCTGCTGATCGTCGCCAGCATCGGCCTGTCGTTGTATCGGATCGTGTTCCAGCCACTCGCGCACACCTCGGTGCTGGTGCTGCTGATCGCCTCGGTCGGCGTGCATCTGGCGCTGCAGGGCCTTGGCCTGCTGTTCTTCGGCGCCGAGGGCCAGCGCGGCCCGACGCTGCTCACGGCCAGCGCCACGCTCGGCTCGCTGCGCTTCACCGGCCAGGGCATGGCGGTCTACGGCATCACCGTCGCCTTCATCGTCGGCCTCTGGCTGTTCTTCGGCCTGACCCTTTACGGCAAGGCGCTGCGCGCCACCGCCGTCAACCGGCTCGGCGCCCGCCTCGTCGGCATCCGCACCACGCTCTCCGGCCAGATCGCGTTCCTCCTGGCCTCCACCATCGGCGCGCTCTCGGGCATCCTGATCGTCCCGATCACGACGCTCTATTACGACACCGGCTTCCTGATCGGCCTCAAGGGCTTCATCGCCGCGATCATCGGCGGCCTGATCAGCTATCCCCTGACCGCGGTCGCCGCGCTGGTGGTCGGCATCGTCGAGGCATTCTCCTCGTTCTATGCCTCGAACTTCAAGGAAGTGATCGTCTTCACGCTGCTGATCCCGGTTCTGCTGCTGCGTTCGCTCGCCGCGCCCGCGGTCGAAGAAGAGAAGGATTGAGCCGTGCGCGAGCGTTGGCCTCTCATCGTCTTTGCCGTCCTCGTCGCGGCGATTCCGTTCATCCCGGGCATGCCGCCGTTCTGGATCGTGCTGCTCGACAATATCGGCCTGTCGGCGCTGGTCGCGATGGGGCTGGTGCTGCTGACCGGCGTTGGCGGTCTGACCTCGTTCGGCCAGGCGGCCTTTGTCGGCTTCGGCGCCTACACGACCGCCGTGCTGTCGGCGCAGTATGGCATCTCGCCCTGGCTGACCTTGCCGCTGTCGCTGCTGGTCTCCGGCCTCGCCGCAGTGCTGCTCGGCCTCGTCACGGTCAGGCTGTCCGGCCACTATCTGCCGCTCGGCACGCTCGCCTGGGGCCTTGGCCTGTACTACCTGTTCAGCAAGCTCGCCTTCCTCGGCCGCAATGACGGCATTTCCGGCATCCCGCCGCTGTCGATCGGCAGCCTCAAGATGCTCGATCCCGGCACGATCTATTTCGCGATCTGGGCTGCCGTGCTGATCTCCGCGCTGCTGACGATGAACCTGCTGGACTCCCGCACCGGCCGCGCCATCCGCGCGCTGCGCCGGGGTCACATCGCAGCGGAAGCGTTCGGCGTCTACGCGCCTCGCGCCAAGCTCCTGGTGTTCATCTACGCGGCCGTCCTGGCCGGCCTCTCGGGCTGGCTCTATGCGCACTTCACCCGCGCGGTGAACCCGACGCCGTTCGGCGCCCAGGCCGGCATCGAATATCTGTTCGTCGCCGTCGTCGGCGGCGCCGGCTATGTCTGGGGCGGCGTGCTGGGCGCAGCGATCGTCGTGGTGCTGAAGGAGGTGCTGCAAAGCTATCTCCCGCTGCTGCTGCATGGCGAGGGCCAGCTCGAGACCATCGTGTTCGGCATCCTCCTCGTCACGCTTCTCCAGCTTGCGCCGACCGGCCTGTGGCCGTGGCTGACGGCGCGGCTGCCGTTCAAGCCTGTTGCCAAGCAGCCGGACACGTCGGTCAAGCTGCCGGCGCGGGAGCGATCTGCGACGACTCCAAACGTACTGCTCCAGGTCGACAACGCGCGAAAACAGTTCGGCGGCGTGGTCGCGGTCAACAACGTCTCGTTCGACGTCCAGGCCCGCGAAATCGTGGCGCTGATCGGTCCCAACGGCGCCGGCAAGAGCACGACCTTCAACCTGATCACCGGCGTGCTGCCGCCGACCTCCGGCAACATCGCGGTGCTCGGCAAGGCCGTCGGCAACGCCCCGCCGCAGGACGTCGTCAAGCTCGGCATTTCCCGCACCTTCCAGCACGTCAAGCTGGTGCCGGACATGACGGTGCTGGAGAACGTCGCGATCGGCGCGCATCTGCGCGGTCACTCCGGCGCGCTCTCCAGCATGTTCCGGCTCGACCGCGGCGACGAAGCCAAGCTGCTCGCCGAGGCCGCGCGCCAGATCGAGCGCGTCGGGCTCGGCGACCAGATGCACCAGCTCGCCGGCTCGTTGTCGTTGGGCCAGCAGCGCATCGTCGAGATCGCCCGCGCGCTGTGCGTCGATCCGATGCTGCTCTTGCTCGACGAACCGGCCGCGGGCCTGCGCCACATGGAGAAGCAGCGCCTCGGCGCGCTGCTGCGCGACCTCCGCGCCGGCGGCATGTCGGTGCTGCTGGTCGAACACGACATGGGATTTGTCATGGACCTCGCCGACCGCATCGTGGTGCTCGATTTCGGCACCAAGATCGCCGAGGGCACACCAGCCGCGATCAAGACCAATCCCGAGGTCATCAAGGCGTATCTCGGAGCCACCGCATGAGCACGCTGCTGGAAGTCACCGACGCCCACGTCTCCTACGGCAAGGTCGAGGCGGTCCGCTCGGTCTCGCTCACCGTCGCCGAGAACGAGATCGTCACCATCATCGGCGCCAACGGCGCCGGCAAGACCACGCTGCTCAGTGCCATCATGGGCGTGTTTCCGCTGAAGGGCCGCGTCGCGTTCCTCGGCGAGGACATGGCCCGGCTGGAGATCGAGGACCGCGTCGCGCGCGGTCTCTGTCTGGTGCCGGAGCATCGCGAGCTGTTCGCCACCATGAACGTCGAGGATAATCTGCAGCTCGGCGCTTTCAGAATGTCGAAGGCGCACGCCGCACGCGGCTTCGAGCACGTCTACACGCTGTTTCCGAAGCTGAAGGAGCGGCGCAAGCAGCTCGCCGGCACGCTCTCCGGCGGCGAGCAGCAGATGCTGGCGATGGGCCGTGCCTTGATGGGCGCGCCGAAGATGCTGATGCTGGACGAGCCGAGCCTGGGCCTCGCGCCGATCATCGTCGCCGGCATCTTCGAGATCGTCGCCAAGCTGCGCCAGGAAGGCGTCTCGGTGCTGCTGGTCGAGCAGAACGCCAAGGCCGCGCTGAACGTCGCCGATCGCGCCTATGTCATGGAGCTCGGCGAGTTCGTGCTCAACGGCAAGGCCAGCGAGATCGCCACCGACGAGCGCGTGGCGGCGAGCTATCTCGGCTTTGCCGAGACGGCCGCGAGCTGAGCCTGATGTCGATGGGGTGAGGCGCTGCTTCAGGAGGGCGCCTCCTTCGACAGCAGGAAATCGACCATCACGCGCTCCAGCGCCCGGTACATGTCGGTGCCGGTCGCCGTCAGGCAGCCGCGCTGGCGCGCAGCGGCGATGAAGGGCGAGACCTCGGGCCGGGTGATGACACAGCCGCAATAGGCCGACGGGCTGACGGTCGTCATATCGACCGGCAGAGGATCGCCGGGCTGCATGCCTGCCGGCGTGGCGTTGGCAACCATGTCGAAGCCTGTTGCGTTCATCGAGCCGACAACGGCGCGGCCTTTGCCCCGCTCGTTGAGGCGCGCGATCAGCACATCGCGGCGTCCGGCATCGCTGTCGTGAATGGCAAGCTCGCGCACGCCGGAATCGATCAGTGCGAGCGCAATCGCCGAGCCGGCACCACCCGCGCCGATTTGCAGGGCACGCGCACCATTGGGATCAAATCCCCCAGCTTTCGCAGCACCGACAAAGCCGAGACCGTCGACCATGTCGCCATGCCAGCCGCCGTCCGGGCTGCGGCGCATCAGATTGACGGCGCCGATGAAACGCGCGCGCTCGGTCGCGGTTGCACAGGCGCGATAGCAGGCGAATTTGTGCGGAATGGTCGCGACGATGCCGTCGAGATTCTTCACGCGGGTCATCGTCGCCAGGAAGTCGGCGAGATCGGCCGGCGCAATCTGCACCGCGACCAGGATCGCATCGCTGCCGCGATCGGCAAAGGCCTGGCTGACGCCGGCCGGCGCGCGCACCTGAGCGATCGGATCGCCGATGATGATGTGGAGCCGGGTGACTCCAGTGGGCGCAGGGATCATGGCGGGCTTTCCGGCAAAAACTCTAAAAGTCATGGTCCTGATGGCCGAAAGGCCGGCTCACCGAGCCGGCCTTTCCTGATCGAAGCTATGGTCCCCGCAAGCTCACTTCGCCGGGACGTATTTTCCGTCCTTCACGGTCAGGATGATGCGGGCGCGGTCGTCGAGGCCGGAGCGATCCTTTTCGGTGAAGTTGTAGACGCCCTGCGAGGCCGCCAGGTCCTTCTCGGTCAGCAGCGCCTGGCGGATGGCCTCGCGGAACTCCGGCGTGCCGGGCTTGGCGGTCTTCAGCGCCACCGGAATCACGCGCTTGAGGATCTCGAACGCGTCGAACGAGTGGCCGGCGAACTGGCTGCGGCTGTTCGGGCCATATTTGCCCTCATAGGCCTTGTTGAGCTCCATGCCCGGCTTCTTGGTGAGCGCGCTGTCGTCCTGCGTCTCCGGCGACATCACCGGACCGGACGCCATGATCACACCCTCCGCCGCCTTGCCGGCGATGCGGATGAAGTCCATGCTCGCGGCACCGTGGGTCTGATAGATCAGGCCCTGATAGCCGCGTTCGCGCAACTCGGTCTGCGGCAGCGCCGCCGCGGTGCCGGAAGCGCCGACCAGGATGGCGTCCGGATTGGCGGCAACCAGCTTCAGCACCTGGCCGGTGACCGAAGTATCGGGACGCGCGAACCGCTCCTCATCGGCAATCGTGATGCCCATCGGCACCGCCTGGTTCTTCAGATCGTTGAACCAGAGATCGCCGTAGGAGTCGGAGTAGCCGATGTAGCCGACGGTCT
Organism: Bradyrhizobium sp. SZCCHNRI3043; assembly: GCF_032377735.1. Classification (NCBI taxonomy): domain Bacteria; kingdom Pseudomonadati; phylum Pseudomonadota; class Alphaproteobacteria; order Hyphomicrobiales; family Nitrobacteraceae; genus Bradyrhizobium; species Bradyrhizobium sp. SZCCHNRI3043. The sequence continues at coordinate 368,748 of NZ_JAUHID010000003.1, forward strand.
TGATGTTGTGCGCCCTCATGTGCTCGTACAACACCTTGCCCATGATCGGCACCGGCTGCGGCATCACCACCGACCATTTGGTGCGCTCGGGCGTGACCGGGAACGGCGCCAGGCCGAAATGCGGAATGCCGGCTTCATTGGCGACGTTGGAGACCGCGATGGTCGGCGGCGTCAGCGCCGAGCCCATGATGATGTCGGCTTTCGACTCCGTCACGAAGCGCCGCGCATTCGTCGTCGCCGTGGTCGGATCGCCGCCGTCGTCGAGCACGATCACCTTGAGCGGCACGCCGCCGATCTCCTTCGGCACGAACTCGAGCGCATTGCGCTCGGGGATGCCGAGCGCCGCGCCCGGCCCCGTCGTGGTCGTGGTGATGCCGATGGTGATCTCGCTGGTCTGCGCCAGCGCCGGCGCTGATGCCAGCATCGCGATGACGCCAGCCGCCGCCAGATAGGCCTTCCTCATAAAATCCTCCCTCAATCTTTTCGGTTCAGCTCGTGATCCGCCGATCCTGTTTGCAGTCCAGCCCCGACAGGGGCGTCTTCCATCTCGGACGGCCGATGCGTGTCCAAACGTGATCATAGCATTGAACACGAGAAGATCACCTCTCACCAGTCGACCAAAGCACGACGACGATTCATCCTTAAGACGGCCGCATGTCGCACCCAATGCCGCGCGTCAGCCCTCGAGAAACTTGGCCCGCATCTCCTCTGGAAAAGGCGCCGATTTCAGCTTGTCCGGGTCAACCGGATCGCGCCCGACCAGCACCCGGGTCTCGAACCCCTCGAGCGCCAGCGCCTCGCCCTTGAACACCTTGTGGGTGACGTCGAACGAGGAGCGCTTGATGCTCTCGATCCGGCTCTCGATCGTGATCCAGTCGCCATAGGTCGAGGGGATGTAGAACTTGGCGCGGGTGTCGACCATGGGGATCCCGACCAGGCCGTAGCGGCGGACGATGTCCTGCTTGGAAAACCCGGCCGCCTCGAACATGACAGAGGTCGCATCGTCGAACATCGCGAAATAGCGCGGATAGTAGACGATGTTGGCGGGATCGCAGTCGCCCCACTGGATCTGCACGTCGCGGCGGTGAACGAACATCGATTAAGCCTCGCTACGCCAACAACAACGGTCGGTAGGGTGGGCAAAGGCGCGACGCGCCGTGCCCACCATTTTCCGGGCCGGTGGGCACGCTGCGCTTTGCCCACCCTACGGCTCTCTCCGTCATTGCGAGCGAAGCGAAGCAATCCAGGGCCGGGTCGGGACTCTGGATTGCTTCCGCCTTCGCCCGATGGGCTGCGGCGGATACGTCGTCGCTACGCTGCTCGCAATGACGGAAAATCACTTCGGCGCCATGCGCAGCGAGCCGTCGAGGCGGACGACCTCGCCGTTCAGATAGGCGTTCTCGACCATATGCAGCGCAAGTGCGGCGAACTCATCGGCGTGACCGAGGCGGCGAGGGAACGGGATCGCGGCGGCGAGCGAGTCCTGGGCCTCCTGCGGCAGGTTGGCGAGCAGCGGCGTCAGGAATAGGCCGGGCGCAATGGTCAGCACGCGGATGCCGAACTGTGCGAGCTCACGCGCGATCGGCAGGGTCATGCCGACAATGCCGCCCTTCGAGGCCGAATAGGCGGACTGTCCGATCTGGCCGTCATAGGCCGCGACCGAGGCGGTGTTGATGACGACACCACGCTCGCCGGTCGCCTGCGGCTCCAGCTTGGTCATGCCGTTGGTGACCAGACGCAGCATGTTGAACGAGCCGATCAGGTTGACCTTGATGACCTTCTCGAAATCGGCCAGCGGCATCGGACCGTCGCGGCCGACGACGCGCTTGGCGACGCCGATGCCGGCGCAGTTCACCAGCACGCGCGGCTGCTGGCCGAGCGCCTCGACCGCCTTGGCGACGCCGGCTTCCGCGCCGGCGGCATCGGAAACGTCGCAGACCACGGCCACGCCCTTGATCTCGGCGGCGACCTCCTCGGCCAGCTTGGCATTGAGATCGAACACGGCGACCTTGGCGCCCTGGGCAGCGAGCTTGCGGGCGGTGGCGGCCCCGAGGCCGGAAGCGCCGCCGGTGACGATGGCGGCCTGATCCTTCAACAACATGTCGTTTCTCCCTTGGATGCGTCGATCAGCCGGCGATGATGATGTCGTCGTCCGGCGTCGCGGCGTAGATACGTTCGATCAGGTCCTTGCGGTGCTCCAGCACGGCGCGCTGGTTGATCGATCCCTTGTCGGTGACCTCGCCCTTGTCGATCGACAGCGGCACGCCGAGCAGGACGGCGCGCGTGATGCGCGTCGACGAGCCGGTCGCGGTCTGCAGGAATTTTGCGAAGCGCTCACGGAAGGCCTCGATGATCAGCGGATCGGCCGCTGTGGCGGCGAGATCGTCGAACGGCAAGGTCGCGTTGATCAGCCGGCAGCCGTCGGGATCGAGCACGACGATGGCAGCGATCTCGTCGCGGTTGATGCCGGCAATGATCACGTCGCGCGCCAGCGGCGCGCAGGCCGCGACGAAGCGCGCCCGCAACGGGCCGACCGAGACCCAGGTGCCGGACGCCAGCTTGAAGTCCTCGGCGACACGGCCGTCGAAGTCGAAGCCGGCATTGAAGTCGTCGGGATCGACGGGCTTCAGCGCGTCGCCCATCTTGTAGTAGCCTTCGTCATCGAAGGCCGCGGCCGAGACCTCAGGCAGGCGCCAATAGCCCGGCGTCACGTTCGGCCCCTTGGCCCGCACCTCCATCTTGCCATTGTTGGGCACGAGCTTGGCCTCGTTGCCCGACACCGGCAGGCCGACATGGCCGGAGCGGCTGGTGCGCGGATTGACCGACATGAAGAACGGTGCGGTCTCGGTCGAGCCGAGGCCCGTCAGCATCGGCACGCGAGTGCCGGTCTCGGCCACCGAGAGCTCATCGAGCTCGTTCCAGACATGCGGCGCCAGCGCGGCGCCGGAGAAGAACATCGCATGCAGCCGCTGGAAGAAGGACTTCCGCAGCGCCGGGTCCTCGCGGAAATAGGGCAGCAGCGACTCGTAGCCCTTGGGGACGTTGAAATAGACCGTCGGCGAGATCTCGCGCAGGTTTCGCACGGTCTCCTCGATCCCGCCCGGCACCGGCTTGCCCTGGTCGAGATACATCGAGCCGCCATTGAACAGCGTCAGCCCGATGTTGTGGTTGCCGCCGAAGGTGTGATTCCAGGGCAGCCAGTCGATGATGACGGGCGGCTCGTCCTTCAGGAACGCGAGCGTCTCGCGGATCATCACCTGGTTGGCGCAGATCATGCGCTGGGTGTTGATCACGGCCTTCGGGTTGCCGGTCGAGCCCGAGGTCAGCAGGAACTTCGCAATCGTGTCGGGGCCGATCTTGTCATGGGCGGCGTCGAGGCCGGGGAACAGCGGCGATGCGATCAGATCGGCGAGCATCGTGATCTTGCGGCCCGGCACCGAGCCGAACGACGCCACGATCTCGGTGCCCTCGGGCACGTTGGCGACGAGCGCGTCGGCGAACTTGTCGGCGTCGTCGACGAAGACGAGGCCCGGCGTCAGCAGCTTCATCAGATAAGCGAGCTTGCCGTAGTCGCGTGACACCAGCGAATAGGCTGGCGACACCGGGCAGAACGGGACGCCGGCATAGAGCGCGCCGAACGCGACCAGCGCATGGTCGATCGAATTGCCCGACAGGATCATCACCGGCCGGTCCGGCGACAGCCCGCGCGCGAGCAGCCCCGACGCGATGTGCCGGCTCGCCGCCAGCAGCGTGGCATAGGTCAGCTCGCGCCAGCCCTCCGGGCCGACGCGCTCGGCCATGAACACACGCTCAGGCGTGGCTTTGGCGAAGTGATGCAGCCGGTCGGTGATCCGCGGTGGATAGTCGCCGAGCGGCTGCTTCGGACGGAGATAGATGGTGCCGTCGTCGCGGCGGTCGACCGTGACAGCCGGATCGTTGAACGAGATCGCGCGCAACGGATGAACACTGGCGCTGCGCGCCGTGTTGTCCGTTCCTCCCTGTGTGCTTGTTATTGTTTGTGCGGTCATGTCACGTCGGCTTCACTTTTGCGGTCTTGTGATCGAGGAAGGCGCGGATGCGATTTTTGGCCTCCTTGTCGCTCTGCGCGACGGTGGCCATCAGCGATTCCATCAGCAGGCCGGTCTGCGGATTGGCCTCGGCGATCATCGGCAGCGCCTGCAGCACCGCGAAATTCGTCAGCGGCGCGTTGTTCGCGATCTTCGCCGCCAGCTCCATCGCCTTGGTCATCGAGGCACCGGCCTCGACGAGATATTGCGCGAAGCCGTAGGACGAGCCTTCGGTCGCCGAATAGACCCGGCCGGTCAGCATCATGTCCATCATGCGGGCGACGCCGATCAGGCGCGGCAACCTGACGGAGCCGCCGCCGCCGACGAAGATGCCGCGCTGGCCCTCGGGCAGCGCGAAGTAGGCCGACGGCTCGGCGACACGGATATGCGCGGCGCAGGCGAGCTCGAGGCCGCCGCCGATGACGGCGCCCTTCAGCGCGGCGATCACCGGCACGCGGCAGTACTGGATGCGGTCGAACACGCGATGCCACATCTGCGAATGCACCAGGCCCTCGGTCGCGTCGCGCTCGCGCAGCTCGGAGAGATCGAGGCCGGAGGAGAAATTGTCGCCGATGCCGTGGATCACGACGCAGCGGACGTCTTCAGGCAGGCTGGTGAAGCAATCGCCGATGGCGAGGATGATGCCGTCATTCAGCGCATTGCGCTTGGCCGGGCGGTTGAGCCCGATCGTCAGGACGGCGCCCTGCTGCTCGATCTGCAGCAGAGACGGATCGCCCGCTGGCGTGGCGGTGTCGGCGTTTCCCATCGCTTGATTGTGTCCTGTTCAGAATAGTTATGTTTTATAACGATCTTCGCGGGAGTCAACAAGCGGCGTCCGACATCATGTTGTGCGATGCAAAAGAACAAGCCGCCGAGGGGCTCGGTCACGCGCAGCATCGTAAGACCCGCCTGCGCGCAAAGGCAAATGACATGATCCGGCGTTCCCGCGGCGAAATCACGCCCGGGGCTTGCTGATCACGTTCACCCTCAAATGCAGAGGGCGCAGGGAAGGCCAGGCGTCGGCTGACGCCTGCGGCCCGCCTGCTAGAAAAAAATGCAGGCGGCAGGTACCACAGGTGCAGCCGGAAAACGCCCGGCCTTCCCTGCGCGATGGTCTTCACGCTTATACGCAGTCTCCCTGGTGCACCGGCTTGTTGGCCACCATGATCCGCGCGGCGCGTTAGCGCCGTCGCGAACGTAACACCGGCAACGGGGTGTCAGGACGCTGCGACTTCACGTCCGCGACACATCGTTCGTCCGCGCGCCCGTAGACACGCTGCGACATGATCGCGGCCACCGCTCCCCGCCCCGCGTGTCGTGACGATCGCGCGCTACGCCCCTCGGCTTGGGACGGGATGCCGGTAAAGAACCATAATTTCCGATAAAGCGCAAGATATTTATTTTTATCAGAATATGCTGGGAGGATGCCGCTTAGGCCGAAGCCCCCGGGGGCGACATCCGTGATGAACGGCCAACAACATTGCATTCAGGGTGCCTTCAAAGCCCGCGATGTAGAACGTCCCTACACTTCCCAATGGAGGGGACCATGGTTTCGCTGAAGACATCTCTCGCAGGCGGCGTCGCCGCGCTCGCTGTGACCGCAACCCTGCTCGCCGCGCCGGCGCCCGCTCAGGCCCATGACGGACGCAATGCGGCGTTGATCGGCGGCCTGGTGGCCGGAGCCCTCATCGGCGGCGCGCTGGCGTCGGAAGCGCAAGCGTATGAAGCGGCGCCGGTCTACCGCTCCCACTACCGCGACGCCACGTATGACGGCTACGGCTACGAGCGCTACCGTTACGTGCCGGCTCACCGCTATCGCGATTGCGACCACGGCGGCTACGGCCGGGTTTCGGATTGGGACGACGAGGATTAGTCGTACGTCTGCCCGGGATCCGGGCGTCCCGATTTTCTTGCTCGACGCCATGGCTTCCGGACGGCGCCACCACTAGCTGCGCTGTCGTCCCGGGTCGGCGCCTCGACCGCGCTGCGCGCCGCCGAGGCTTACCCGGGACGACAATGGTGTATGAGGCGAGAGCCCGCGGCCACAGATTCCGGTGTCGTCCCTGCGAACGCAGGGACCCATAACCACCGGCTTCGATGGGACGATGACTGGCAGTCATGCCTCACCGATCGATTCCGCGGTATGGATCCCTGCGTTCGCAGGGACGACAGCGGTGGTTGCAGCAACAGCTGGCGCCGCACCGTCATTGCGAGCGACGCGAAGCAATCCAGACTGCCTGCGAGGAGATACTCTGGATTGCTTCGTCGCTCTGCTCCTCACTATGACGAAGCGTGACGCAAGCCGCCCGGCCTACAGCACCACGTGCACGTCGATGACGACGCGATCGGCATGCCGGGCGGCGGAGCCTATGAAGACGTGCTCCATCAGCCAGCGATACTTCTCGTGGCCGGTCTCGAAGCGCGGGTGGGTGCGGAAGTAGATCAGCCTGGGGTCCACGGGCTCGCCGCGCTTGAGTTTCTGCAGGAGGTCGACCGGCCCGAAGCGGATGCCGCGGTTCTCGACATAGATGGTGGCGCCATCGTCGGTCTCGAACGCATACTTCGCTTCGAGATCGATCAGCTCGTTGGGACGGATGATCTGGAAGTCGGCACCGAAGTTGCAGATTTTGCCGCTGATGCCTTCACCCGCGAGGCCCGGCCCCTTCACCTCGCCGCCATGGATCGGAATGATCCGGCGCACGCCGATGCCGGTCTCGCCGGCGGAGGTCACCTCGCCGATCATGACGGTGAGGGTGAAGACGTAGCGGGTGTCGAGGATGGGCGCTGTCATCAGCGGTTCATCATCTGTTGCGGCAGCCAGGTGGCGAGCAGCGGGAAGGCGATCAGGATCACCAGCCGGATCAGGTCGGTCGCGACGAACGGCAGCACGCCCTTGAAGATCGTCGAGAACGACACGTCCTTCACCACGCTCTTGATCACGAACACGTTCATGCCGACCGGCGGATGGATCAGGCCGAGCTCGACGGTCATCACAATGATAACGCCGAACCAGATCGGATCGAAGCCGAGATGGGAGATGACGGGGAAGATGATCGGCACGGTCAGGATGATCATCGCCATCGCGTCCATCAGGCAGCCGAGGACGAGATACATCACCATGATCAGCGCCAGCACCCCGTAGGGCCCGAGGCCTAGACCGGTGAGGAATTCGGTCACCTTCTGCGGCGTCTGCGTCACCGTCAGGAAGTAGCCGAAGATCAAGGCGCCGATCAGCACCGTGAACACGGCCGCCGCGGTGCGCGTGGCCTGCAGCAGCGAGGCCAGGATCTTGTCCTTGTTCAGCCGTCCCGTGAACACGCCGATCAGGAACGCGCCGGTGGCGCCGACGCCGCCGGCCTCGGTCGGCGTGAAGCGCGGCAGGAAGGGGAGACCGTAGAGGCCGCCGATCACGAACAGGAACAGCAGCATCGGCGCCCAGATGCCCTTGAGGCCCTTGATACGCTCGCTCCAGGGCAGCGCCTCGCCCTTGGGCAGGAAATCCGGCCGGACGCGGCCGATCACCGTGATGGTGATCATGTACATGGTCATGGCGAGCAGGCCGGGGATGATGCCGGCGATGAACAGCTTGCCGATGTCCTGCTCGGTGATGATGCCGTAGACGGCGAGCACGGTCGACGGCGGCAGCATCGCGCCCAAGGTGCCGCCGGCGGCGATGACGCCGGTGGCGAAGGATTGCGGATAGCCGAAGCGGCGCATCTCCGGATAGGCCACGGCCGAGAACGTCGCGGCGGTCGCCACCGACGAGCCGCAGATCGCGGCGAAGCCGCCGCAGGCCGCGACCGTGGCGATGCCGAGCCCTCCGCGCAGATGGCCGACGAAGCCGTTGGCGGCGCGGAACAGCTCGCGGCTCATGCCCGAGTTGGACACGAACGTTCCCATCAGCAGGAACATCGGGATCACGCCGAACGTGTAGTCCGTGACCGTGCGCATCGAGGTCTGGCCGACCAGCTTCAACGCCGCCGTGCCGTTGACGAGATAGGCGAAGCCGGACACGCCGACGAGCCCCATCGCCATGCCCACCGGCACGCGCAGCAGCATCAGCGCAAACAGCGCAACGAAGCCGATGACGGCAACCGCATCCGTGCTCATGCGGCGCTACTCCGTGGGCTTGACTTGAGGGTCATGAATCTCCTCGGGGTGGAAAATCAGGCGATAGGTCCGGATGGCGATCAGGAGCACCGCCGAAACGTCGCCGATCCAGGCGATGGCGAAGAACGGCCAGGTCGGCATGTGCAGATCGAAGGTGAGGACGTTGTCCTCATAGGTGCCGCGCACCTTGTCGAACAGGGTCCAGGTCTGCACCGTGACGACGAACAGCAGCACCAGCGTTGCGAAGATGTCGATCCAGCGCTGATAGCGCGGGCCGACATTGCCCCAGATCAGATCCACGGTGATGTGGGTGCCGCGGTACGATGTCGCGGCGATTCCCCAGAAGATCAGGATGCCGAGCAGCATCCGCCCGATGTCGAAGGAATCGGGGATCGAATAGTTCAGCGTGTTGCGGAGCAGCACCGACAGGAAGATGTCGAGCGCGACGATGCCGACGAAGAACGCGGCGATCCACTCGATCCCGTCGATGATCCGGTCCATGAAGGCGCGCTGCATGGCGTCCCCGTTTGATCTTAGTCGTAGACCTGAAGATTGAGCGCGAGCTGTTGCTCAGCAGGCGGTGGGCCCCCTCGCCCCGCTCTTGTCCGCCGTAGCTCGAAGAGCGAAGGCGGATGCGGGGAGAGGGTTGGGGTGAGGCAAGCGGGGCGAGGTGGATCGGAGCGCGCGTCGAGGGCGCGCCTGTTGCCGCATCCATCGGAATGAGGCGGGAGGCGCGGCATCTGCGATGATCTCGACCGCTACTGCGCCAGCGCCTTGTACTTGGCGAGCGAGGCCTTCAGCTCGGTCATGGCGGCCTCGGCGTCGACGCCGGTCTTCTTGACGCCATCGGCCCACGTCTTGAAGAGCGGCTCGGAGGCCTTCTTCCACGAAGCGGTCTGCTCCGGCGTCAGCTTGTAGACCTCCTGGCCGGACTCGGCCTTGATCTTGTCGACGCCGGCGTCCTCGAACTTGCCCCAGGGCTCGCCGACCCGGCCGGCGGCTTCCGTGTTGCAGTTGTCGTCGATCGCCTTCTTCTGCGTCGCCGACATCTGGTTGTACTTGTCCTTGTTCATGACGAAGACGAAGGTCGTCACGTAGAACGGCGCATCCATGTGGTACTTCGTGACCTTGTCGACGCCGAACAGCACCAGCGAGCCCGCCGGAAAGGTGACGCCATCAGCGACGCCGCGCTCGATGATGTCGCGCACTTCCGGTGCCGACGACTGCACGTTGGTGCCGCCGAGCAGGGTGACGAAATTGGCGATCGTCGCATCGGCCGGGCGGATCTTCATGCCCTTGACGTCGTCGGGCACGACGACCTTCTTGGTGCGGGTGTGGAAAGCCGACGGCGTGTGGACGAAGGCGAGGCAGTACTTGACGTCCTTCATCTCCTTCTCGGCATATTTGCGATACCACGCGTCCAAACCTTCCGAGCCCCCCTTGGCGTCGGAGATCAGGAACGGCAACTCGCCGGCGCCGATGATCGGGAAACGGCCGGGCTGATAGCCGGGATTCACATAAGTGACATCGGCGATGCCGTCGCGCGCCATGTCGTAATGGTCGAAGGCCTTGCCGAGCTGCTGGGCCGGGAACACCTTGCCCTTGATGGTGCCGCCCGAGGCCTTCTCCACCGACGCCGCCCAATCCTCCAGCGCCTTCTGCAGCGGATGGCTCGCCGGCACCCAGTGCGAAATCTTCAGCTCGAACGTCTTGTCCTGCGCGAGCGCGGGGGTCACACCGGCAGCCAGCGCCAACGCCAGAAGCGTCTTCCTCATCGGGATCGTCTCCTCCATCAGTGGACCTTCGAGGGCCCTTTGCTTCATTGTTATAGCATATAAGCATCATTGCAAGCGCCGGCGGCAGGTCGGCCACCAGTGCACGCGCCAAGCGGAGCCTATCGCGCCCGCCAGCGCAAGTCTGGCAGACGAAAGTTGCAGGCACATGGCCATTTCATTAACACGTTAAGGATCTCGCCTGCACCCGAAATTGTACGGCGGGAGTATCGCACCACGAAATTGCCGCAGGGCCGCACCGGACGCCCGGCGACATCGCGCGCGGCCCATCCCGTGCATCCGATGCGCAACGCGTCAAACGCCCGCGCAAAAGGCGTTTGAAACTTTGTAGGCGGTGCAAAATCCGCGCTGATGTCGTTGACTGCGGACATTGCCAGCAACGATCGAGACACGCATGAGCAGCATCCCCGCCGGATTCGAACTGCATTTCCGCAAGAGCCCGTTCACCGATCCCTGGGAGCCGCTCTACGCCAAGAAAACCGACAAGGCCGTCATCCTCGGCCTGCGGCTCGCCACGCCGCACACCAATTCGCGCGGGCTGATCCATGGCGGGCTGATCGCATCGCTGGCCGACAATGCGATGGGCTATAGCTGCGCCCAGGCGCTTGGCTGGGAGGCGTCGCTGGTGACGATCAACCTCGCGGTGGACTACATCGGCAGCGCCGGGACCGGACAGTGGCTCAGCGTCGAGAGCGACGTCATCAAGAGCGGGCGCACCGTCTGCTTCGTGCAGAGCCTGGTGCTGGCCGATGACGCCGTGATCGCGCGTGCGAACGCGACCTTCCGGGTGGTGCCGAAGAAGGAGTGATCGAAACCGCCGGTCTTTCGCATCAAGACCAGTGTCGCACCAAGGTCGGCGCAATCGCATCCACTCGTCATTCCGGGGCAATCGGCAACGCGCATCTGCGCGTTGTCGATTGAACCCGGAATCTCGAGGTGATGAAGAACAGAGGCAAGACAACATCGGGATTCCGGGTTCAAGGCCTTCGGCCTTGCCCCGGAATGACGGGGTGTGGCGTTGTAGTCGCTTTCAGCCGAAGCGCCAGTCGCAGGTTGCGGTGATCAGGTCGATGAAGGCGCGCACTTTGGCGGAGAGCAGGCGGGAGCTCGGAAACACGATGTGGATCGGGAGCGGCGGCGGCTCGTATTTCGCCAGCACCCGCTTGAGGCGGCCGCCGCGCAGCGTGTCCGCTGCCTGATAGGCCATCACCCGTGTCACGCCGCCGCCCGCCTCGGCATATTGGATCGCGGCGTCGGCATTGTTGGTGACGAGCCGCGGGCTGACCGCAATCCGCAGCTCCCTGCCGTCCTTGACGAAGCGCCATTCGTCGGACGGGCCGAACTGGATGGTCTGGTGCTTCGCCAGCGCCTCGGGCATCCGCGGCTCACCATGGACCTTGAAGTAGGCGGGAGCGCCGACCACGATCCGGCGCATGCTGCCGACCTGGCGGGCCACGAGCGACGAATCGCCGAGATGGCCGATACGAACGGCACAGTCGACGCCGTCCTCCACCAGATTGATCTGGCGGTCCTCGAGGCGCAGCTCGGCCGCGACCTCGGCATAGCGGCTCAGATACGCAGCCATGATAGGACCGACATGGAGCCGGCCGAAGCCGACGGGCGCCGAGACCACCAACCGCCCCACCGGCTGCAGGCGCTCGCTCTCCGCGGCGCGCTCCGCCTCTGCCAGATCGGCCAGAATGCGGCCAGCGCGTTCGAGATAGCGTCGTCCGGAATCGGTCAGCGTCACCGAGCGCGTCGTCCGTTGGAGCAGGCGGACGCCAAGATGCGATTCGAGCGCGGCGACCAAACGGGTGACCGCCGATGGCGACAGCTTGAGCCGGCGCGCCGCCGGCGCGAAGCCATTCAGCTCGGCGACGGTGACGAAAGCCTGCATGGCGTCGATGCGGTCCATGGGATTATTGCAACATCTGCAACGATCCAATGTCAACTGGCCAGATTATTTCCCGGGGGGATTGGGACCATATTGACGGGATGGCGGCAGTCACTGCCGCAGCGACAAGGAGTCATTGCGATGACCCAGACATCCATCGAGGCACCGGGCGATGTCATGTTCTCACCCGCCGTGAAGGCGATCCAGACGCGCAAGGGGTCGCGCGAGAGCTACGCGCATGTGGAGCAGAGCCGCGGCTTTCGCCACGCGGTCGACGCCGATCTCGCCGGCCGCCTCGCCGAGGCCACGAGCTTCTATCTCGCGACCGCCTCGGCCGACGGCCAGCCCTACATCCAGCACCGCGGCGGACCGAAGGGCTTTCTCAAGGTGCTGGACAGCCACACGCTGGCCTTCGCCGACTTCAGCGGCAACCGGCAATATATCACCCAGGGCAATCTGTCGGAGAACCCGCACGCCTACATCTTCATCATGGACTACGCGCATCGCCGCCGGGTGAAGATCTGGGGGACGGCGCGGGTGGTGGAGGACGATGCCGCGCTGACGGCCTCGCTGATGCCGAGGGGCTACAAGGCGCGGCCCGAGCACGTCATCCTGTTCACGATCAGCGCGTGGGACACCAACTGCCCGCAGCACATCCCGCAGAAGTTCGACGCGGCCGACGTCGCGGAAGCGCTGGCGGTTCGCGATGCTCGCATCGCGGAGCTCGAGGCCGAGCTGGCGAAGTTGAAGGGCGAGAGCAAGCCCTCCGCCTAGGTCCTGCGCGCTGCGGGCCGCGCCTTTGGCTTGTTAGTCATTCCGGGGCAACCGCCAGTGCGCAGCGGCGCACTGGCGATTGAACCCCGGAATCTCGAGATTGTTAACAACGAACGCAAGACGACATCGAGATTCCGGGTTCAAGGCCTGCGGCCTTGCCCCGGAATGACGGTGAGTGGGACTCGACTGATCAGCTCACGCCGCCTCGGCTGCCCCGCCCCACTCGAACTCGGGGTAATATTGCGCCATCATCCGGTCGGCATAGGCGACGAGGTTGGCAAAGCCTTCGGTGCGCCGGCGCAGCTCAGATTCGAAGAACGGGGTGAGAATGCCGGCGATGACGGCGAACGCCGTCGCATCGGTGCCGCACGGACGGTCGCCCATCAGATAGGGCCGGTCGCCGAGCTGCACCGACAGCGCGCGCAGCGAGCGCGCTGCGAGATCGACGTCCTCATCCGGCGCATGGCGGCCGAGCCCGGAGATCAGGTAGTTCTCGGCGACGCGAAACTGCGCGTCCTCGCGCAGCTTCTCGCGCTTGTCGGCTGGCACGCCGTCGAAGAAATGCGCCGGCCCCTTGGCGAAGTTGACCGGATCGACCCAGCGCGCTCCGACCAGCGCGAAATACAGGTGATGCTCGATCATGCGCTCGAACCCCCAGGCCTGCGCCCGCGGGCGCACGTCGAGTCCATGATCGAAGTCGAAGCCATATTTGCGCTCGACATGGGCGCGGATGAAGGTCGAATCGGCAATCAGCTCGCCGCCGTCGTCGATGAAGGGCAGTTGCCCCTTCGGCGACGCCGGCGGCATCGCCCGCTGCTTCCGAAAAGCGAGGCCCGCCATCTTCAATTGCACCTCCGTCTTGGTGACGAAGGGGCTGATCTCCGGCAGGCCGAAGCCCGCGCCCAAACCGAACAATGTGATCATGACAGCACTCCCGACTTCCTGAGCAGACGCCGGACGCTACGAGCATGCTGCTGCCACCATGGTGTCAGCAGCGGCAGTAGCGTGGTGGCAAGGCCAAGGCCATAAAACATCATCATCGACATCACCCCTTCAATCTCGTTGTTGACCCGGTATAAAGGCGGGCTGCTGCCAGCATCCTGTCAGCATCGGCGGGGGTGCTCGCCCATGCAGGACACACCATGAGACGCGCCGACCGGCTATTCCAGATCATCCAGGTGCTGAGACGCACGCGCCGCCCCTTGACGGCGGACGCGATCGCGGCCGAGCTCGAGACCTCGAAGCGCACGATCTATCGCGACATCGCCACCCTGATCGGCCAGCGCGTGCCGATCCGCGGCGAGGCCGGCATGGGCTACATCCTGGAGAAAGGTTTCGATCTGCCGCCCTTGATGCTGACGCCGGACGAGATCGAGGCGGCGGTGCTTGGCGCGCAATGGGTCGCGGTCAACGCCGACCCGGTGCTGGCGCGCGCGGCGGAGGACCTGATGGCCAAGATCGCCGACACCGTGCCGGAGCGGCTGCGGCCGTTCGTGCTGGAGCCGGCGAGTCGCGCCCCGCGGCCGTGGATGCGCGAGCCGGACCACATCGACATGGCGCGCACACGCTCGCAGATCCACGAGGGCCGCAAGATCAGGTTGCGCTATCGCGACGAGCAGGGCCGCGACAGCGAGCGCGTGATCTGGCCGATCGCAATCGGCTATCATGACGCCGTCCGCATCCTCGCCGCCTGGTGCGAGCTGCGCCACGACTTCCGCAGCTTCAGGACCGACCGTGTCGTCGAGGCGGACTATCTCGACGACAAATATCCGGAAAGGCGCGAGGCGCTGCGCGCCAAATGGCGGCGCAGCCTGGTGTGGGAGGTTCCCAAGGATGTCTGAACCGATGCCCGATGACCTTGACGTCAGCCCCTGTCAGAGCTGCGGCGCGTGCTGCGCCTATTCGTCGAACTGGCCGCGCTTCACCATCGAGGAAGATGCCGCGCTCGACCTCATCCCGGCGGAGCTGGTCAACGAGCGGCTGTCGGGCATGCGCTGCGACGGCGACCGCTGCTGCGCGCTCGATGGCGAAATCGCGCGTTCCGTCGCGTGCCGGATCTACGCGATCCGCCCCGAGGTGTGCCGGACCTGCATGCCCGGTGACGCCGAATGCGCGATGGCCCGGCGCAAGTTCGGGCTGCAAGTGCTCGCCTGAGCCAAAGGCAAGGAAGACGGGGAGTCAGGCCATGACCGGCTCGGGGCTGTCGTCGAGATCGTCCTCGAACGGCTTCATCACCGAGAGCGGCTTGGTCGACAGCGAGATCGGCTTGCGGCTCGAGGTCGTGCTGGCCGGACCCGCCCGGCCCCCGCGGGATTGCGCATACAGCGCCGATCCGACCCGGCCGCCGAACTGCGACAGGTCCTGCTCGCTGCAGGTGGATGCAATCGCAATCGCCAGCGGGTGAAGATGCGTGCGCCTGTAGCAGAACAGCGCCAGCATGGCCCTCACATCGGCGGACACGCTCTCGACCAGCGCGGGCAGCCCGTTGGCGTCGGCACGGTAGAGCTCGCCGAGAAGCTCGTCGCCGACCGGGCACGAATCGCTCTCGAACGCATCGCGGCTTTGAAGCATCGGTTTGATTGCCATGCCGCGACGATGCAGCGCGAATCGCTAACGGTCGGTTAACCAAACCGAACGGTCGTCCCACCCCCGGCTTGACACGGGGGCTGCCGCGGCCGGCGCGCCGAGACGCGCCGTGGCCGGGCTCAGCCGTTCGCGGCCATGAAGATCGAGAGCCCGAAGCCGGTGAGGTGATGCAGCGCCTGATCGACGCCGATCAGGGTCCAGAACCAGGGGTGCTCGGTATTCATGCCGAACCGCGACGAGCAGATGCCCTTCAGGCGATCGATGGTGATGTGAATGGCGAAGTCGATCACGGCGACGAACCAGAATCTCGGCGCGACGATCAGGATCAGGACCATGGCGACGGCGAGATGGATCAGGCAGTGCACCAACAGCGGCAGCGCCCAGCCCTTCCGCTGGTCCTTGCCATAGGCCATCCAGGCGTTCTGCAGCACGAAGTCGCCAATGATGTGCTTGAAGGTCAGCAGCAGCATCCAGCCGACCAGCGCACCAACCGGAACCTGCGACGACAAAGAGGGAAAAGACAAAGCTGACGCTCTCGCTACGACTGACCCTTGGAACCCAACCTTGGACGCACGGGGAACTGGAGGCGTTCAGCGCAATCTGATGAGAATACCCGGCCAATTCGACGCGTATGCGACGCTTATGACATCTCCGGTAGCGAATTGCACGCGAAAGGGAACTTCAAATCGCACCCTGCTACCCTTCGCGGCAATCCCGCCGGGGGTAAGGTTACCCACGCCGCGGCAACCGTCGCTGCGGCGGCGTCATTCCGCGGCGTTGGCCTTCGGCACTGAGAGCGCCCTCGCCCGGATCTGCGCGATGGTCCGCTTCAGCGCCCCCTGTCCCGGCTCTGCCAGCGCAACGGCGCGCGCCTCGGCGATGGCGGAGGCAAGATCCGAGATCGGCAGGACGCCATCGAAGGTGGGCTTGGCCAGGCCATCGATGATGGCATGCCAATCGGCGAGACCCTGCCGGTAGCCGTCGCCCTGCCCCTGGATCATGGTCGCCGTCGCGATCACGGCGGGCGCCGCCGCAGGCTGCTTGTCCAACGCGCGCGCGATCATGTGCAGCCACCGCTCGGCCCAGGCGCGCTCCTCGCCATAGCGCACCGACTGCAGCCGCCAGCGCCGCAGGCCAGCCATCAGCTTGAGGCGGCGAACGGCGAGCCGCGATCGGACCGAAAAGCGGACCTTGACCCGGCGCCGACCCAGCCAGCCGATCTGCTCGAAGACCGCCAGCAACGATTCCGCCACGGCTTGCGGCAGCGCACCGATCAGCTCGTCGAGGCGGAACCTCCTGACGTCGTCGCTCTCGCGCCCCCCCGGGCGCCGCCCCATGTCGAGGCTGATCAATCTGAGCTGGGCGATCCGGATCGGATCCTCATAGGCCATGCGGGCGGCCAGCAGCTGCGCGATCTCGGACAGCATGCCGGCATCGACGTTCGATCTGCGCACGAACCGCTTGATGCGATCGACATAGAGCTGCGCGTAGCTCGCGCCCTGATACTCCATCAGCAGATGGATGCCATCGCTCACCGCCGGCACGGCGGCGTCAGGAAGGCCCTGAGGCAGAAAAGGCGGCTCGCCATCGTCGCCGCCGATGACGTCGGCGAAGAGATATCGCAGCGAGGATCGGACGCTTTTCACTGGGCTTCAGGCTCCCGGATCACGCCGGCTTGGCGACGGGCGCCGGCGCGGTGGTCTGTTGCGCCAGACGCCGCTCGAGCGTTTCGATGTTCTGGAACAGCCGGGCGCTGGCGAGGCGCAGGAAGTAGAAGGCGAAGGCGGGGTTCTGGACGTAGAGCTGCTCGACCTGGTCGTAGGAGACCGACAGGATCAGGCCGCCCTCGACGCATTCCAGTGTCTGCGTGCGCGTATTGGACGGCGAGATCATGCCGAACTCGCCGACGATCGCACCGACCGGCAGCTCGATACCGGATTCGACCAGGCGGAAGCGGCCGCTGACGATGTAGTACATGCTGTCGGCCTTCTCGTCCTTGTAGAACAGCACCTCGCCGGGACCGCATTTGCGCTCGGTCATGAACGGCTTCAGCCATTCCATGGAGAGGTCGCTGTTGACCGACTGCTTCACGTCGCGGACCAGCTGCAGCATCTGGTGGAGCCGGTAGCTGTTGAGCGGCAGCAGCACCCCGTGCAGGATCAGGACCGGATAGTTGTGCATCGGCACCGCAGTCGCGATCAGGACGATGTTGGTGAGGATGGCGAAAACCCGCAGCGGAATCATCGTCCGCATCGACAGCGTGGCGACCACGAAGATCGAGGCGAAGAGGCTGCCGGCGGCGCCCGCATGTTCGACCAGGTGTGAGGTATCCATCGGGATCAACCAGACTCTTGGGACGCGGGAGGGCGGACGCTCGGTTCCGGCCTCCTTTTGCCTAATTTAGCGTGTCCATGCCGACCTCTGATATACGGCGATCAGACGACGTTTGAACCGGTATTTGAGCCGGCACGGAAAAATTCCCCGCTCGAAGTAGAACGGCTGGACCTGCCGGATGACGCTGCCCAACCGACCGACCCGCATCGTTGACGGGATTTCCCCGATCGGGGCACCTTGACGCCGCCGCGATCTCCTGCGGCTCTGAGACCAGCGACTGACGCCCGCCGCCCATGACCAAACCGCAGCACCCTGCCCTGGCGGCATTCGTCACCGCGTTGGCCGGACGCAACATGACCAGAGCGGCCCATGTGGCCGTGGCGCTCGGCATGAGCGCCATGGTGCTGTTGACGATGGACCCGGCCTACGAGGCCGGGCGGCGCTGGATCATCGCCCTGCTGTGGGGATGCCTTGTCTTTTTCGTCGTCGAATGGGCCGTTCGGGTTCAGCAGGCGGCGCGGGCGCATCGCGCCGCCGCCTACCTGATGTCGGGCCGGGGGCTGCTGGACACGCTCTCCGGCCTTGCCGTGCCGGTCGCGCTGGCCTCGGGCACGGAGGTACGCACCGCGTGGCTGCTGGCGGTGCTCAAGGTGAT
The DNA here is from genome assembly GCF_032377735.1 of Bradyrhizobium sp. SZCCHNRI3043. Lineage (NCBI taxonomy): Bacteria > Pseudomonadati > Pseudomonadota > Alphaproteobacteria > Hyphomicrobiales > Nitrobacteraceae > Bradyrhizobium > Bradyrhizobium sp. SZCCHNRI3043. Next base: position 386,961 of record NZ_JAUHID010000003.1, read on the forward strand.
CCCCGGCGTCCCGGGCCTGCGCCAGCTCCGCCGGGTGCTCGTGGTCGAAGCACGCCCGCTGCTGTCGGTGCTGGTGCTGTTCCTGCTGGTGCTGTTTCTCGGATCGGTCGCCGAATACGCGCTCGAGCACGACGAGCAGCCGGCCACCTTCGGCACCATCCCGTCCGCGCTATGGTGGGCCGTCGCGACCCTCACCACCACGGGCTATGGCGACGTGGTGCCGATCACGCCGCTCGGGCGGGTGGTCGCCGCCACGGTGATGATCTCCGGCCTCGGCGTGTTCGGCCTGTGGACCGGCATCCTGGCCACCGCCTTCGCCGCGGAAACCCGGCGCGACAACTTTCTGAAGACCTGGGAATCGGTCAGCAGGGTACCGTTCTTCGCCAGCCTCGGGCCCTCCACGATCGCCGACGTCGCGCAGATGCTGCGCACCATCGACCTGCCGCCGCGCGCCATCGTGATCCGTAAGGGCAAGCCGGGCGACTGCATGTATTTCATCGCCTCCGGCGAGGTCGAGGTCGACCTTCCCGGCAAGAAGGTCCGGCTCGGCGAGGGCGCGTTCTTCGGCGAGATGGCGCTGCTCGGGAACAACCTGCGCTCGGCCGACATCAGCACGACCGGGCTGTCGAAGCTGCTGGTCCTCGACCTCGTCGATTTCCGCGTGCTGATGGCACGCCCCCCCGATCTGGGGCAGAGCATCGATGCCGAGGCCAAGCGCCGAACCATGGAGAACAGGACATGACGACCGGACGGACCACCCAGGCCGATGACGCGCCGAGCAAGCCCCTCCTGACCATCGACGGCGCCCGCGCCACCATTCGGCTCAACCGTCCGCGCCATCTCAACCGGCTGCAGCCGGAGGATCTCGGCGCGCTGCTGGCGCTGTTCGACCAGGTCGAGGCCGACCCCGCCTTGCGCGTGCTGGTACTGACCGGCACCGGACGCGCCTTCAGCGCCGGCTTCGACCTTGGCGCCATCGGCGCAACGCCGGCGGATACGGCCGAGGCTTCCAGCCCGGCATTCGAAGAGGTCGTCGACCGGCTGGAGGACCTCGCTCTGCCAACGATCTGCCGGCTCAACGGCGGGGTCTACGGGGGTTCGACCGATCTGGCGCTGGCCTGCGATTTCCGGATCGGGGTCGATACGAGCGAGATGTTCATGCCGGCGGCGCGGCTCGGGCTGCACTACTACCCCAACGGCATCAAGCGCTACGTCTCCCGTCTCGGCATCGACAATGCGAAGCGTCTGTTCCTGACGGCGGAGAAGATCAACGCGGCTGAAATGCTGCGCATCGGCTATCTCACCGGCTTGGTGGCGGCCGATGCGCTCGATGCGGAGGTCGACCGGCTGGCGGCCATTCTGGCCGGCAATGCTCCGTCGGCCATGCGCGGCATGAAGCGCGCCATCAACGAATTTGCCCGCGGAGCCCTCGACGATGCGGCCGCTCGCCGCAGGCATCAGGACAGCATGAGTGGAGCCGAGATCCGCGAAGGCATGAAATCGTTTGCAGAGAAGAGAATGCCAAGATTCTGAGCGCAGCTGCGCTCCGAACTGATAAATTTTGCATGCAAACGTCTGTATCCAGCCGGTGTTCTGACACACGCTCAACGAACTATCGACCTAAACCTCCAATTTGCGGTTGACAGCTTTTTGTCCGTGGCTAGCTTGAACCGCGGGCGGAGACTTTCACATGCAAGTGATGGACGCGTATTGGGGACGACGAGCTCTGGAGTACGTCGATGCGATCGAGGCGTCGAAGACCAGCGCAAGCGTGCTCTCCCAGTTCGAGAAGATGATCAGCGACCTGGGCTTTCACGCCTACATCATGGCCGGCGTGCCAACCTCGGGCCAATCGCTGCAGCAGACCATTCTCGCCAACGGCTGGCCGCGGGAATGGTTCGACATGTATGCGCGCGAGCAATTCCACCGCTGCGATCCGATTCCGCGGCACTGCATCTCGACATTGAATCCATTCGCGTGGACGGAGGTGCCCTACAACCGCGAGGACGAGCCCGGCGCGCATGAGGTGATGATGCGCGCGAAGGACTTCCGGTTGAACGAAGGCTTCTGCGTTCCCATCCACTACGACGATGCCGTGGGCGCCGTCAGCCTTGCAGGCGAAAATCCGAATCTCGCCCCCGACGCGCGGGGCGCGCTGCACCTGATCAGCATCTTCACGCACAGCAGGCTGCGCGCATTGGCGCGCTCCGCCGCGAGCAACCAAAGCCGACGCCTGTCGCGGATCGAGGCCGAGGTGCTGAGCTGGGCGGCGCGCGGCAAGACCGCGTGGGAGACGGCGCGTATCCTCGGCGTCTCCGAACGCAACGTCCGTTGGCATCTGGAGGAGGCGCAGCGCAAGCTTTCGACCAAGAACAAGACGGCGACGGTTGCGACCGCTCTTGTCAACGGCGAGATCTCGATCTGATCTGGCGTTTCTCCCACTGGATCAATTCGAGCGCATCGGCAATCTGCAAACCCCAATTTGATTCAGACGACCGGGGGTTTCGATGCCTGAGATTCATGTCGTTCGAAAAGATAATCGCGCTCTGTACGAGAAATATTTCGATCCGTATTATCGGCTGCGCCACGAGATTTACGTCAAGCAGCGCAAGTGGACGGCGCTCGATCGTCCCGACGGGCGCGAGATCGATCAGTTCGACACCGAGGATTCGGTCTATCTGTTCTGCATCGACAACGGCCAGTTGATCGGCTCGATGCGCGCGGTGCCAACGCTGATGCCGACGCTGATGAGCGACATCTTCCCGTATCTGAATCTGCGCGGCACGATCCAGCGCCCGGACGTCTACGAGCTGTCGCGCATCTTCGTGATCCCCGAGCGCCGCGGCGAGCATGCGGGCCCGCGGATCGACATGCTGCTGCTGACTGCGATCATGGAGTACGGCATCTCGATCGGGTTGACCGGCTTTTCGATCGTGCTTGAAACCTGGTGGCTGCCGCGGTTCGAGAAGTGCGGCTGGAAGGCGCGGCCGCTCGGCGTACCTCACATGATGGATGGGATGTCGGTAATGGCCGTGCTCGTCGACTGCGATGAAACGACGTGGAAGTCACTCTGCAAGCAGATCGGCCTGACGCGGCCGACGCTGACGTGGCAAGGACTCGAAGACGTCAGCCGCCAGGCCCTGCCGGATATCTTTCTTCATCTTCCACGAGCCGCTCAGCCAGCGCAATGAGCTGTTCCCGGTGCCGCTTCAGCCTGAGCTTATGGAAAGCCTTCAAGAGGCGGTGACCAAGGAGCGTCGCCTCATCCACCTCGAGGACGTAAAGGTTGGAGGGCGTATTCATGGAATCCATCGCTGACACTTCAGGTTTTGAGCCGTGACTGAACCTTCAATCGAGAAGATCATCGAGCTACTACAATTTTGCATCGTTGACGCTCGGGCAATGCAACTCAAAATGTTGGAGAGGATTTTGTCAATATCATTGCTTGAAGCCCACGAGCTCAGGGAAAAATGCGCGCCCAAATCGAGCAACAGCAACCACTAGCGCTCCTGCACCGACCCTCGCCACCCCTCCGGTCCCCGCAGCAGTGAGCCTCGATTGGCGGATTGCGGACAAACTGTTGATTTCAGAGCGGCTTTCGATGTGAAGGTCGGGCAGGAGAGCGCGAGCATCGTTGCCGAAACGCGCTCGCCGAACGTGGACGACAGCTCGGCAAAATCATGGCACCGCCGCCCGAGCTGCTCCCTGTTCAGCAAACTCGGTTTACAAAAAGGGACTCGTGGGTCGTCCTGCCCCGTCCGGAGTCCCGCAAAACGGAACTCCGCCGGCAACAAATACGCGCGCACGACTTACGGACGCGAAGTTATTCGTCGTGAAATCGGACCGTCTCGGCAACCGCGGCGCGGCTGGTGCGGTAGGAGTTCGCCTTGTGACCGAGATCGGGATAACCGAACGAGATGCCGCAGACCACCTTGCGGTCGTCACCTAATCCGAAATGCTGCCGCACCACGTCGGAATGAAATGCCAGCGCCGCCTGCGGCACGGTGGCGATGCCGAGCGCCTGCGCCGCCAGCATGAAGCTCGTGACGTAGCCACCGCAGTCGATCGCGCCGTAGGTGCCGAGCGCCTCGTCGCTGTGGATGATCGCCACATGCGGCGCGCCGAAGAAGTTGTAGTTCTGCAGCGCCTGCCGGGCATAGCCGGCCTTGTCGCCGCGCGGGATGTCGAGCGCGTTGTAGAGCTGGAAACCACTCTCGCGCCGCCGGTCCAGATAGACGCCGGTGTATTCGCGCGGAAACGGGAAGTCGCCTGACGGCGGCTTGCCGCTGGAGGCCGCCGCATACATCACCTTCCGGAAAGCCTCGGTCGCCGGGCCCGACGTGATCTCGACCTGCCAGGGCTGGCTGTTGCACCAGGACGCGGTTTTCTGCGCCGCCGCCAGGATGCGCGCGATGGTGGCGCGCGACACGGGCTCCGCGCGGAAGCTGCGGCAGGAGAAGCGCGCGGCCATCAGCTCTTCGAGAATGGTGATGGGATCTTGCTCTGACTTTGGCGCCGCTGATGACATGACAACCTTCCGTACAGTTCGATCGGAGGCGCTCGCGTTGTGCTCGCCCTCCACACCCCGTCATTCCGGGGCGGTCGCCCCCGGAATCTCGACATTGTTCAGAATACACCCAAGCCGACATCGAGATTCCGGGTTCAAGGCCTGCGGCCTTGCCCCGGAATGACAGTCGTCGTGATGCCGTGGACTAGCTCCGCCCCTTGGTCGGCACCTTGTTGAACGGCACGTCCTTGTCGACACGGATATCGCCGGGCAGGCCGAGCACGCGCTCGGCGATGATGTTGCGCAGGATCTCGTCGGTGCCGCCGGCGATGCGCATCGAGGGCGAGGTCAGCAGCATCTGCTGAAACTGGCCCTGCGTCACCGCCTCGTCCGCGCCGGTCAGCACGCCGGCGCCGCCTTCGAGATCCATGGCATAGGTGGCGATGTCCTGCAGCATGACGCCGGCGACCAGCTTGCCGATGGAATTCTCAGGTCCCGGCCGCTCGCCCTTGGACAGCGCCGAGATCGCGCGATAGCTCGTGTATTTCAGCCCGCTGGCCTTGACCGCCCACGACGCCAGTTTCGAGCGCGTGGCGCGATCGTCGATCGCGAGTCCGCTCTCGGTCATCAGATTGGCGCAGAACTCGAACATCTCCGGGAAGCCGGTGGCGAGCCGCGCGCCGATCGACAAGCGCTCGTTCATCAAGGTGGTCAGCGACACGTTCCAGCCGTCGCCGACCGCGCCGAGCCGCTGGCTGTCCGGGATCACCACGTCGGTGAAATAGACCTCGTTGAACTCCTGCATCCCGTTGGCCTGCTTGATCGGGCGGACCTCGACGCCCGGGCTCTTCATGTCCAGGAAGAACATCGTCAGGCCTTTGTGCTTGGGCACGTTGGGATCGGTGCGCGTGATCAGCAGGCCGAAATCCGAGTAGTGCGCGCCCGAGGTCCAGATTTTCTGGCCGTTGATGAGCCAGTCGTCGCCGCGCTTCTCGGCGCGGGTGCGCAGACCCGCGACGTCGGAGCCGCCCGCCGGCTCGGAGAACAGCTGGCACCAGATCTCCTCGCCGGAAGCGAGCTTGGGCAGATGGCGCCGCTTGTGGTCCTCACTGCCATAGGCCATCACGGTCGGGCCGCACATGCCCTCGCCGATCTGGAACGGCTGCGTCAGCTTGCCGTAGACGCCCTCCTCCTGCTGCCAGATCACGCGCTCGATCGGGGTCGCACCGCGGCCGCCATACTCCTTCGGCCAGTGCAGGCAGGCCCAACCGGCAGCGGACTTCTTCTTCTGCCAGGCCTTGCCGACCTCGACGATGTCGGCATGCTTGAGCCGGATACGCCCGAGCGAGGAGCTCGCCAGCTCCTCCTCCAGCTCCTTCGGCGCGTTGGCCGCGATCCAAGCGCGCGCGGTGTCGCGAAAAGCGGCTTCCTGCGGGGTGTCGTCGAAATTCATGATCTAACCCTCACTCCCGATGCGTAGGGCGGGTTGGCCGAAGACGTAACCCGCCACTTGATCAGCGTTGTACGAGCTGACGGCGGGTTACGCTGCGCTAACCCGCCCTACGACTGCACGTGTTAGTTTCGTCCCCGGGTCGGCACCTGATTGAACGGCACGTCCTTGTCGACACGGATGTCACCCGGCAACCCGAGCACGCGCTCGGCGATGATGTTGCGCATGATCTCGTCGGTGCCGCCTTCGACGCGGGTGCCGGGCGCGCGCAGCAGCATCGCCTGGAATTTTCCGGCGAGCTCGGCCTCGGGACCGCTGAGCACGCCGGCCGCGCCCTGCAGGTCCAGCACGTAAGCCGCGACGTCCTGGATCATTGGTCCGGCGACGAGTTTGCCGATCGAGTTCTCAGGTCCCGGCCGCTCGCCCTTCGACAGCGCCGAGATGGCGCGGATGCTGGTGTATTTCAGTCCGCTCGCCTTCACCGCCCAGTTCGCCAGCCTGGAGCGAACGTTGCGGTCCTCGATCGCGGGCCGATCATCGAGCATGACGTTCGAGCAGAAGTCGAACAGCTCCGGGAAACCGGTGGAGACACCGGCGCCGATCGACATCCGCTCGTTCATCAGCGTTGTCAGCGCGACGTTCCAGCCGTCATTGACGGCGCCGAGCCGTTGCGAGTCCGGGATCACGACGTCGGTGAAATAGACCTCATTGAAATCGGAGTGACCGCTGGCCTGCTTGATCGGCCTGATCTCGACGCCCGGGCTCTTCATGTCCAGGAAGAACATGGTGAGCCCCTTGTGTTTCGGCACCGTGGGATCGGTGCGCGTCAGCAGGATGCCGTAGTCGGAGTAATGCGCGCCGGATGTCCAGATCTTCTGGCCGTTGATCACCCATTCGTCGCCGCGCTTCTCGGCGCGGGTGCGCAAACCGGCGACGTCGGAGCCGCCGGCCGGCTCGGAGAACAGCTGGCACCAGACCTTCTCTCCCGACGCGAGCGGCGGCAGATATTCACGCTTATGCTGCTCGGAAGCGTAGGCCATCATGGTCGGGCCGCACATGCCGTGGCCGATGATGAACATGCCGGAGAGCTTACCGAACGGCCCTTCCTCCTGCTGCCAGATCACGCGCTCGATCGGCGAGGCGCCGCGGCCGCCATAGTCTTTCGGCCAATGCAGGCAGGCCCAGCCGGCCTCCGCCTTCTTCTTCTGCCAAGCCTTGGCGACGTCGAGGATATTGGCGTCCTTCAGCGCGACGCGGCCGAGCGAGGAGGCGCGCAGCTCGTCCTCATACTGCTTTGGCGCATTGGCCGCGATCCAGGCGCGGGCTTCGGCGCGAAATGCAGCCTCCTGCGGGGTGTCATCGAAGTTCATGGTCAAACCCTGCTTTCGTAGGGTGGGCAAAGGCGCAGCGCGCCGTGCCCACCGTTGCAATCACATGACGCGATGGTGGGCACGCTTCGCTTTGCCCACCCTACGAGTTCTCACCTTGCCTCACGCCGCATTGCGCTTGCGCATGCGGTCGATCAGCTGGTCCTCCCAATAGGACAGACTGCCGAGACCGAGCGCGAGCGCGTTGGCGCGTCGGTAGTACATGTGACAGTCGAACTCCCAGGTGAAGCCCATGCCGCCATGAACCTGGATGTTGTTCTTGGCGCAGTGTTGAAAGGCTTGCGTCGCGCTGATGCGCGCTGAGGCCGCGGCCTCCGGCAGCTCAGGAGCGTTGGTCGAGAGCGCCCAGGCGCCGTAATAGGAATTCGAGCGCGCCAAGGTCGCGGACACGTACATGTCCGCGAGCATGTGCTTGACCGCCTGGAACGAGCCGATCGGCCGGCCGAAGGCGATGCGGTCGAGCGCGTAGTCGCGGCCCATCTCCAACGCGCGGTCGGAGCCGCCGACCTGCTCGAAGGCGGTGAGCACCGCGGCGCGATCGAGCACCTGGGTGATGATGCTCCAGCCCTCGCCGGCCGCGCCGAGCGGCTCCGCCTTGCAGTTCTTGAAGGTGAGCTCGGCCTGGCCGCGGGTCGGATCGAGATTGGTCAGCGCCTTCGCTTCGACACCGCCCGCCCTGGTGTCGACCAGGAACAGCGAGATGTCGCTGTCGCGGCCGGTCGAGCCGGTACGCGCGGCAACGATGATGAGATCGGCGATGGCGCCGTCGGCGACCGGCTTCTTGGTGCCGTTGAGCACACCGTTGGCGGCCTCACACTTGATCGCTTTCGGCGACGGATTACCGGTGCCCTCGAACAGCGCCAGCGTGCCGATTGCCTCGCCGCTCGCTATTTTCGGCAGCCAGGTCTGCTTCTGCGCATCGCTGCCGGCCAGCATCAGCGCCTCCGCCGCGAGATAGACCGTGGACGAGAACGGCACCGGCGCCAGCGCGCGGCCGACCTCCTCGGCGATCACACAGAGCTCGAGATGACCGGCGCCCGCGCCGCCGTACTCTTCCGGAATGGCGACGCCGAGGAAGCCCATCTCGGCAAAGCCTTTCCACAGCGCGCGGTCATACGGCTCCTTGCCGTCGAGCACGACACGCACCGCCTTGGGCGGACACTTCTCGGCGAGGAACTTCCGCGCCTGGTCCCGCAGCTGCTTCTGGTCGTCGGAGAAATCGAAGTTCATGGCCTCACCTGCTTCCTGATCGTCATTCCGGGGCGATGCGCAGCATCGAACCCGGAATCTCGATCTGATTTATCTCTGGATTCCGGGTTCACTCGCTGCGCGAGTGCCCCGGAATGACGGTTTCAAAATGCGTCATCACAGCACGATCACGTCGCTGTCGGGCTCGGCCGCATAGAGCCGCTCGACCAGCGCGGCGCGGCGTTCGAGACCGGCGCGCTGGTTGATGTAGCCCTTGTCGGTCAGCTCATGACCGTCGATCGAGGGCGGCTCGACCATCAACATGGCGCGGCCGATGCGCCGGCTGGTCGCGCCCTCGCACTCTTTATTATGGGCTTCGAGACCACGGCGGACGCAGTCGATCACGGCAGGATGCTTCACCACATCCTCGAACGTCGCATTGGGATCACCGACCAACTGGCGGCAGGCGTGCAGATTGGGCCAGGCCAGGAGACCGACATATTCGCGGTCCTGCCCCGTCACCAGCGCATCGTGGATCGCCGGCGTTGCGGCTGCGATCGCATCCGTCCGCAGCGAGCCGACATGGACGAAGGTGCCTGTCGTGAGCTTGAAATCTTCGACCACGCGGCCGGCGAAGATGATTCCTTGCGCCGGGTCATTGGGATCGACGAACACGCCGGCATCGCCGATGCAGTAGAACCCTTCCTCGTCGAACGCCTTCTTCGTCAGCTCGGGCTGGCCGAAATAGCCGGGCATCACGTTGATGCCGCGCAGGCGCAGCTCGTACTTGTCGCCGGTCGGCACCATCTTCAGCTCGACGCCGGGGAACGGCAGGCCGATGAGCCCGACCCGCTCCGTGTTCCAATAGGTGCCGGTCGAGGTCGGCGCCGTCTCGGTCGAGCCCCAGCCGGTGTAGAACACGATGCGCTCGCCGGTGGTCTTGACCGCCAGCGCCTGCATGCGCTCGTACAGATCGTCCGGCAGCCGCGCGCCGCCATAGGCCATGATGCCCAGATCCTTGAAGAAGGAGCGGCACAGCGCGTCGTCCTTCTCCATCGCCGCCGCCAGCGCCGCATAGCCGGCGGGCACATTGGCGTAATAGGTCGGCGACACCTCGCGCAGGTTCCGGATGGTTTCGTCGAACATGCCGGGCATCGGCCGGCCGTCGTCGATGTAGAGCGTGCCGCCCTCGATCAAGAGCGGATTGAACAGCGCATTGCCGCCCATGGTGTGATTCCATGGCATCCAGTCGAGCACGGTGGAGATCGGCGCCTCCGGTCCGCGCGGGCGCGTCTGCATCATCATCGCCGCATTGGCGCACATCATCGCTTGCGTGTTGATGACGGCCTTCGGCATGCCGGTCGAGCCGGAGGTGAACAGCAGCTTGCCGACGGTCTCGGACGTAATCTGCGCGATCGAGGCCTCGACCTCCGGTGTCGCCGGCGTCGCGGCGAGATCGGCGAAGCTGACGCTGGGGATGCCCTCGCACGGACGCACGACATGAATGACGGTGACGCCGTCGAGATCGAGCGCCTTCAGCGCCTTCTCGAAGGTCGGGCCGTCCTGCACCATGACAACGCCCGGCTTCACCAGCCCGAACAGATATTTGAGCTTGAGATGATCATGGCTCATCAACGAATAGGCCGGCGACACCGGAGCGGCCGGCGAACGGGCCTGCATCGCGGCCATGGTGATGAGCGCATGCTCGATCGAATTGCCGGAGAGGATCGCGACCGGGCGGCCGTCGAGTTTCAGATTGAGCAGACCCTGCGTCAGCCCGTCGACGGTGCGCTTGGCCTCGGCATAGGACAGCTTGCGCCACTGCCGCTCGGCCCCGCCGCGTTGCGCGAGCCAGGTCCGCGTCGGCGCCTCCCTGGCCCAGCGGGCGAGCGGCGCCGCCAAATGCGGCTCATAGGCCTGCAGCGGAATGCGCGACTTGATGACGATGACGCCGTCACCGCGCCTGATGACATCGATGTCGCGCGCCAGCCAATTGACCTTGCGGAATGCCGGCTTCTCCAGCACCTTCGCTGCCGTCCCGTCCATTTTGCGTCTCCCGAAATATCGTCCTTTGCGGATCTTGATATCTAGCGGTTGGTATAGACCGGCTTTCGCTTCTCAAGAAAGGCTTGAATACCTTCCTTGAAATCTTCGGAGCGGCTGCACAGCACCTGGTTGCGATCCTCCATGGCGATCACGGCTTCGATCGACGACGCATCGACGCTCATGTTGAGGCATTCTTTCGACAGTCGAAGACCGACCGGCGATGCGGTCATCATCGCCTCGATGAACGGCACGGCCGCGCTCTCGAGCATATCGTCCTCGACGATCTCCGACACCAGCCCGACCATGAGCGCGCGCTCGGCGCCGATGAAGCGGCCGGTGAGAATGAGCTCAGACGCGACGGAGACGCCGACGAGGCGCGGCAGGAAGTAGCTGGTGCCGATGTCGCAGCCCCCTAAGCCAAGCTTGATGAAGGCGCAGTTCATCCGCGCCGAGCGCGACGCGATGCGGATGTCGGCCGCGAGCGCCAGGGCGAAGCCGCCGCCGGCGGCTGCGCCCTGCACCAGCGCAATGATCGGCTGCGGACAGCGCCGCATCAGCATCACGATATCGGCGATGCGCCGCTGCGAATCCAACGACTCGGTGACGCCAGGGGGCTCATTGACACCGCCGCGCCGCTGCATCGCGGCTTTCAGATCGAGCCCGGCGCAGAAGTTCTTGCCGGCGCCCTTCAGCACGACGACCCGCGTGGTACGATTGCGCTGCAGGCTTTCGAAATAGGCATTGAGCGCGTCGATCAGCGCCGGATCGAGCGCGTTGAGGCTGTCCGGACGATTGAGCGTCACCCGGTCGACACCATTGTCGTGCTCGATCAGCAGCGGTTGGGACATGACGCGCGCTCCACCCTTAGTAACATCCCGGCGAACGCCGGGATCCATAGCCACCGGCTTGTGTTGTACCTACGGCGTCTGTCAGATTGCCTGTTTCAGACGCCGCGGAGTATGGGTCCCGGCGCAAGGCCGGGACGACAGCGGAGCTTGCCGCTAGCGCGGCGCCATGCGGATGGCACCGTCGAGGCGAATGGTCTCGCCGTTCAGCATCGGGTTCTCGACGATGTGGACGGCGAGGTTGCCGTATTCCGAGGCGTCGCCAAGACGGGCCGGATGCGGCACCTGGGCGCCGAGGCTCTTGCGCGCCTCCTCGTTCAGGCCCATCAGCAGCGGCGTCAGGAACAGGCCCGGCGCGATGGTGTTGACGCGGATCTTCTGGCTGGCGAGGTCGCGCGCGGCCGGCAAGGTCAGGCCGACGACGCCGCCCTTCGAGGCCGAATAGGCGATCTGGCCGATCTGGCCTTCATAGGCCGCGACGCTGGCCGTGTTGATGATGACGCCACGCTCCTCGCCGATCGGCTCGGCGGTGACGAGGCGCTCGGCGAACAGCCGCAGCACGTTGAAGGTGCCGATCAGGTTGACGTTGATGATGCGGGCGAACTTCGCGAGCGGATAGACGCCGTCCTTGCCGACGATGCGCTGCGAGCCGCCGATGCCGGCGCAGTTGACCAGCACGCGGGCGACGCCATGCGCCGCCTCGGCCTTGGCGAGGCCGGCCTTGACCTGCTCCTCGTCGGTCACGTCGGCATGAATGGCGACGCCCTTCAACTCGGCGGCAACCTTCTCCGCATTCTCCTTGCTCTGGTCGAGCACGGCGATCTTGGCGCCCTTGGCAGCCATGGCGCGCGCCGTGGCGGCGCCCAGGCCCGAGCCACCGCCGGTGATGAGAACGGCAACGTTGTTCAACTGCATGATACGCTTCCTCCTTGGACGTTTTTTGTTTGCGAATAGCGAATGGTGAGTAGCGAATAGGGCGAACCTCTATTCGCTACTCCCTATTCGCCATTCGCCCTCTTCAATATTCCGCCGCAGATCAGCGCCTCCATGTGGGCGATGTACTGACGGCAGACATCATCGGTGACCGGGCCGACGCCGATCGCGCGCGACATCGCGTGGCGGCCGAAGAACAGATGATCGCAGGCGCCGATCAGGCTGGTATAGAACAGCACCGGATCCACGGCGCGGAACTCGCCCTTGGCGACGCCCTCCTCGATCAGTCGGCGATGGAAATCCAACAGCGGCGCGACGAAGAACTTCGACACTTCATCCGCGGCTTCGGCGCTGCTCTCGTGCAGCAGATAGTGGATCAGCCGGTTCATGTAGGGAAACCGGTGATAGGCGCGGATGATGCCGCTGATGTGCAGCTTGAGCTTGGCCGTCGGCGCAAGCGGCTGGGCCAGCAGATAATCGAGATTGGCGACCTCGGTCGCAGCATCGCGGGCGAGCAGCGCCAACAGCAGCCCGTCCTTGTTGCCGAAATGATATTTGACCAGGGCGGCGTTGGCGCCGGACTTCTGGGCGATGTCGCTGAGCGAAATTTCGATCGAGGACCTCTGAATCATCAGCTCGCTCGCTGCGTCCAGCAGCTTCTCCGCGGTGGCATTCCGTCCCGCGGGAAGCTTTTCCGGCACGCTGTTCTGGAGCTGAGGTCCCAAGACGCATCTCGCAATTGATCGCGGCAGATAAGCCGAAGCCGGAGTTGATCTCAAGAGTTAATTGATCGATTGACTAACCGACATCGGAGCATTTAAATCGCGCGCAATCACGAACACCAAGTCTAGGGAGGACACGTCATGGCGGAAGCCTACATCGTCGCGGCCGCACGCACGGCCGGCGGCCGCAAGGGTGGCCGTCTGGCCGGCTGGCATCCGGCCGATCTCGCCGCGAAGGTGCTGGATACGCTGGTCGAGCGCTCCGGCGCCGCGCCGGACCAGGTCGAGGACGTGATCATGGGCTGCGTCATGCAGACCGGAGAGCAGTCCACCAACATCGCGCGCAACGCGGTGCTGGCGTCGAAGCTGCCGGAGAGCGTGCCCGGCACCTCGATCGACCGGCAGTGCGGCTCGTCGCAGCAGGCGCTCCACTTCGCCGCGCAGGCGGTGATGTCCGGCGCGATGGATGTCGTGATCGCCGCCGGCGTGGAGTCGATGACCCGGGTGCCGATGGGTCTCTCCTCCACGCTTCCGGCGAAGAACGGCTTCGGGCACTACAAGAGCCCTGGCATCGAGAGCCGCTATCCGAACATCCAGTTCAGCCAGTTCACCGGCGCGGAAATGATGGCGGAGAAGTACGGACTCTCGAAGGATGAGCTCGACGAATACGCCTATAACAGCCATCAGCGCGCGATTGCCGCCACGCAAGCAGGCCAATTCAAGGACGAGATCATCCCGCTCGAGATCACCCGTGCCGACGGCTCGACCGACACCCACTACATCGACGAGGGCATCCGCTTCGACGTCAGCCTCGACGGCATCAGAAACGTCAAGCTGATCGCCGAGAACGGCAAGCTGACGGCGGCCACGGCCAGCCAGATCTGCGACGGCGCGTCCGGCGTCATGGTCGTCAACGAGCGCGGCCTGAAGTCGCTCGGCGTCAAGCCGCTGGCCCGCGTCCACCACATGACCATGATGGGCGGCGACCCCGTGATCATGCTGGAGGCGCCGCTGCCGGCGACGCAGCGCGCGCTGCAGAAGGCGGGCATGTCGATCGACGACATCGATCTTTACGAGGTCAACGAGGCCTTCGCATCGGTGCCGACCGCGTGGCTGAAGGCAACCCGCGCGGATCCTGACAGGCTCAACGTCAATGGCGGCGCCATCGCGCTCGGCCATCCGCTCGGCGGCTCCGGCACCAAGCTGATGACCACGCTGCTGCATGCGCTGAAGGCCCGCAACAAGCGCTATGGGTTGCAGACGATGTGCGAAGGCGGCGGCATGGCGAACGTGACGATCGTGGAGCGGCTGTAGTCCTCGCTACAGCAATGGTGTCGTCCCGGCCTTGCGCCGGGACCCATACTCCCACGTGTTCGTGGTCGAGCTGAGCTGGAGCTCCAGCTCGCTTCCCAATTTCATTCGGTGGTTATGGGTCTCCGCTTTCGCGGGGACGACAGCCATCCTGATCAAGCGGTGTGCCCTCATGACCCACCCCTCCATCCACGCCCGAAGCCATCCCGACAAGATCGCCTATCAGATGGCCGGCAGCGGCAAGGCCATCACCTATCGCGAGCTCGACGAGCTCTCCAATCAGGGCGCGCAGCTTTTTCGTGCGCTGGGCCTGAAAGCCGGCGACCATATCGCCTTCCTGATGGAGAACCGGCTGGCCTTCATGGAGATCGCCTGGGCCGCGCAGCGTTCCGGTCTCTACTATACCGCGATCAGCCGCTATCTCACCAAGGACGAGATCGCCTACATCATCAAGGATTGCGGCGCCAAGGTCTTCATCACCTCGCCGAAATGCGCCGAGCAGGTCCGCGATCTCGTGAGCGGCACGGACGGCCCGCTGTTCTTCATGGTCGACGAGCCCGAGCCCGGCTTCCGCTCCTGGGACAAGGAGGCTGGTGCCCAGCCGACGGCGCCGATCGCCGACCAGGTCGCCGGCTATGACATGCTGTACTCGTCGGGCACGACGGGACGGCCGAAGGGCATCAAGAAGGACTTCGAAGGCAATCCGATCGATCAGCCGAACCAGTTCCTGCGCGTGCTCTGCGCCGACATGTGCGGCATGAACGCCGACAGCATCTATCTGTCGCCGGCACCGCTCTATCATGCTGCGCCGCTGCGCTTCAACATGATGGTATCAGTGCTCGGCGGCACCTCGATCATCATGGAGCATTTCGACGCTGAGGAGTTCCTGAAGCTCGTCGAGACATACAGGGTCACGCAATCGCAGCTTGTGCCGACCATGTTCGTGCGCATGCTCAAGCTGCCGGAGGACGTCCGCAAGCGCTACGACGTCTCGACCTTGAAGGGTGCGATCCACGCCGCAGCGCCCTGCCCGGTCGACGTCAAGGCCAGGATGATCGAATGGTGGGGTCCGATCCTGATTGAATATTATGCCGGCTCCGAAGGCAACGGCGTCACCGTCTGCACCTCGAAGCAGTGGCTGGAGCACCGCGGCAGCGTCGGCCGTGCCGTCGTCGGCAAGATCAAGATCCTCGGCGAGGACGACCAGGAGCTGCCCATCGGGGAGATCGGCTCGGTCTACTTTGCCGACGCACCTGTGTTCTCCTATCACAACGATCCGGAGAAGACGAAGCGCGCCTATAATGACAAGGGCTGGTCGACCCTCGGCGATGTCGGCTATCTCGATGCCGACGGCTTCCTCTATCTCACCGACCGCAAGTCCTACATGATCATCTCCGGCGGCGTGAACATCTACCCGCAGGAGACCGAGGACGTCCTCATCACCCACCCGGAGGTGGCCGACGTCGCGGTGTTCGGCGTTCCCAACGAGGAGATGGGCGAGGAGGTCAAGGCGGTGGTGCAGCCGCACGACATGGCGCGCGCCGGCAAGGCGCTCGAAGAGCAATTGATCCTGTTCTGCCGCAAGCACCTGTCACCGATCAAATGCCCGCGCTCGATCGACTTCGAGCCGGAACTGCCGCGCACGCCGACCGGCAAGCTGGTCAAGCGCCACCTGCGCGAACGCTACTGGCCGAAGAAGGGCGCGGCATAGCTCCAATAACGGTAGCTGTCGTCCCGGCCTTGCGCCGGGACCCATAGCCACCGCAGCCGATGATGCGAAGGGTATAAGCTCCAGCTTGGCGCCACATGAGCGCCTGTGGTTATGGATTCCGGCTCGCGCTCGCTTCGCTCGCTTGGCCGGGACGACCCGAGGAGAGTGCACGCCATGTCCCAGTCCCTTCCCCCGCTTCCCCTCCCATCCACGATCCGCTCGCGCTTCGTCGACGGCATCAACGGCCTGCGCATGCACGTGCTGGAAGCCGGCTTCGAGACGCCCGGCCGCCCCTGTGTGCTGCTGCTACACGGCTTTCCCGAGCTGGCCTATAGCTGGCGCAAGGTGATGCCGGCGCTGGCCGCCGCCGGCTACCACGTGCTGGCGCCGGACCAGCGCGGCTATGGCCGCACCACGGGGTGGAGCGCCGACTATGACGGTGATCTCGCGCCGTTTCGATTCACCAATCTGGTGCGTGATGCGCTCGGCGTGGTCTATGCATTCGGTCATCGCCATGTCGCTTCTGTCATCGGCCACGACTTCGGCAGCCCCGTCGCGGCGTGGTGCGCGGTGATCCGCCCTGATGTCTTTCGATCGGTCGTGATGATGAGCGCACCGTTCCCGGGGCCACCGGCAGCACCGTTCGACATCGCCGGTCATCCGCTCGCGCCGCAGGATGATCCCGTGCATCGCGAACTGGCCGCGCTGCCGCGGCCGCGCAAGCACTATCAATGGTACTACGCGACGCGGCAGGCCAATACGGACATGCGTCGGGCGCCGCAGGGACTGCATGACTTCCTGCGCGCCTATTACCATCACAAGAGCGCGGACTGGGCGGGCAACGCCCCTTACCCGCTGCAGGCGTGGAGCGCGAGCGAGCTCGCGAAGCTGCCGACCTACTACGTGATGGACCGCGACAAGACGATGGCCGGGACCGTCGCCGAGGAGATGCCCGATGCGGCGACGATCGCGGCGAATCGCTGGCTGCCGGACCATGAGCTCGCTGTCTACACCGCCGAATATGAACGAAACGGCTTCCAGGGCGGACTGCAGTGGTACCGCTGCGGCACGTCTGGCCTATTCGACGCTGAATTGCAGACGTGGTCGGATCTCACCATCGACGTTCCGTCTGCATTCATCTCGGGCCTGCAAGACTGGGGCATCTACCAACGGCCCGGCGTGTTTGAGGCGATGCAATCCCGAGTGTGCACCAACATGATGCTGTGCGAGCTGATCGATCGCGCCGGTCATTGGGTGCAGCAGGAGCAACATGAACGAGTCAATGAGCTCCTGTTAACGTTCCTGAACAGACTGACAGCCTGATTTCGGACGCCGTTTCGAACTATCAGGCGAATCGAGGAACGAACATTCGGGGTTGACGTTTCTGCATCCGGGCGATGCGCATCAGGAGATGATTTATGGATAAGAAGATCGCAGGCTTGTTGGGCGCGGTCGCCGCTGTCGGCGCGCTCGGCACGGCGCAGGCGTCGGCGGCTCCCGCCCCGACCGATGTCCTGAAGGCCAATTCCTACGCCGACCTGCTCGAGCCGATTCCGAACGCCGCCAAGGTGCTTCAAGCACTCGACGAGCAGGGACCGCCGACGGCCGAGCCGAAGGTTCAGCTCGCGCAATGGTACCATCACCACCATCATCATCACCATCACCACCATGGCTACTGGCGCGGCTATGGCTATGGCTATGGCTACGGCTATGGTCCGCGCGTCTACGTGGTGCCGCCGCGGCGCTGGTATCACCACCATCACCATCATCACCACCATCACTGGTACTACGATCGCTACTGATCGCATCGCGATGATGGTTTGACGGGGCGCCGGCCGCGAGGTCGGCGCCTCTTTCATGTCAGCAGGGCGTCCTCACGATTTGCGCGCCTTCTCCTTCGCGGCGCGATGCAGGTGGCGGTAGGTGCCGTCGAACACCGTATCGGTGCTCGACACCCATTCGGTGTCCTTGGCGAGGACCGGCCGGCTGGCATGGATCCGGCGTGACTGCAGCTCGCGTTCCGCCGCTTCGTCGGGGCTCATCGGCTCGACGGTGAAGTTCGCCTCCTCGGGAATCACGATCACCTGCGCGAACGGCTCGCCGGGGCGGAAGATGTGGGTCCGGCCCTCGGCAGGCGCCTTGAACACGCAGAAGAACAGCATCGGCCAGAAACCGCGCACCAGCGCCGGCACGGCGATCGGGCAGGTATCGGTGCGGTCGGTGTAGAATCGCGGATGCGGCTCGGTCCGGATCGCAAAGCCGTTGGGCACCTTGAGATCGAGCAGGATCTGGTAGGTGTAGAAGGCATCGCCGAAATTGCGGAATGGCGGCCATTGCAGGCTCGGGCTCGGCGGCTCGCCCCATTCGCCGGACAGCTCCAGCCTGCCGTCGCGCGTGGTGACCTGCAGCTCGAAGTCGTAGGGATAAAACAGCTCGATGCCATATTGCGCACCTTCCGAGAATGGTACGCAATGCCAGACCTGCTCATGCGAGCCATTCGCGCGTGGCTGGCGTTCGCCCGCCCAGCCCGGGATGTCCATCCGGGTGCGGCGCGGCGCCAACCCTGGATCGTTGAGCCGATATTTGACGCTATCCATTGGAACTCCTTAGGTGGCTGAGCGGAACGCGAACGACGGACTATCCTCGCAGTTCCATGACTGGAGCTTGAATGCGACGTCACGAAAGGGTTTCGCGACCAATCTGCGGCCGGAGTTTGACCGCGGTGCAGCAAATCCATATAGACTTTAGAAACGTTCTAAATACTCGAATGTTGAGAGCGAAAGATCCGGGGACCTTGGAATGAAGAACTTCGCCGACCTCACCGAGCGCGAGATCCTGGCAATCGCGATCTCTGCCGAAGAGGAAGACGGCCGCATCTATATGAGCTTCGCGGAGGATCTGGCGGAACGCTATCCGGATTCGGCCAAGCTGTTCGAGCAGATGGCCGAGGAGGAGAAGGGCCACCGCCACATGCTGCTCGAGCTCTATGAGGAGCGCTTCGGCAAGAACCTGCCGCCGATCCGGCGCGAGAACGTCAAGGGCTTCATGCAGCGCCGGCCGATCTGGCTGACCAAGAACCTGTCGCTCGACGCCATCCGCCGCGAGGTCGGCACGATGGAGTTCGAGGCCGAGCGCTTCTACGCCAAGGCCGCCGAGCAGGCCAAGGACGTCGGCGTGCGCCGGCTGCTCGGCGATCTCGCCGAGGCCGAGAAGGGCCACGAGAAGGTCGCGGCGAAACTGACCGACAAGATCCTCAGCCCGGACGTCCGGCACAAGGAGGACGAGACGCGGCGGCGCGTGTTCGTGCTGCAATATGTCCAGCCCGGTCTCGCCGGCCTGATGGACGGCTCGGTCTCGACGCTGGCGCCGCTGTTCGCCGCCGCCTTCGCCACACATCAGAACTTCCAGACCTTCCTGGTCGGTCTCGCCGCCTCGATCGGTGCCGGCATCAGCATGGGCTTTGCCGAGGCGCTGTCCGACGACGGCTCGCTGACGGGCCGCGGCTCGCCGTGGCTGCGTGGCGCCGTGTGCGGCGCGATGACCACGCTCGGCGGATTGGGGCACACGATGCCCTATCTCGTCCCGGACTCCTGGACCAACGCGTTCTGGATTGCGACCGCGATCGCCAGTCTCGTCGTATTCTTCGAGCTGTGGGCGATCGCCTACATCCGCGCGCGCTACATGGACACGCCGTTCCTGCAGGCGGTGTTCCAGATCGTGCTCGGCGGCATCATCGTGCTCGGCGTCGGAATTCTCATAGGAGCGGCCTAGCATCCGCACCCCGGCGTCTTGCGAAACGTCCAGCCGCGAGGCTGATGGCGCCAGACCGATCACAACGGAAAACTCGTCATGACGCCACGCTTGCATTACGGCACGCCCGCGAAGATCCTGCACTGGCTGGCGGTGGCGCTGCTCGCCATCCAGTATCCGATCGGCTGGCTGATGCCGGACCTGCACGCGAACACACCCCCCGGCGCGCCGATGATCCTGCACATCTCGTTCGGTCTCACCATCCTCGCGCTGATCCTGGTGCGCTTCTTCTGGCGGCTCACCCACCCCGTCGCACCGGAGAGCTCACTGCCGCCCTGGCAGCGGCTGAGCTCGGAGGTCGTGCACTGGATGCTCTATGTGATGGTGCTGGCGAGCACCATCACCGGCTGGCTGTTCGCCTCCTTCCGCGGCTGGAGCGTGTCGTTCTTCTTCCTGCTTCCGGTGCCGATGCTGGCCGCGCGCAACCCGGCCGGTAACCGCGCCATCGACGGGCTGCACCAGGCATCCGAATGGCTGCTGCTGATCCTGATCGTCGTTCACGTCGCCGCCGCGATCGCGCACGTCTTCATCTATCGCGACCGCGTCATGCAGCGGATGCTGCCGGGCTAGAGGATAGTCCGCAATTTTGGTCAAGCGATCGCCATCCGCATCGGATAAGACTCCCGGCAAACATCGTACCGGGAGGATCGACCTTGGCCGCACCGCAATGGACGTTCGCAACCGCCGTCGACACGGCGAAGGCATTGGCAGATCGTCAGATCTCGTCGGTGGAGCTGACCAGGCTCGCCATCGACCGCATCGAACGTCATGACTCCGAGATCAACGCCGTCTGCGTGCGCGATTTCGAGCGCGCGCTCGCTGCCGCTGACGTCGCCGACGCGGCGCTGGCGCGCGGCGAACGGCGGCCCCTGCTCGGCCTTCCGCTCACGGTGAAGGAATCCTACAACGTCGCCGGCCTGCCGACGACCTGGGGTTTTCCGCAGCATAGGGATTTCATCGCGGCCGAGGATGCGCTGACCGTGACGCGCGTGAAGGATGCCGGCGGCATCGTGCTCGGCAAGACCAACGTGCCGCTCGGGCTCGGCGACTGGCAGAGCTACAACGACATCTACGGCACCACCAACAATCCCTACGATCTCGACCGCACGCCAGGCGGTTCGTCCGGCGGATCGGCCGCGGCACTGGCGGCCGGCTACGGCTCGCTGTCGCTCGGCTCCGATATCGGCGGCTCGCTCCGGGTCCCCGCGTTTCATTGTGGCGTCACCGCGCACAAGCCGACCTACGGCCTCGCGGCCTCGCGCGGCCACACGCCACCGCCGTTTCAGCCGCTGCCGGGCGAGGCGGACCTCGCCGTCGTCGGCCCGATGGCCCGCTCGGCCGCTGATCTGTCGCTGCTGCTCGATGTGATCGCAGGCCCCGACCCGCTCGAAGCCGGCAAGGCGTTTCGCCTCGACCTGCCGCCGCCGCGTCACGGTCGCCTGCAGGATTTCCGCGTGCTGGTGGTCGCGAGCGATCCGCTGCTGCCGACCAACAGCGCCGTGCGCGGCGCGATCGAGCGGCTGGCGGCCGACCTCGCGCGGGCCGGCGTCAGCGTCACGACGGAGAGCCCGCTGCTGCCGGACTTCGCCGCATCGAGCCGGCTCTACATGCGCATGCTGCTCGGCTTCATCGGCGCCACCATGCCGGCGGAGGTCCACGCCGGCGCCAGCCACGCGGCCGCGCAATTGCCGAAGGAGGCAGCGAGCCTCGCGGCCGAGCGGCTGCGCGGCATCGCGCTCAGCCATCGCGACTGGGTGCAGGCCGGCGGGGCGCGGGCGCGGCTGCGCGCGCAATGGCGAACGCTGTTCGAGAATTTCGATGCCGTGATCTGCCCAATCATGCCGACGCCGGCCTATCCGCACGACCATTCGGCCGACCAGGAGCAGCGCCGCATCAGCATCGACGGCGTCGAGCACTGCTACACCGATCAGCTCGCCTGGCCGGGCATCGCCACCTTGCCCGGACTGCCCGCCACCGCGATTCCGCTTGGGCTTGCCGACGGCCTGCCGGTCGGGGTGCAGATCGTCGGCCCGTACTTCGAGGACCGCACGCCGCTCAAGCTCGCCGAGCTGATCGAGCGCGAGTTCGGCGGCTTCGTTCCGCCGCCGCTGTTTGCGGACTAGTTCGCGATCGGGCTTCTTCAACAACGCCTAGCCAAATTCCGCCGTCGTCCTACATCGTCATGGCCAGGCCGGCCATCCATCTTCCAGAGAGGCTGGATGCCCGGGTCAAGCCCGGGCATGACGGGTAACTAATAGGCAGACCCGCCGAACCTCATCACCTGCCTCACACCCGACCACCCACCTCACGCGTCGAACATGATCACGCTGCGCAGCGTCTTGCCGGCTTTCATGTTGGCAAAGCCCTCGTTGATCTCGGACAGCTTCAGCTTGGCGGAGATCCAGTCCTCCAGATGCAGCTTGCCGCGCAGATAGAACTCAACGAGACGGGGCATGTCGACGCGGAAGTGGTTCGAGCCCATCGACGAGCCCTGGATGCGGCGCTCGCGCAGGAAGTCGAAGCCGTGCAGCTCGATCTTCTGGCCGAACGGGATCATGCCGACGATGGTCGCGGTGCCGCCGGGCGCCAGCATCGCGAAGGCCTGCTCGGCGGTCTCCTTGCGCCCGAGCACCTCGAAGGCGTGATGCACGCCGCCCTTGGTGAGCTCGCGCACCTGCGCCACGACGTCGCCCTCAGCGGGATTGATGATGTCAGTCGCACCCAGTTTCGTCGCAAGCTGCAGCTTGGCCGGATTGGTATCGATGGCGATGATACGGCCCGCGCCCGCGATCTCGGCGCCGTTGATCGCAGCCATGCCGACGCCGCCGCAGCCGATCACGGCCACGGTCTCGCCGGCCTGCACCCGCGCCGTGTTGACGACGGCGCCATAGCCGGTGATGACGCCGCAGCCGATCAGCGCCGCGAGGTCGAGCGGCATGTCCGGGCGGATCTTCACGATCGCATTCTCGTGCACCAGCATCTGCTCGGCGAAGGACGAGAGGTTGAGAAACTGGTGCAGCTTCTCACTTCGTCCCCATGACAGCCGGTTGGAGGCGCCGGGCGGCATCTTCACCGTCGTATCGGTGCACAGCACCGGGCGGCCCGTCGTGCAGTTGTCGCAGGTGCCGCAGAACACGGACAAGCACGTGACGACATGATCGCCCGGCTTCACATAGGTTACGTCGGCGCCGACCTGCTCGACGATCCCAGCCGATTCATGGCCGAGCACGGCGGGCAGCGGATGCGGATACAGGCCTTCGATGAAGTGCAGGTCGGAATGGCAGAGACCGGCCACCGCCGTGCGGATGAGCACTTCCCGCGGCCCCGGCTTGGGCACACTGATGTCCTCGATCACCAGCGGCTTGTTGACCTCCATCAGCACGGCGGCTTTCATTGGCGTTCTCCCGATCTTGTTTGTTGTTGGTCGCGGCAAGCCTACGCCGCTGACAGCAGTTCGCCAACCTCCTCCATGTCAGCGGTACGTTCGCCGAGCAGCAGCGTGGCGATCGCATCATCCATCCTATTTTCCGCAAGCCGGAACGGATCGGACGGCGTCAGCCGGTGCGCGACGACGAGCTTCGCCAGCAACAGCCTGCGCGCGTCGCCGCGCATCACGTGGATGCGCGCGCTTTCCCAGGTCGTCGAGACGGCGCTCGCCACGTGATACAGCAGGCTGGTGGCGCGGCGCGCTTCGGACTCATTGTCGGCGCGTCCAGCGACCTCGCGCGCAAAGCCCACGGCACGATCCACGAGTCGATGCAGCTGATCGCGCCAGGCCTGCGGCACGGCGGCGCTGTCGTCGAGCCGCGCATGCAGGTCGGCTGCCAGCGCGGCCTCCGCACCGTGCCGGCCCACGGCGCGCTTCAGCGCATCGAGCGCGACGATGTTGCCGGTGCCCTCCCAGATCGAGCCGAGATGGGCGTCGCGCAGCAGCCGCGCGGTGACGAACTCCTCGACATAGCCGATGCCGCCGCGCATCTCCAAGGCATCGCCGCAGACCTTGCGCGCGTCGCGCGTGGCACGGAACTTCAATGTCGGCGTCAGGATGCGCAGCAGCGCCGCGGCCTCCTGGCTGCCGGCCTCGGCACGGTCGAGCGCGTCGGCGGTGAGGAAGCTCATCGACAGCGCCTGCTCGGTCGCGAGCAGGATCTTCATCAATTGCCGACGCCCGAGCGGCAGGTCGACGATGCGTTTTCCGAACACCACGCGGTTGCGCGCGACCGTGATCGCGTCGTGCCAGGCCCGCCGCATCAGCGCAGTCGACTTGACGCCGTTGGAGAGACGCGACGAGTTGACCATCTCGGCCATCTGCACGAAGCCGCGATCGAGCCGCCCGACCGCATAGGCGATCGCGCCCTCCAGCTTGATCTCGCCCGAGGCCATCGAGCGGGTGCCGAGCTTGTCCTTGAGGCGCACGATCCGATAATGGTTCTGGCTGCCGTCATCGAGGAAGCGCGGCATCAAGAACAGGCCGACGCCGCGCGTTCCCGCTTCGGCACCTTGCGGCCGCGCCAGCAGCATCACCACTTTCGCATCGGCATTGGAGCAGAACCATTTCTCGCCATGCAGGCGCCAATGGTCGCCCTCCGGGACGGCGACCGTCGTCAAGGTGCCGACATCGGAGCCGCCCTCCTTCTCGGTCATGAACTGGCCACCCTGGGTCAGCTTTCTCATGTCGGTCTGCGTCAGGCCATCGAGGTACTTGGCCTTGAGCCCGTCGCTGCCGAAGCTCGCCAGCAGCTTGGCGCAGCCATCGGTGACATTGATCGGACAGCCCAGACCGAACTCCGCCTGGTTGAACAGGAAGGTGAAGGCGTGCTTTGCCGCGACGGGATATTTGCTCGGCCAGCCGAGAATGCCCTTGCGGATCGACATCGCATGAATGCCGAACTCGCCAAAGGCGGCGCGCTCCAGCTCGCGATACGCGGGATGATACTCGACCCACTGCACGTCGCGGCCGAAGCGGTCGCGCTGGTGCAGCACGGGGCCATGACGGTCAGCCAAGCGGGCGCATTCGTCGAGATAGGAGCCGGCGAGCTCGCCGAGACGGTCGAGATGCGGCACGAGGTGCCGAAACAGCGTCTCGGGCAGATGGATGCGCAGGAGATCGGTGAGCGCCGGATCGGCGCGATAGAAGTTCAGCCCCGTGGTATCGGGCGCCAGCAACTCCGGCCTCGCGCCGCCGGTCATCACGTCATCGCGTTTCAGGAACTGATGCATGATCGTTAAGCCCTCGTTCGTTTCCGCAAGTCTCTGATGGACTCTTCGACAGGTTGCGCCTGATGGGATACACAACAAGCAGCGGCGTGCGCCGAACCGGGAGCAGATCCATGACCAATCAGCCGACGGAGGTTTATCGCATCTTCGGGGCGGAGATGTCGCCCTATTCGGTCAAGGTGCGATCGTATCTGCGTTACAAGGGCATTCCGCATCAATGGATATTGCGCAATGCGGAAAGCGAGGCGGAGTTCGCGCGGCACGCCAAGCTGCCGATCATTCCGCTGGTGGTCGGCCCCGACGAGATGCCGATGCAGGATTCGACGCCGATCATCGACGCGCTGGAGCTCGACTTTCCGCAACCCACGCTTCATCCCGGCGACGCGCTGACGAGCTTCATCTCGGCCTTGATCGAGGAGTTCGGCGACGAGTGGGGCAACAAGTGGATGTTCCATTATCGCTGGGCCCGCGATCTCGATCAGCGCGCCTCGGCCGGACGCATCGCCCGCATCCGCGCCCCCAGGGCGGACGAGGCCGAGTGCGGCAAAGTGGCGGATAAAGTCCGCGCCCGCATGGTCGAGCGGCTCTGGTATGTCGGCTCGAACGAGATCAACGCGCCGCAGATCGAGCAGGGCTTTGCCGAAATGCTCGACCTGCTCGAACGACATCTCTCGGTCAGGCCGTATCTGTTCGGCCACCGTCCGGCCTACGGCGATTTCGGACTGTGGGGCCAGCTCTACGAGCTGTGGACCGATCCGACCGCCGGCGCCCTGATCGAAGGCCGCGCGCCGCATGTGCTGGCCTGGATCCACCGCATGCTATGGCCGCGCGCCGAAGGCGAGTTCGAGCTGTGGCCGGAACTGTCACTGACCTTGATGCCGATCCTGACCCGCCAGGTCGGCGCGCTGTTCATGCCGTGGACGCTCGCCAACGAGCAGGCACTGGCGGAACAGCGCGACGTCTTCAGCGTGCAGCTGGGTGACTTCACGTGGACACAGAAGCCGCAGAAATATCATGCGCGCTCGTTGGCCATGCTCCGCGGCAAATACACGTTCCTGCACGATCGCAGCCGACTCGACGTCGTGCTGGAGGAGATTGGTTGCCTCGCCGGATTGCAGCCGCGCCCCACCTGAGGGCGCGCGGCAAAAATGTGGGGACGAGCCGTAGGAAGTCGGCCGCCGGTGCATTAGCTTGATTCCTGCGGACGCTTTGGCCCAAGGACCTGCCCATGGACATCCCAGCCTACAAGATCGCCCTCATCGTCGGTGCCGGCGAAGGGCTCTCGGCCTCGCTGGCGCGGCTGTTCGCGCGCGAGAAGATCCGCGTGGCGCTGGCTGCGCGCAAGATCGAGAAGCTCGGCGCGCTCTGCAACGAGACCGGCGCCCGCGCCTACCCCTGCGATGCGACCAATCCGGAGGAAGTCGAGCGGCTGTTCGGCATCGTCGAGCGCGAGATCGGCGCGCCTGATCTCGTGGTCTACAATGCCAGCGCGCGGGCGCGCGGAGCGCTCACCGATCTCGTGCCGGCCGACGTGCAGCAGTCGATTGCCGTCAGCGCCTTCGGCGGCTTCTTGGTGGCGCAGCAGGCGGCACAGCGCATGCTGCCGAACAAGCACGGCGCCATCCTGTTCACCGGCGCCTCCGCCAGCGTGAAGGGCTACGCCCAGTCGGCGCCGTTCGCGATGGGCAAGTTCGCGCTGCGTGGCCTCGCCCAGAGCATGGCGCGCGAACTGTCGCCGCAGGGCATCCACGTCGCGCATTTCGTCATCGACGGCGGGATCAGGAGTGCGGCAAGGCAGGAGCCCGCCGAGCGCCCGGACTCGATGCTCGACCCGGACGCCATCGCTGCCAGCTATTGGAGCGTGCTGCAGCAGCCGCGCAGCGCCTGGAGCTGGGAGATCGAGCTCAGGCCGTGGGTGGAGATGTTTTGAGGCGCGGCGTAGTCATTCGATTGCCGATGCTCGCCTCACAACGACTGTCATCGCCCGGCTTGACCGGGCGATCCAGTACGCGCAGCTCGCGGAGAGGAACGTGGACAGACCGCAGCGTATGGGATACCCCGCCTGCGCGTGGCAGGACGGACGTCATATCATGAATGTGCTATGATGCGTGGCTCACGGTCCACTACCCTCAGGCCACCGCTTGGCGATTCCGTAGACCGGTGCCTCAGCTCCTTCTCGAACCGCACCAAGGTCCAGTCATCGGGATACTGGCGAAGATCGAAGCCGGACTTCCTGGCGAGCGCAATCATCACGTCGTTGGTACGCAGCGCGTCACCCGACAGCGTGACGCCGCCGAGCGCAACCGCACGGTGCTCGAGATTCGCGATCAGCGCCGGGCCGATGCCGTGGCCCTGCCAGCGGTCCTGCACCGACAGGCCGAACTCGACGCGGCCGGTATCGCGGTCGAGCGCGTAGCGCGCTTCGGCTACGATGCTCTCGACGCCGTCGTGATCCATCACGCCGATCAGGCTGTAACGGTCGTTGCGGCCGAGCGCGACGAAATCGTCGAGCACAGCCGGAGGCAGTTCGCTCAGCGCGCCGAGGAAACGCTTGTGACGCGAGCGCGGGCTCAAGGAGCGCACATAGGTCTGCAGCGCCTCGGCATCAGCCGATGTCACGAAGCGCAGCCGCACCTCCTCGCCACGCCGGGTGTGAATGGCGTTGGATGCGGCGGCAAAATCGGCAACGGCGGACGTCGGCATGACGGACTCCGGCGGAGATCAAATTGCCGGCGCCCTCCTTTGCGGAGCGGCGCCGGCGCGGCGGGACGAGTGAGGGGCTCAACCCCGCCAGAACGGCTTGTCGATCTCGGCGGCGATATCGCTACGGGACAGGCCGAGGTCGTGCAGGTCGCGCTCCGACCATTGCGCCAGCTCGTGCCGTGTGCGGTAGCGGAGGCGCCAGGCGGCGAGCAGCTCGGCCACCCCCGACCAGAAGCCGGGAGTATGATGTTTCGTCATTGACGAGGAGACGTAGAATGACATGAAAGCCTCCTGTATTGCACTGAGCGTGCACTATCGGAGGCTTGCCTTTCATCTACAAACGACATTTACTACCGCTTCGGATGATATAACGTCATGTAAACGGGAGACCCTGAGTGACCCGGCTGCCGTCGCTGAATGGATTGCGGGCGTTCGAGGCCGCGGCGCGGCATCTGAGCTTCACCCGCGCGGCCTCCGAACTGAACGTGACGCAGACCGCGATCAGCCATCAGATCAAGCGCCTGGAGGATGAGCTCGGGCTGCGCCTTTTCGTCCGCCAGAACCGAAGCTTGGCGTTGACGCCGCAGGCCCGCGACTATCTCCCGCTGGTGCGGGCGGCGTTCGACGATCTCCGGCTGGCGACCGAGCGGCTGGTGCGCAAGGACAACGCCAAGGTGCTGACGGTCTCCACCATCGCCTCGCTGGCCGCCAAATGGCTGCTGCCGCGGCTGACGGCATTCCAGGAAGCCCATCCCGGCATCGACGTGCGGATCACGACCTCGACCACCCTGGTCGACTTCCGCAAGGACGACGTCGACGCTGCGATCCGCTATGGCCGCGGCCACTGGCCGGGCGTTCGGGCCGAATGGCTGATGGCCGACGAGCTGTTTCCGGTGTGCAGTCCGGCGCTGCTGCAGGGCGACAAGCCGCTACGCTGTCCGGAGGACCTCGCGCATCACACGCTGCTGCAGGCGAGCGGCGGCTATGACGACGACTGGCGGCTCTGGCTGACCGCGGCGGGTCTGCCGGTGGAGATGTCGAGGCAGGGCCGGCTGAGCTTCGACCTGTCGCTGATGACCGTCCAGGCTGCGATCGACGGGCTCGGCGTCGCGATCGGCCGCACAGCCTACGTCCAGGACGACATCGCCAAGGGCCGGCTGGTGGTGCCGTTCAAGATGGCGCTGCCGAGCGACGCCGGGTTCTATCTGGTGACCCCGGAGGGACGAACCGATCCGCCGAAGCTGAAGGCGTTCCGGCAATGGCTGAAGGATGCAACGCAGCAGAAGTCGGCCGCCGGCAATTCTGTTCAGGCCTAGGGCGCCTTGAGCGCAAAGCTATTGGCCGCCAGGGCCTGGTGTGGCAGATTGTCGCACCTTTCCCCTCGGCCGGCGTAGAAATCCTCCGCACGAGCCTCTCGACGGTAGGAGTTTCCCCGCGTGTCCTCAACGTCAATCCCGCAGCCGGCTACGATCCATTCGCGCATCGGCGCGATCCTGCGCGCCACCAGCGGCAATTTCCTCGAGCAGTTCGACTTCTTCCTGTTCGGGTTCTATGCCCCGATCATCGCCAAGGCGTTCTTCCCATCGGAGAACGAGACTGCATCTCTGCTGAACGCCTATGGCGTGTTCTGGCTCGGCGCCCTGATGCGGCCGGTCGGCGCGATCGTGCTCGGTGCCTATGTCGACAAGATCGGCCGGCGCCAGGGCCTGATCGTGACGCTCGGCATCATGGCGGTCGGCACCGTTGTCATCGCGTTCTGCCCGACCTATGCGACGATCGGCATCGCGGCCCCGATCATCGTGCTGCTCGGGCGGCTGTTGCAGGGCTTCTCGGCCGGCGTCGAGCTCGGCGGCGTGTCGGTCTATCTGTCCGAGATCTCCACGCCCGGCAATCGCGGCCTCTACACCTCGTTCCAGTCGTCCAGCCAGCAGGTCGCGATCTTCGTCGCGTCGGTCATCGGCTATGTGCTCAACCAGGCCATGCCGGCGGACATGGTGGCGGCCTGGGGCTGGCGCATCCCGTTCTTCATCGGTTGCCTGATCATTCCGCTGATCTTCTTCCTGCGCCGCACGCTGGAGGAGACGCCGGCCTTCCTCGCCATGAAGAAGCACCCGACCGCGCGCGAAGTGTTCGCCTCGGCGCTGGAGAACTGGCGCATCGTGATCCTCGGCATGATGATCGCGGTGCTGACCACGACGATGTTCTACTTCATCACCGTCTACGGTCCCGGTTTCGGCAAGGAACTGAAGCTGTCGGCGGCGGATTCACTGCTCGTCACTTTGCTGGTCGCCGTGACCAACTTCTTATGGAATCCGGTTGGCGGCGCGGTGTCGGATCGGATCGGACGCAAGCCGGTGCTGGTGACCATCGCGGCTCTGGCGTTGCTGACCGCCTATCCCGCCTTGCACTGGCTCGCGGCGGCGCCGAGCTTCGGCAAGCTGCTCGCGGTCGAAATGCTGTTCTCGTTCTATTTCGGCGTCTACAGCGGCACCATGCTGGGCTGCCTGGTCGAGATCGTGCCTGCGCATGTCCGCACCACCTGCTTCTCGATCGCCTTTGCGCTGGCGGCCGGCCTGTTCGGCACCGCGACACCGGCGGTCTCGACCTGGCTCATCAACAAGACCGGCGACAAGGCCTCGCCCGGCTACTGGCTGATGTGCGCCGCCGTGCTCGGTATCATCGCAGCGATGACCGTCTATCGCGGCGGCCGCCAGGCCGTCGCGGCGCGCGAGCCGGTCATTGCGTGATCGCTGCGAGGGGCTGCGCCTTCCTTGGCGCGCGCTTTCGGCGCATGATGGTGAGGAATGAACAGCAGCCGGCGGCAGCGGGTGTCGACGCTGCCGAAGGATGACCGCCATGCAGCACCTCATCGCTGTCGCCGAGAAGGTCGCGGCGCGGCTGATCGCCAACAAGCAGACCATTGCCGTTGCGGAGTCCTCCGCCGGCGGCCTGATCGCGGCGGCGCTGCTCGCGGTGCCCGGCGCCTCCGCCTATTTCCTCGGCGGCGCCGTGGTCTATACGCGCGACGCCCGCCGCGTGCTGATGGACATTCCGGACGAGGCGATGAAGGGCATTCGCTCGGCGTCGGAGCCTTATGCGGAGCTGCTGGCGCGGCAGATCAGGACACGCTTTGCGACCGATTGGGGCTTGTCGGAGACCGGCGCGGCCGGCCCGACCGGTAACCGCTATGGCGACGCCGCTGGCCATGCCTGTTTCGCGGTGGCCGGCCCCGCGACCGCTGTGGTCACCCTGGAGAGCGGCCGCAGCGACCGCTTTGCCAACATGCAGCTGTTCGCGAAAAGCGCGCTGGAGCTGTTGCTCGCGAAGCTCGAACAGTAAGTGCTCCGGTGTCGTCCCCGGGCAAGCAGCGGCGGCGCGGCAGCGCGGCCGATGCGCCGACCCGGGACCCATACCGCGTGATCCCGCTTGGGGCACGCTGCGCGTTGAACCTGCGACGCAAGCCAATGTCCGCCGGTGGTTATGGATCCCCGCGTTCGCGGGGATGACACTGAGTTTGGGGCAGCGCCAATGGTCTCGAAGCAGCGGCGTGTCGCCCTTGCCTCACTTCTCCCGGAACGCACGCATCAGCTGGTCGTGCAGCGGCTTCATCAGGTAGGAGATCACGGTGCGGTCGCCGGTCTGGACGAA
This sequence comes from Bradyrhizobium sp. SZCCHNRI3043, assembly GCF_032377735.1. NCBI lineage: Bacteria > Pseudomonadati > Pseudomonadota > Alphaproteobacteria > Hyphomicrobiales > Nitrobacteraceae > Bradyrhizobium > Bradyrhizobium sp. SZCCHNRI3043. The sequence goes on from NZ_JAUHID010000003.1 coordinate 418,440, forward strand.
GGCTTCGACCGGCATGCCCGGAATCAGCTTGACGTCGCCGAGCCGGGCGATCTCCTCCGGCGGCATCGAGACGCGGATGGTGTAATAGCTCTGGCCGGTGCGCTGGTCGGTGGTGACGTCGGGCGAGACGCGGCTGACGACGCCATTCAATTCCGGCGTGGTGCGCTGGTTGAAGGCGGAGAGCCGCAGCAAGGTCTTCTGGCCGACCTGCAGCTTGTCGATGTCCTGCGGATTGACCTTGGCTTCGACCTGGAGGTCGTCGCTCTGCGGCACGATCAGCATGATGGCGTCGCCCGCGGTGATGACGCCGCCCACGGTGTGGACGGTCGACTGCAGCACCATGCCGTCCTGCGGCGCGCGGATGTCGACGCGGCGCAGCTGGTCCTCGGCGGTGACCTTGCGCTCGACAAACTCGCCGATCTTGTCGGTGGTCTCGCGCAGGTCCTTGGACACCTCGCTCACCATGTCCTTGTCGACCTGGATGATCTGCAGCTCGGTCTCGCTGATCTTGCCCTTGGCCTGGGCGCGGGCCGCGATGAACTGCGCGCGCTCGCCATTGAGGCGGGCGGCGTCGCGCTCCAGGGCGGTCAGGCGCGACAGCTGCACCAGATGCTGCTCATACAGCTGGCGCACGCCATCGAGCTCCTTCTGCACCAGCGCGATCTCCTGGTCCTTGGCGCTGACCTGCGCCGAGAGGCCCTCGATCTCCTCGTTCAGCTGGGTGACGCGCTCGCGCAGCTGCGCCTTCTGCCCGACGCGGCCGTTGACGCGGACCTCGAACAGCTTGGTCTCGGAGGCGAGCAGGCTGTTGACGTCGGGATCGCTCAACCGCTGCAGCAGCTGCGGCGGGAACAGGATCTTGGCCCAGCCGCGCTGCTCCGCCTCGAGCCGGGCGGCGCGCGCCTGCAGCGCGTCGAGATTCTTGGTGACGATGGCGAGGCTCGCCTTGGTCACGGTGTCGTCCAACCTGACAACGATGTCGCCGGACTTGACGACGTCGCCGTCGCGCGCCCTGAGCTCGCCGACCACACCGCCGGTCGGATGCTGCACCTTCTTGACGTTGGATTCGACCACGATCTGGCCCGGCGCGATCAACGCGCCGGAAATCTGCTGCGTCGCGGCCCAGCCGCCGAGCCCGCCGGCGACTGCAACGACGACGCCCATGCCGACCAGCAGGTGACGCCGGATCGACTCGCGCACGCTCTCCGGCTTGCGCGCCCTCGGAAGAGGACCAGCGACGACCTGACTGCTCATGACTTCGTCACTCCGGCCTCCGAGACGATCTTGATCGGTGCCGGCGGGCGCGGCTGAAGCACCTGCGCCAGCACCGTCTCCTTCGGACCGAAGGCCTGCGCGCGGCCGTCCTTCATGACCAGGACCTGATCGACCGCCTCGATGCCGATCGGCCGGTGTGCGACGATGACCACGATCGCGCCGCGCGCCCGCGCCGAGCGCACCGCGCGCGACAGCGCCTCGTCGCCTTCGGTGTCGAGATTGGAGTTGGGCTCGTCGAGCACGATCAGGAACGGGTTGCCATAGAGCGCGCGCGCCAACGCCACGCGCTGCGCCTGGCCCGCCGAGAGCGCGGCGCCCTGCTCGCCGATCTCTGTATCGTAGCCGTCGCGCATCTTGATGATCATGTCGTGCACGCCGGCCTCCTTGGCGGCGGCGATGATGCCGTCAGCGGAGGCTTTCGGATCGAAGCGGCAGATGTTCTGCGCCACGGTGCCGCCGAACAGCTCGACATCCTGCGGCAGATAGCCGATGTGGCGGCCGAGCTCGTCCGTCGACCATTGGTCGAGCGCCGCGCCGTCGAGCCGGACATGGCCGCGCACCGGACGCCAGACGCCGACCAGCGCGCGGACCAGCGACGACTTGCCCGACGCGCTCGGGCCGATGATGCCAAGGCCGTTGCCGGCGGACAGCGCGAAGCTCACGTCCTGCACGATCGCCTTCTGATCGCCGGGCGCGACGATCGAGATGGCCTCGACCGAGAGCTTGCCGACCGGCGGCTGCAACAGGGTCGGCGCCGGTCGCTGCGGCATCGTCTGCAACAGATGGCTGAGACGGCGCCAGCTCTGGCGCGCGGCAACGAAGCTCTTCCAATGCGCGATCGCGAGATCGACCGGCGCCAGCGCCCGCGCGCTCAGGATCGAGCCGGCGATGATGATGCCCGCGGTCGCCTCCTGATGGATCACGAGATAGGCGCCGACCGCGAGCACCGCGGACTGCAGCATCATGCGCAGCACCTTGGCGATGGCGCCGAGGCCGCCGGCGACGTCGCTGGCGCGCTGGTTGCCGGCGAGATATTTCTCGTTGGTCTCGCTCCAGCGCGACAGCATGCGCCCGGTCATGCCCATCGCGACCAGCACCTCCGCGTTGCGCCGGCTTGCGGTGGCGAGATCATTGCGGCGGGCGGCGAGCCCCATCGCCTCCTTGGCGGGAGTGCGGGTGAGGAATTCGGTGATCAGCGTCAGGGTGACGAGGATGATGGCGCCGGCCAGCGCCGTGACGCCGAGCATCACGTGAAAGGCGAAGCAGATCGCCAGATACAGCGGCAGCCACGGCAGATCGAAGAACGCGCCCGGCCCCTGGCTGCCGAGAAAGCTCCTGATGTTGTCGAGGTCGCGCAACGGCTGCAGCCCTTCGTTGCGACCGCCGGCCGCCAGCGGCAACCGCACCACGGTGTCGAACACCCGCGCGTTCAGGCTCTCATCCAGAGCGGTGCCGATGCGGCCGAGAATACGGCTACGGATCATGTCGAGCGCGCCCTGAGCGGCGTAAAGCCCGGCGGCGATGATGATCAGGCCGATCAGGGTCGGCACGGACCGGCTGGGCAGCACCCGGTCGTAGACCTCGAGCATGAAGATCGAGCCGGTGAGGTAGAGCAGGTTGATGATGCAGCTCATCGCCCCAACGCCGATGAAGGCGCTGCGGCAACCGCGCAAGGCATCGCTGAGCTCGGATTGCCTCACGTGAGGTGCGGCCGCCATCACCACCATCTCTTCAATTGATCAAATGAGCTGCATGACCGCCGATCAAAAGCACAAACTGGCGGCAAACAAGGCGAAATATACTGATTCCTGCGGTGAGCGTCCAACGATGCTCACTTTAGCGTAAATTAGCTATGTGCTTGGGTATGTCGCGTGGCGCAGTGCAAACGTTCAGCCGCGCCGGATCGCAAGCCCTAGAGCCGCCCGCCGGTCCGCACCAGCCGCACCACCAGCAGAAGAATGATGGCGCCGAGCGCGGAATAGACGATTTCCGACACGAGGCCGGTCCCGATCCGGACGCCAAGCCGCGGGAAGATCAGGCTCGCGACCAAAGCGCCGAGCACGCCGATGACGATGTCGCCGACCAGCCCGAAGCCGGTGCCGCGCACGATCTTGCCCGCGAGCCAGCCTGCAACCAGGCCAACGAACAGAATGACCAGGATACCTTCGTTCGATACGTGCATGGCGAGTCCTCATCCGGCGCGGACGATCGGTCCCACGCGTGCCAGCACCTTAGCGAGGCCGCCGCGACGCTTCGACACGCGATGCACGGTTTCGGCCGGTGAGTAGCGCGTTTCGGGCGAACCGTTACGTCGCCGCCACACTTGCCGGCGCCTCGGCCAGGATACAGCGCGCCAGCCGCCGCGGCCCGAGCGCAATGTTCGGCGGCATCGCCTCCGAGCAGCGCGGCTGCGCCAGGCTGCAGCGCGGTGCGAACGAGCAGCTCCGCGGCGTCCGGTCGAGCGAGGGTGGCGTGCCGGGAATGGTCTGCAGCCGCTCGCCGCGCCTGGCACCGTGGATCGTCGAAGCCAGTAGGCCGCGCGCGTAGGGGTGCATGGGTTGGCGCACGATCTCGCGCAAGCTGCCCTGCTCCACGATCTCTCCGGCATACATCACGGCGAGGCGGTCGCAGATCTCGATCGCGACGCCGATGTCGTGGGTGACGAAGATGACGGACATGCCAAACTCGCGCTGCAGTTCGCGCAGCAGCAGCAGGATCTGGATCTGCACGGTGGCGTCGAGTGCGGTGGTGGGCTCGTCCGCCAGCAGCACTTTCGGCCGGCACGCCAGCGCCAGCGCGATCATCGCCCGCTGGCGCATGCCGCCGGACATCTCGTGCGGATAGGACTCCAGGCGACGCTTCGCCGAGGGAATCCTGACGACGTCGAGCATCTCCAGCGCCCGCGCCTGCGCTTCTGCAAAACTCTTGCCCTCGTGCCGCATGACGGTCTCGGCGATCTGCCGGCCGATGGTATAGACCGGATCGAGCGCAAGTCCCGGCTCCTGGAAGATCATCGACACGGAGCGGCCGCGAAACTGCGACAGCTCCTCGTCGTTCATCGCCAGCACGTCGCGGCCCAGCACCTTGACACTGCCGGAGATCTGCGTCCGCTTGTTCGGCAACAGCCGCATCAGCGCCCGCATGGTCACGCTCTTGCCCGAACCGGACTCGCCGAGCAGGCCGAGCACCTCGCCGTCGCCGAGCGACAGGCTGACGTCGTTCACCGCATGCACGGTGCGCTCGCCGGTGAAGCGGATGGTGAGATTGTCGATCTCGACGAGGTTGGTCATGGGGAGGCTATCTCACCTTGCCGTCAGGAACGCCGTGGCCAATTGCGAAGTGAGCTGCCACCCTCCCCTGGAGGGGGAGGGCCGGCTCGCATGAAGCGCAGCGGAATGCGAGACGGGGTGGGGTGACAGCCCCTCCATGGACTCGCTTCGAAGGGGAGAGACCGTCACCCCACCCCGATTGCGCATGCCATGCGCAATCGACCCTCCCCCTCCAGGGGAGGGCGAGACCATCGAGCGGGATGCACAGGTCTCCCTCATGGCAGCGTCGGCACCCTGGCGTGGAAATCAGTCGCGCGCTGGAAGGCGGCGCCGATGGTCAGGATCGTAGCCTCATCGAACGCGCGGCCGATCAGTTGCATGCCGACCGGAAGACCCGTCGACGTGAAGCCAGTCGGGATCGCCAGCGATGGCAGGCCGAGATAGTTCACCGGGCGGGTGAAGCGGGTGATGCGCTGGATCACGGCCTCCGCACCCGGCGCGCCGCCAACGTCGCTCTCGACGATCGAAGGTGTCACCAGCGGCGACACCGGTGCGACCACCGCATCGACGCCTGACGTCGCTGCGACATGCGCCGCCAGAGCCGCACCGCGCCAACGCAGCGCTTCGAGATAGGCGACGCCGGAGACGGCCAGCGCGTTCTGCAGCCGCATCAGCACCTGGGGGCCGTAGTCCTGCGGCCGCTCGATCATCCAGCGCTTGTGGAAGGCGGCCGCCTCGACCGCTAGCACGAGCTGGCAGGCCGCGGTGAGCTGGCGCTGATCCGGCAGCTCGACCTGAACCACATCGGCGCCCTCGGTCTTCAGGACCGCGATCGTCGCATCGAGACAGCGCGCCACCTCAGGATCGAGGTCGTCGACATAGAACGCCTTGGGCACGCCGATCCTGAGACCCTTGATCGAGGCCTGGGTGGCCGCGACATAGTCCGGCACGGGCGCGGCGCTGGCGGTCGGATCCTCGGGATCAGGACCAGCCATCAGCCCGAGCAGCAACGCGCAATCCTCGGCAGTCTGAGCAAGAGGTCCGACCGTGTCGAGCGACTGCGACAGCGGCATCGCACCGGCGCGGCTGACGCGGCCCCAGGTGACCTTCAGGCCGGTGACGCCGCAGAAATTCGCGGGCATGCGGATCGAGCCGCCGGTGTCGGAGCCGAGCGCCGCAAAGGTGAGACGCGCGCCGACCGCCGAGCCGGAGCCGGACGACGAGCCGCCGGTGACGTAGCCGAGCTTCCAGGGATTGTGCACCGGACCGTAATGCGCGTTGTGGCCGGTCGGGCCATAGGCGAACTCGGCCATCTGCAAGGTGCCGAGCCGGATCGATCCGGCATCCTTCAGCCGCTGCAGCGCGGTCGACGTCGTCGTCGCCACGAAGTCGCGCCGGATCAGCGAGCCGCAGGTCGAGATGTGGCCGGCCTCGTAGTACATGTCCTTGTGGGCGAGCGGCACGCCATGCAGCGGGCCCTTCTGGCCGTCCTTGGCCAGGGCGGAATCGGCCTCGGCGGCCGCCTTCAACGCCGGCTCGGACTCGATCGCCATGAAGGCGTTCAGCTTCGGCTGCCATTGCGCGATGCGGTGCAGGCAGGAGCGCGTCACCTCGACCGAAGAGAGCTTCCTGTCAGCGATCGCCTTCGCGACGTCGGTCAGGGTCATCAAGGAAGGTTCGGTGCTCATCGGCCCACCTTCAGCGTCTGCGCCACGACGTAGCTCGCAGGCTCCAGGTCGAACGGCAGGGTGCCGGCGACCGCGGCGAAGTTGTCGAAGGCCGGTCCGATCGAGTCGGCGATGCGGGTCGCAACCTCCTTGTCGACGGGCAGCCCGGAGGCCTCCGCGATGGCACTGACTTGTTGGGGCGTGGGTCTGGTCATTCCGCTTCTCGCTGCTGGTGTCTGCCCTTCAGGCGGCCGGCGCACGGCTGTGTCCCGAACCTGATATCGCCATGTGGCAGGCGGCCTGATGGCCCATTGTATCCAGCTCCGTCAATCTTGGCGCGACATTCGAGCAGAGCACCTCCGCGAACGGACAGCGGGTATGAAACCGGCAGCCGGCCGGCGGATCGATCGGATTCGGCGGATCGCCGGAGAGCGGCGGCGTCTCGGTGCGCCGGTCCGGATCGGATGACGGCATCGCCGCCAGCAGCGCCCGTGCATAGGGATGCGCCGGCTTGGCCCAGACCTGCTCGACCGGGCCGAGCTCGACGACCTCGCCGAGATACATCACCAATACGCGATCGGAGATGTAGTTGATGACGTTGAGGTCGTGGCTGATGAACAGATAGGTCAGGCCGAACTCGCGCTTGAGGTCCATCAGCAGGTTGAGCACCTGCGCCTCGACCGATTTGTCGAGTGCCGACACCGCCTCGTCGAGAATGACGAGCCGCGGCGACAGCGCCAGCGCCCGCGCAATGTTGACACGCTGGCGCTGGCCGCCGGAGATTTCGTGCGGATAGCGGTTGGCGAAGGTTTCGGGCCGCAGGCCGACCTTGCCGAGCAGCTCGCGGGCGAGCGAGCGCGCCGCGATGTCGGTCATGCCGTGCACCTTCGGCCCGAACGCGATCGACTCCTCGATCGTCAGCCGCGGATTGAGCGAGGCATAGGAATCCTGGAACACCATCTGCATGCCGCGACGCAGCTCGCGCAGTGACATCTCATGCCCGACCTGGCGGCCGTCGAAGATGATCTCGCCGGCATCCCGCTCCATCAGGTGCATCAAAAGCCGCGCCGTCGTCGACTTGCCGCAGCCGGACTCGCCGACGATGCCGACGGTCTCGCCCTTGCCGATGACGAACGAGACATCATCGACCGCGCGCACCGTCTTGCGTGCGCCGAACAGGCCGCCACGCACCGGGAAATGTTTGGTGAGACCATCGACCCGCAGCAGCGGCTGCGCCTTGCCGCCGAGGTCCTCGATCGGCTCCAGGCCGGTGACTGCCGTTGCTTCACTCATGATCATCAGCTCCGGATGTCCATGGCGCTGCGCAGGCCGTCGCTGAGCAGGTTGAAGCAGATGGAGACAGCAAAAATCATCGCGCCCGGCAGCGCCGCCACCCACGGATTGACGTAGATCGCGGTGCGGAGCGTGTTCAGCATCAGGCCCCATTCCGGCTCCGGCGGCTTGGTGCCGAGACCGAGGAACGAGAGACCCGCAGCGAGGATCATCGATACCGAGATCAGGCCAGTGGCGTAGACGAAGATCGGCCCGAGCACGTTGCCGAGCATGTGCGCGCGCATGATCGTGAACGATGAGGCACCGGAGGCCCGCGCCGCCTCGACGAAATCGCGGTTGCGCACACCCGTGGTGACGCTCTCGGCGACGCGGGTGATCTGCGGCACGAACACGATGGTCAAGGAGACGATGGAGTTGGTGATGCCGGCGCCGAGCGCGCCGGAGATCGCGATCGCCAGCAGCACCGAGGGGAAGGCGTAAAACACGTCGATGGTGCGCATGATCGCGGTGTTGACCCAGCCGCCGACATAGCCGGCGACGAGGCCGAGCAGGGTGCCGATGCCGAAGGCGAGGATCACCGGCGAGATGCCGATCAAGAGCGACAGCCGGCCGCCATAGATCAGCCGCGCCAGCATGTCGCGGCCGAGCTCGTCGGTGCCGAGCGGATAGCTCGGCGTGCCGATGTGGCGCAGACGGCGGATCATCGAGCCCTGATAGGGGTCGGCGAGATGCAGGTAGGGCGCGAGCAATGCGGAGAGCAGGATCAGCAGCAGGATCGCGACGCAGACCATGCTGACCTTGTCCCTGATGATGCGGCGGCCGACGGTTGCCCAATAGCCGCGTGCATTCGCCACCGGGGCGGCCTGCAGAGAGGCGTCGTTCATCGTGCTCGTGGGACTGACGCTCACCGCACTAGCCTCGCTTGATGCGCGGATCGATCGCGGCCTGCGCGATGTCGACCACGAGGTTGAGGATGACGAAGAACATCGCCAGCACCAGGATCGTGCCCTGCAGCAGCGGCAGGTCGCGCTGGAAGATCGCCGAGTTCAACAGCAGGCCCGAGCCTGGCCATGAGAACACGGTCTCGATCAGGATCGAGCCGCCGAGCATGTAGCCGAGCTGCAGCCCCATGATCGCCAGCGCCGTCGGTGCGGCGTTCTTCAGCACATGGCGGAACACATGGGTCTCGCGCAGCCCCTTGGCGCGCAGCGCCTCGACGAAATCCTGGCTCAGGATGTCGCCCGTCAGCGCGCGCACGGTGCGGGTGATGATGCCCATCGGGATCACCGACGTGGTGATCGCGGGCAGCACCAGGAAGCGGATATGCGCCCAGTCCCATGACCACGCGCCCGAGCCGGACGGACCCGCGCCGACCGCGGGCAGCCAGTTCAGCTCGACCGAGAAGATGATGACGAGCACCATGCCGAGCCAGTAATGCGGCACCGAGACGCCGGCGATCGCGATCGACGTCGCGACCTTGTCGATCCAGGTATCGCGGAAATAGCCGGCGACGAGGCCGAAGAACAGGCCGAGCGAGAAGCCGATGATGGCGGCGGCGATTGCGAGCGTCACCGTGTTGGACACCGCGCGCAGCACCTCCGCCAGCACGGGACGGCCGGTGGCGATGGAGTTGCCGAGGTCGCCATTGACCGCGCGCCACAGCCACAATCCGAACTGCACCGGCAGCGGCTTGTCGAAGCCATAGGCGACGCGGAGCTGCTGCGCGAGCTCCTGCGACGCGTCGGCCGGCAGCACCGCGACCAAGGGATCGCCGGGCGTGATGTGAACGAGCATGAAGCAGACGAGCGCGACGCCGATGATGATCGGAATCGCATAGACCATCCGCCTGGCAGCATAAGAGAGCACGAGTCACCTGTTTCTTCCTTCACCCATACGGGAGAAGGTGGTGATGGAAGACTCCCCTCCCCCTTGCGGGGAGGGGTCGGGGGTGGGGGTCCACGCGAAGACTGCCGCCGGAGGCCCCCCTCCCCGCCCCTCCCCCACAAGGGGGGAGGGAGCGCAACGGCGCACGTGCAGAGACTACCCCTCTATCAAGATCACGGCTCCACCGAGATCGGCGAGAAGTCGATGAACCAGCTCTTCGGCTGCACCACGCCCTTGACCTTCGGGCTCATGGCGCGCGGGCCGACGTCGTGGGCGACGTAAAGGAACGCCGCATCATCGACCGAGGCCGCATGCAGCTCCGCGAGCGCCTTGTCGCGCTCGGTGGGATCGAAGGTCTGGCGCGCCTTCTTCACCAGCTCGTCGAACTTCGGATTATTGATGAAGCCCCAATTGTTGGACACCGGCGGCGCCATCGAGGACTGCAGGAAGCGCACCAGCGCGAAGAACGGATCCATCGCCGCGTAGGTGACGTTGGTGGCGTTGGCGCCGTTGGCGGAGGGATCCTTGGCGCCGCGGCGCCAGTTGGTGAACAGCGTGTTCCACTCGATGACGTCGAGCTTGACGTCGAAATAGCACTCGGCCAGCGCCTGCTGCAGATATTCGTTCATCGGCAGCGGTTGCATCTGGCCCGAGCCCGACGCCGAGGTCTGCGTCTTGACCTCGAGCTTCTTGTTCGGGCCGTAGCCGGCCTCCTGCATCAGCTTCTGTGCGGCCGCCTTGTCGTACTTGATCTCGAAGGTGACGTTGCCGCGCCAGGGATGGCCCTTCTCGAAGGTGCCGGTCGCCGGCACCATCAGTCCGGCGAGCAGACCATCCTTCAGGCCTTCGCGATCGATGCAGAGATTGGCGGCCTTGCGGACGCGGATGTCGTTCCACGGCGAGCCGTCGACGCGCGAGAACTGCCAGGGCCAGACATGCGGCTGCTCATTGGCGTAGAGCTTGAAGCCGCGCTGGTTGATCTCGGGCAGCGCATCCGGCGCCGGCGCCTCGACCCAGTCGACCTGACCGGACAGCAGCGCCGCGGTGCGCGCATTGGCTTCCGGCATCGGCAGCAGGATCATCTTGTCGGACTTCGGCACGCGCGCCTTGTCCCAATAGGCCTCGTTCTTCGACAGCTCGAGCCGCTCGCGCGGCGTGAACTTGGTCATCTTCCACGGGCCGGTGCCAGAGGCGTCCTTGGCGAAGGCGGCCCAGGCGGCTTGCGACTTCGCCTTGTCGTCGGCGCCGGTCGCGGCCTCATAGAGCTTCTGCCACTTGGTCGGGCTCGCCATGAACAGGTTGGTGAGGTTGATCGGCAGGAAGCTGTCCGGCTCCTTGGTCGTCAGCTCCACCGTGAGGTCGTCGATCTTGCGCGCAGACGCCAGCGTCGGCATGCGCGAGGCGGTGACGCCGACCTGGCTCGGATCGAACTGCGGCGCGTCTTGCTTCAGCACCTTCTCGACGTTCCACACCACGGCATCGGCGTTGAACGGCGCGCCGTCATGGAAGGTGACGCCGGGACGCAGCTTGAACGTCCATTTGGTCTTGTCGGCGTCGTCGACCTTCCATTCGGTGGCAAGGCCGGGAATGACGACGCTCGGCTTGTCCGCCGACGACAGGTCCCACGCCGTCAACGCGTCATACATGGTGAGGCCGGTGAAGCGGTTACCCTCGAAGCCCTGGTCGGGCTGGCCGAGCGTGCGCGGAATGTCCGCCGCAGTCATGCCGATGCGCAGCACGGATTCCGCGCTGGCTTGCGCCGGCAGCGCGAGGGCCGAGACCGTCGTCATCATGGCAGCCGCAACAGCCGCACGTTCCTTCATTGAGGTCGCAATACGCGAAAGCACGATCAACATCTCCGATCAAGCTGGCTAAATTCTGTGCATCGTTATGCAACGGCTATGCCAGCGGTGCCTTCGCGCACGGCCCTGCGACGCGAGGTCACAACCGTTTGTACTCAAATGATCACGACCGGGGCTTGGCACCCGGATTGCAAGTTTCGCGGATCGAATTGATCCGATTGCCACGGAGCTTCACCCGCATGCGTATCCTCAACTCACTGCTTGCCACCGCGCTTGTGCTCGGCCTCTCGGCCGGCGCGGCGCGGGCCGAAACCGTTCTACGCTACGGCATCTCGATGGCCGACATCCCGCTGACGACCGGCCAGCCCGATCGCGGCGCCGGCGCCTATCAGTTTACCGGCTATACGATCTATGATCCGCTGGTCGCGTGGGACATGAGCACAGCCGACAAGCCCGGCAAGCTGATCCCGGGCCTCGCCAGCGAGTGGAAGGTCGATGACGCCGACAAGACCAAGTGGCGCTTCACCCTGCGCAAGGGCGTCAAGTTCCACGACGGCAGCGACTTCAATGCCGACGCGGTGATCTGGAATCTGGACAAGGTGCTCAACGATAAGGCACCGCAGTTCGACAAGCGGCAGAGCGCGCAGGTCAAGACGCGCCTTCCGTCGGTGGCGAGCTACGCCAAGATCGACGACTCCACGGTCGAGATCACCACCAAGACGGTCGACTCGTTCTTTCCCTATCAGATGCTGTGGTTCCTGATTTCGAGCCCGGCGCAGTATGAGAAGCTCGGCAAGGACTGGGACAAGTTCGCCAGCCAGCCCTCCGGCACCGGGCCGTTCAAGCTGACCAAGCTGGTGCCGCGCGAGCTCGCCGAGCTGACGAAGAATTCCGAATATTGGAACAAGGACCGGCTGCCGAGGACGGACAAGCTGGTGCTGGTGCCGATGCCGGAGGCGCTGACCCGCACCAATGCGCTGCTCGCCGGCCAGGTCGACCTGATCGAGACGCCGGCGCCGGACGCCGTGCCGCAGCTCAAGGCGGCCGGCATGAAGCTCGTCGACAACGTCACGCCGCATGTCTGGAACTACCACCTCAGCGTGCTGCCGGGATCGCCCTGGACCGACATCCGGCTGCGCAGGGCGCTCAACCTCGCCATCAACCGCGACGAGGTCGTCGGGCTGATGAACGGCCTCGCCAAGCCGGCCAAGGGCCAGGTCGACCCGTCGAGCCCGTGGTTCGGCAAGCCGAGCTTCGAGCTGAAATATGATGTCGCCGCCGCCAAGAAGCTGGTCGAGGAGGCCGGCTACTCCAAGGACAAGCCGCTCAAGACCACCTTCATCATCGCGCAGGGCGGCACCGGCCAGATGCTGTCGCTGCCGATGAACGAATATCTGCAGCAGAGCTTCAAGGAGATCGGCATCGACATCGACTTCAAGGTCGTCGAGTTGGAGACGCTGTACACGCATTGGCGCAAGGGCGCGGCGGACGAGATGAACGCCGGCATCACCGCCAACAACATCGCCTATGTCACATCGGACCCGCTCTACGCGATCGTCCGCTTCTTCGCCTCCGACCAGATCGCGCCCGTTGGCGTCAACTGGGGCGGCTACAAGAATCCCAAGGTCGATGCGCTGATTGCTGAAGCCAAGCAGACGTTCGATCCGGCCAAGCAGGACGAGTTGATCGCGCAGGCGCATGCGGCTGTGGTCGACGATGCGGTGCTGGTCTGGGTCGTGCACGACACCAATCCGCACGCGCTATCGCCGAAGGTCAAGAAGTTCGTGCAGGCGCAACACTGGTTCCAGGACCTGACGACGATCGGGGCGGAATAACTGACCGGGCCGGCGGCTGTCGTGCTCGCAAAGAAGGAAGCCCGGCGTTTTGCCGGGCTTTCTCTTCAGCACGATAGCCAATATTTCATTTCCCGAAGGCGCCCGAGTCAAATTTGTAGGAGGCCTGGAGAAAGCCGCCGTACCGCTCGTAGCTGAAGGTCGTGGGCGACCCCGGGACTCCAGGAAATTGGGTGGTCCCACTGGTCGTCCGGGCGTACCAATAGCGGCCACCGACGCCGACGCTGAAATTTCTCGTCACGTCGTATGACACAATGCCCTCGAGCTGGTAGCCCCAGCCATTTCCAGATTGCGGAAGCGGATTGATGTCGGGCCGCAGCCAGTGATTGTCGAATCCGCTCAGCCGGACGTAGGGCAGAACGGCGCCATCGAGGGTGACGTTCCAGTTCTGGCCGAGCTTGAAGACGCCGTTCAACCCGACACGGAGCGAATCCCAGTTCTCGGTCTTGCTGAGCACCAGCACGCCCCCCGCAACAGGATCGAGACCACAGATAAACGGATTGGTCGCGACCTGGATACATCCGTATGCGTTGACGGTTTCGTAGAAATGGTTGTAGCCGATGAAGCCGCCGACCTTGAACGCCGGCCCCCTCCAGAAATTGTAGCCGGCGTCGATCGTGCCGTACCAAAGCCTGCCGCTGTTCACGCTGCTGTCCGTATTCGAGTACGGAATGACGGCTGGCGGGAAGTCTTCGTCGTTGAGCCTGCCGCTGAAGATGTTGCCACCGCCCGCAAAGCCCTTGGCGAAGAAACCCAGACTGTGATCGGCCCTGGCGAACCCCTCGCCGGCATGGCTGTTGAGATTCTTGTAGGTCAGCAGAGAATTGGTTTGGCCAGCGACGAAAGGATCGCCCAACGTGTAGCGGGTGCGGCCCGAACTGTAGAAATAGCGGGCGCCGACCTCGAACTCCCACAGCGAGACCGGCGGAGGCGGCGCCTTGACCGGGAGATCCGCGGCCGACACCGCGCCGGCCCCGAGCACACAAGCCACAGCAGCGATGAGGCTGCCCGCAACTGGTAGAGTGAAACGCTTGATCGCACCCCGTGCCGGCCTGCCCTGCGTCAAACCAGCCGCACTCCTGTCCTCAGAAGACTGCATCGATGCCCCCCATCTGCAGCACTTTCTATCTTCGGTAGAGACATGCTACAAGTTCGCGCAGATTCATGCAATCGACGTCACATGACACAAGTTGCTTCTTATCCCCCTGTTGCAACCTCGCAACAAACGCAATGCGCTCGACGCCTGCTCGATTGCGCTATCCTTGTACCAGTCCCGCAGACTGGAGCGCGCTATCGTTCGGTCAAGCTCGTCATCCTGTCGCTCGCATTCATCGGCAAGCTCGCGGCGGTGGACGCCCAGACATCATCCAATGGGCCTGGAACCCGCTTCGTCCCATCGTCATCGAAGCACGATGCGGGCAAGCTGCCGCGTGCCAAGCGAAGCCTCCCGCCACGGCATTCCACCCGCCCCGTCCCCGGCACGGAAGAGCGCAGCAAGCGTTGCCCGCCCTATTCGGCTTATGTGGTCTGCAAGTGATGAGCATACTCATCGCGCGGGCACCGAACCTGGCCAACGAGGCCGCCGCGATATGATGCGAACTCGGGAACGGGGCACCGGCTACTTCGTCAGCAGTGCGTACGCCCCGTTCCAATCCTCGGGCGGCGGATTGACCTGATAGTTGCGGATGCGTGCGTCATAGAGATCATAGAGCTTGGCCAAGTCTTGTCCCTGGTCGCTCTTGCGGCCGCGCTCGATCGCGGCCAGCGCCCCTTCCCAATCGCGGCTGCGATAGCTCGCCAGCATCTCGATGGTGAGGTTGCGGAGCAACTGGAAGCGCTCGGAATACATCACGTCCTCGCGGCCGGCGATGGCGTAGATCACCTCCGGCTCGGTCTTACCCTTGACCATGATGAAGTCGAGCTCGAGAATCGCGAACTGGTCCTTCACGGCCATCGCAGTCGCCGAGCCGACGATGATCGGAAAGCCGTACTCCTTGGTCTGGCCCTCCAGGCGCGAGGCGAGGTTTACGCTGTCGCCAAGCGCCGAATAGTTGAACTTCAGGTCGGAGCCCATGTTGCCGACCACGCCGATGCCGGTGTTGAGGCCGATTCCGACCTTGAGCGGAATGTAGACGTGGCCGCCATGCTCGGCCTCCTGCTCGCGTTCGCCGTTCACCTGATCGATCCGCTCGAGCATGTCGAGCGCCGCTTCGCAGGCATTTATCTGATGATCCTTGTCGGCGAGCGGCGCGTTCCAGAACGCCATGATGGCGTCGCCCATGTATTTGTCGACATAGCCCTTGCGAGCGATGATCGCGTTGGTCAGCGGCGTGAGGAAGCGGTTCATCAGCTGTGTCAGGCCCTGCGGATCGTGCTTGTAGCTCTCCGAGATCGTGGTGAAGCCGCGCACGTCCGAGAACATCACCGTGATCTCGCGCTCCTCGCCGCCCAGCGTCGGCGGTGATTGGGCAAGCTGCTCGACCAGCACCGGCGACAGATATTGTCCGAACACCGAGCGCATCTGCCGACGCTGGTTCTGCTCGCGGACGAAGTTAGCGAAGATCAGCGTCAGATAGATCGCCGTCGTCGACAGCATCGGATAGGTGAAGTCGATCAGCAGCCGATGCTGGGTGTAGAAGTACCAGGAAATCCCGAGCAGAGCGGCCGCGAACAGCGCCCCGACCACCACTAGAGCGACGGCGCCGAGTTGCGGCGCGAAGACGATCACGAGCAGGCCGAGAAGGAGCGCACCGAAGAACTCGGCCGGGAGTCCCCAATAGGGCGGCGTCAGAATCGCACCGGTCAGAGCACTCTCGAGCACCTGAGCATGCACCTCAACGCCCGGCATGGCCGGAGAAATCGGCGTGGTCTTGATGTCGTTCAGGCCGGTGGCCGATGGCCCGATCAGCACCAGTTTGCCGGCGATCTTCTCCGGCGGCACCCGACCCTCCAGAACGTCAATGGCCGACACGTAGATCGATGGGTCACTCTCGGCATAGTGCAGCCAGAGCTGCCCATTCGCGTCGGTCGGAATCTGTACAGCACCCAGACCAAGACCGATGATGCCACTCTTGTCAGTCCTGATCCGAATCGTATCCGTGCGGGTCGCGACCCGCAGCATCTCGAAGCTCAGGGAAGGCATGATATCCCCCTGAGCCAGCATGATCATCGGCACCCGGCGAATGATGCCATCGCGCTCCGGTTTGATGGTGAACAGGCCGCGACCAGCGGCCGCATGCTCGATCACGGGGACGTTGCGCAGCAGCCCGGGAAAATTCCACATGAATGGCGTTGCATCCTGGCTGTGGCCCAGCGTCGCGATGCCTGTCACAGGCAAAGTCTTGTCGAGGCCTGCACGAGCCTCAGGACCACCGGATTCGCCGAGCACTACGCGCGACCGCTTCAGCGCGTCGGCGAGCACCTGGTCATTGGATGGCAATTTCCTCAGCTTCTCGCGCGTCGGCTCGTCGAGATTTGAAAAAGTCTCGGCCGCGAGCCCGGGATTGAGCCGGTCCGGCTCGGCAAACACGACGTCGAAGGCAATTACCACGGCGCCGAGTCGGGTCAGAGTGTCGATGATCTCGGCGATCCGCGTGCGCGGCCAGGGCCACTGACCGAGCTTGGGATTCGCGAGACTCTTCTCGTCGATATCGACGATGGTCACCGGCCGCAGCGTCTTGATCCGCGGACTCAGCACCTGGAAATTATCGAAGGTCCGGACGCGCAGCTCCTGCACCAGGGCAGGGTCTGCGACGCGTAGCGCCGCGAAGCCGATCAGCAGCAGCAGGCAGATCATGCGCGCATAGCCGAACTTGCGCGCGAACCACCGAGGTACTGCTCTCAATCGTTTCATGCAGCATCCGATATCACGCCGAAGCCGGCGATCCGAGTCGTCCGGTTATCCGGACCGCGTTCCGCTCGGCGACGCCGCCGTCCGCATCGCGCGGCGGACGCGCGGGCTCAGACGAGGTGAAAACCGTCGTGATGCGCCTTGAACTGCTCAAGCGTCACCCCCTTGAGGGTGAGCGTATCGTGGGCTGCGTCGGTGATGATCGTGTCGTGGCCGCCATTGGCGGACTGCGCCGAGGCCACGAGCGCAGCAACGCTGGCGAACAGCGAGTGATCGATCTCGACGATGTCCTTGTTGACGTTGAAATCGCCGATCGTGGCGCTGCCGAAATGCGGGTTGAAGACGAAGGTGTCGTTGCCGTCCTTGCCGAAGATCGTCACGCCACCGCCGACATTGACGAAATTGTCGCTCTGGTCCGTGCCGTTGACCGTCGATGCACCATTGCCCGCCAAGGTGACGGTCAGTGCCTTGGTCGCCGTGCCGCCGTGGCCGTCGCTGACCTTCGCCTGATAGGTGATGGTCAGCGCGTCGCCGGAATTGAGGAAATCCAGGTTCACGTCGACCGGATGATATGTCCAGTGCAGGACATCGGAGCCGCCATCGGAGCTCGTGCTGTCGAAGGTGATCGCGTGGGCATCGGCCAGCGCCTGGACGTGGGCATTCGAAGGCAGGCTCAGAGAGCCATTGTATTTGATCACGCCATTTTCGACCACCGAAGCGGTCAGCGTGTTGCCGACATCCCTGTCGAGCACCGTCAAGGTACCGGACATGCCGCTCGCCAATTTCACCGGCTGATCCGGGATGTAGCCCGCCGAGACGTTGTCGAGCTCGAACGCATTCTGGCTGCTGGCAAGCACCACCTTGTTGAACGGGGACAGGCCGAGGAACTCGACATAGCCATTCGAGGCCAGCGAAGTCTGTCCGCCATTGGCGAGCAGCGGCGCGACGTCGCTGCCCGAGTAGGAGGCGACCAGCTTGTTGCCGTTGTAGAAGGAGATGCTGTTGTAGCTGTCGACCGAGCCCCAATACAGCCCGAAGCTGTTCTTGACGCTGTCGAAGGTGATGGTCTCCTGGGCGTGGCTGCCGATGCTGAGATAGTTGGTCTTGTCCACACCGTCGACCATGTAGGGCGCTGCCGACACCGGCGAGGAGCCGTGCACGATCCCCGCATTGCCGCTGGCCGTGAACGTCGCGTGCAGCGCCTGGCTGTAGAAGCTGCCATGGCCGCGCCCGTTATCGGAGATGTTGCCGGCCGACACGCGATCGAACGTTTCGGTCGGCAGGCCCTCGGCATTGGTGCTGGCGGTGCTTGCGAGCACCCTCGCCTGCTCGGCCAGGATAACGGTCTGGACCGTCGGGTTCGTTTCACCTGTGATGACGGGCGCATCCTCTGCGCCGTTGACCGTGATGGTGACGGGCACATCGACCACGACGCCGTGACCGTCGTCGATCGCGACCGTGTAGGTCAGCGTGACATGCTCGTCGACACCGAGATAGTCGAACACCTTGTCATTGGCAGCGAAGGTCCAGGCCTGCGATCCCGCACCACTGCCGGATTCTGTGAGCGAGCCGAGCGACAGCCAGCTCTTGAGCACGGACAGATCCGACGGCAGCCCGTGGTCGTTGCCGGAGGTCGCGACGCCGGTCACCTTCAAGACATGCGCATCGGTGATGTCCGCATCCTCGAAAGCGATCGTGCCGCTTACAGTGTCGAGCAGATCCGAGCCGGACATCGCCGCGCGCTCGGCGATTTCGGCCGACTGCACCTCGCTCGTCACGACCGGCAGGTCGTTGGTCCCGGTGATGTTGACGACGATCGTCGAGGTCGCGCTCTTGCCCTGATGGTCGTCGAGCGTCACCGTGGTGGTGACCGTGACGGTCTGGCCGGCGCCGAGGAAATCGAGCGAGCCGTCGGTGATGGCATAAGTCCAGTCGACCTTGCCATTGTTGGCGTTGCCGCCCTGGCTCAAGTGCAGCGCCTGTTCCAGCGCTGCGATCTGGTCCGGCGTCAGCTGACTCGACAAATCTTTCTGCTGATCGGCCGCAGTCCAAGTCACGCTCTGCGCCCCGATCGATGCGGTTGGCCGATCGGTCAGGTCGACATCGGTGAACTTGACGCTGCCGGCGACGCTGTGCTGATCGGACGCCCCTGTTTGAGCGGCCGCTTCGGTGATTGTACCGGGCCGGCCGGAATCCGCGATCACAGGCGCCGTGTCTTCGGCCGTCAGCGTGATCAGCGTTCCGTCATGCCCGTCATTGCTGCCCGCGAAATGCAAGTCGCTGAAGTCGCCTTCGAGCGTCAGGGCAATGCTGTGCCCTTCGCCGTCGATGACGGTGAGCACGCCCGTCTCGGCATCGTAAGACGCCGTTGTCGCCTCGCTCCACTTGATCGTCTGCAGATCGATCTTGTCGTCGACGCCGAGGCCGGCGATCTTGGCGGAGAAGCCGGCATCATCGATGACGAGTTCGCTGCTCCCCTCGCTGCCGAAGTCGATCGTCTGGTCCACGTGACCATCGACCGTCAGCGTTGCGCCGGCATCGACCTTGATGATCCCGGAGCCTTCGACGTCGCCGGCGATCTCGAACTTGCCCGCCGTGATCTCGATCGTGCCATAGTTGAAGATCGTTCCGCCGATGCCGCTCAGCCCGCTCGCGGAGATCGTGCCGTAGATGTAGAGCGTGCCGTCATGACTCACCTTGGTATCGGCAAGGTCGAGGATCGCACCGAGGTCGACGGTGCAGACGCCGAAATTCCAGACGTCCATTCCGGACAGGGTCACATCGTTGCCGGCGATCTCCAGCGTGCCGACGCTCCGAATTTCCAACGTGCCGCCGGTGAGCGTCGTGCTCCCGTCGAGCACCAGGATCGATTCCACCGGCATCTCACCATCCTCATCGATGATGATCTGACCGTCCGTGTTATCGATGGTAACGTTGTCGAAGGTGGTCGCAGCCGCGGTCTCGACATGCACGATGCCGTGGTTGACGAGATCGCCGCCGGTGATCGTGCTGTCCTCGATCAGCAGCAGCGCGCCGTCGTCCACCTGGACAGTGCCGCCGTTGTCGACGCTGACGCCGATCAGTGTTGCGCTCTCCTCTGCAGCGACCTGAAGCATCGAGCCGTCGCCGATGACGATATCGACGTCGGTCAATGACGCGCTGCCCTGGACCGTCAGGATGGCCGTGATCTCCGCGAACGCGCCGGTCTCGCCGATCAGCAGCGTACCGCCCGCGACGGCGCTGCCCTCGATCGTGCTGTCGCCGTCGACGGAGATCGTCCCTTCGTTGCTGATAGCGCCGCCGGCGATGCTTGTGCCGGACAGAGACAACGCGCTGCCCGCCGCAATGGTGATGGCGGCGGCGTTCGCATTCGTGATCGTCTCGTCCTCGAACGCGTTGCCGCTGCCGGACACGGCGATCGTCTCGAAATTGTCGAGCGTGCCGCCGCTCAGCGCGGCGTGGCCGGTCAGGGCTATCGTTCCGCCGGACTCGTTGGTCAGCGTGCCGCCAGTAATATCCGCATGCGATAGCGTCAGGGTCGCGGAGCCCTCGACCGTGATATTGCCACCTGCATTATCGATGCTGGTGCCGCCGTTTAGCGTAAGCTCACCATCGGCCTCGACATCGATCAGGCCGGCATTCGTGACGGCTTCGTCCGAGAGGGTGTTGCCGCTGCCGGAGACCTCGATCGAGCCAAAATTTTTCAGCTCGCCATCACTGATCGCGGCTCCGCCCTTCAGAACGAGCAGGCCGTTGGCAGGTTGGGGTGTCTCCCCGCCGCTCTCCAACGTTCCGAAGTTCTGAACGATCGGCGCGCCCTCGATCACGATGGCGCCGCCGTCGATGCTGCCACCCTCCAGGGTCAGCGTCGCGCCCAGGTCGATCTGGATGAGGCCGGAGCTGTCCTCACCGCCGTTGGTGACGTCGCCGTGCACGGTCAGCGTACCGCCAGACAGCTCGATCGTTCCGGTGTTGAAGATGCCGGCGTTCGCCCTGAACACGCCGCCGCCCGCCAGCAGCACCGTGCCGGCATTGTGCAGCTCGCTTTGCTCCAGGATCTGCGCCGAGCCGCCAACGCTGATCGTCGCGTCCGAGAAATTGTAGATGCGCGAGTCGGCCTTGGCCGTCAGCGCGCCGGCGATCGTCAGCGTGCTGTAATTGTGCAGCTCCGGAACGGCGCCGCCGCCGAAATCGTTCAGCGTGACCGATTTGGCATAGGCATCGTCGTCGATCGTGACCGGAAAGGCGGGTGTCAGGCCATGCAGCTGATCGGTGATGATGATGACGTCGTCGGTGGCCGTCGGAGCCAGGCCGGTTGCCCAGTTCGCGCCGTCGCTCCACAGATGAACCTGGCCGCCGCTGCTTTCGCCGGGCTGGGTCGTGGCGATCCAGACCACGGCCGGATCGTCTGTGCCGGTGATCGTCAGCGTGATCGTCTGGGTCGACGTCGCGCCATGCGAGTCCGTCACGGTCACCGTGTAGGTGAGCGTCACCTTCTGACCCGCGGGAATGAAATCGGCGACATAGACCGGTAGGTTGGCGAAGCTCCAGTTGATCTTGCCGGTGCCGCTGCCGGTGCTGTCGGAGGCCAGGGATGCCGTCAGCGCCTGCTCGAACAGCGCCAGTGGCGCCGGCGGAATGCTGCCGCCGCCTTCAAGAACCGCGCCGGTCAGCTTGGCCGACACGCTATGGGTGTCGGTGAGGTCGACATCCTTGAACGTCAGCGTGCCGGAGGTCGGGTCCTCGGAGGTGAGCGGCCCGCCGGGCACGCTGGTGCCGCCCTCGAACGCGATGGTCGGGACGTTCGCCGTGATCTCGGGCTTGTCGTTGGTGCCGGTCACCGTGATCGTGATCGGCACCTCGGTAAACTCGTTCGACGGCGCGAAATTGTTGTCGACGCGCACGACGTAGGTCAACGTCAGCATCTCGCCCGCGGCCAGAAAGTCGAAGTAGTTGTCGGGAACACTGTAGCTCAGCATTGCCGAGCCGAAATTCTTGTTGGTCGGATCCGGCACCACCGTGATCTTCACGGCCGTCGCCATGACATCCTGCAACTGCAGGGCGTTCAGCGATGCCGTGACGTCGGCCTGCTGCGCGCTCTTGAACGCATAGGACTTGAAGCTCACCGAGACCGTCGGCCGGTCGATGTTATTGACGTCGAGGAAATTGACGCGGGTGAGGACGGTGTCGAGGTCGGCGCCGTTGCCCGTCTGACCGGCCCGCTCGGCCAGACCGAAGGTCGTGGTCAGCCGGCCGCCGGCGTCGAGAATCCTGACCTCCGGCGCACCCGGAATGTGCGACAGCTGCTCGGACGTCGAGCTCGTCGTGGGGGTCGAGCCCGTATTGTCGGTCACCTGATAGGTCGGCGTCGCGCTGGTGCCATTGGGCAAGGTCAGCGGCGTCAGCGTCTGCGGCACCCCGATGTCGGTGAAATGGGTTGTCGACTTCGGATTGGTATTGTCGGTGAACTTCAGCGTGAAGACGTCGTTGATGAGCTTCTGGATGTCTGGCGTGAGCGGGACAGCGCTCTGATTCACGATTCCGTTGCTGATCTGGATCTGCTGCCCGGCCTGATTCACCACAGCGATCGGCTGCAGCGTCGTCTTGTCGAACAGCACGTAGGAGCCGGTGCGGCCATCGGGCTCGACCAGCACCTGGAACTTGGCATCGGGCAGACCGCCCTGCCCCGGCACCGTGAAGTCGATCTCGACCAGCACGGCGGTGCCGCGAATGCCCATGGTCGCCACGGGCGTGTCGACCTTCATGTCGCCGTGCTTGGCGGTCTCGCCGGCCACGAACGAGATCGTGCCGGCAACGAGGCTGATCAGCGAGGAATTGTTCGACCCGTTGGGGTCGTACACCATTTCATTCAGCACCATCCGCGCATTGGACGACAGGCCGAACACGGTGCCGTCGATGAAGGTGATGCCGAGCGTCGAATCCGAGCCGGACTGGACCACGTCGCCCTTCTCGACGTTGTCGCCGTTGTGAAGGAGGATCGAAACGCCGTTGCGGATGACGGTCGCGGTGCCCTGCAGCTTGGTCACATGGCCGATGACCTTGCTCACGTTCGCAGCCGCCCCGGCTTGGCTGACCTGCACCGCGCCGGAGAGCGCATTGACGAGGTCGCCGGTCAGATGCGCGCCATCGGGCGACGCCAGCGGCGCCCGTTTCTCGCCCTTGAAATAGTCCAGCAGCACCATCTCGCGCCCATCGGACGAGAGGATCAGGTCGAGGCCAGACCGCTTGAAATCGGCATTGAACAGAAAATGCGCGTCCGGAACGACGATGGCGTCCGTCGGCGCATGGGCATGCGGGGCCTCCAGCCGCACGTGACCGTGCGAAGAGGCGCCCCGGCCTTCGGAGAAAAGCGCGGCGTCAGAATTGCCAGCGTAATTCACGGGGCCACCGACTATGGTTAATGAATACATAAGAATGAGTGCTCAAGGCGTGCATATCACTGGCAAGTGTCTGGCGGAACCACCTTCAGCTTGTGCTTCAGGTGGCCAAAAACGGCGGCTTCCGCGGGATCGCTACGATGTTGTCGAGTTTCCGCCCTCTTTAAAGCTGGCCCCGACCGAGACATGCTAAGTCAAAATTCACCTCGCTTCAGAAAGCCAAAGTAATTGTAAGTATTCATAGACCATCCAATACCTTTGCCGACATCAACATCCGCATCGGCTTACCCCTGACAACGGATTTCAAGTGGAGGACTGCGGGTGGGAGAACAAGAATCGGCGAATTGCATCAATTTGGCAGGAGCTGCGGCTGAGTTCGAAGCACAACTTCACCGCGAGCCCTCCTGACCTTCGCGACCCTCGCTCAGCTTTCGC
Source organism: Bradyrhizobium sp. SZCCHNRI3043 (assembly GCF_032377735.1). Taxonomy (NCBI): domain Bacteria; kingdom Pseudomonadati; phylum Pseudomonadota; class Alphaproteobacteria; order Hyphomicrobiales; family Nitrobacteraceae; genus Bradyrhizobium; species Bradyrhizobium sp. SZCCHNRI3043. Next base: position 442,166 of record NZ_JAUHID010000003.1, read on the forward strand.
TAGGATTTGTCGCATCGGAGCAACACAACGTTCAGCGTAAATCCTGCGATTTGGTCGCCGGATTGCCGGTTTTAAGCAGAGGCCAAGCCTCCGCACCCATGCTGACCCCCAACAAGCATCCGGTTCCGTCAGGCGCTGCGTCGCGCCGGCCGAGATCCGGGCACGGGGCGTCACATGAATTTTCTCGCGCTGATGCGCGCCTCGCTGGCGGCCGCGGCCGCCAGCGCCGCCATATGGATCGGCAGCCCAGCGAGCGCCGGTCCTGTCGCGCAGCCATTGGGGCTTGCAGCCGCCATCGAGGATACGGCGGAGCCATTCGGCCTGCCGCGGGTCGGCCTGGAGGCCGGCGCGTTGCGCGACAAGTGGTTGGCGCTCGCGCGCAAGCTCGAAGACGAGCGCGTGCAGCTTGCGCTGTGCGACGGCGACCGCGAGCGCTGCGTCTCCCCCGCCGCCCTCAGCCTGCTGGCGATCATCGATCAGGGCCGTCTCCGCGCGGGACGGGCCAGGCTCGGCGAGATCAATCGCGCGGTCAATCTGGCCATCCGGCCGGCCAGTGATCTCGCTCAATATGGCCAGATGGACGTGTGGGCCTCCCCTCTCGCTACGTTCGAACGCCGTGCCGGCGACTGCGAGGACTACGCGATCGCCAAGTTCGTCGCACTTCGGATGGCTGGCATTGCCTCCGACGATCTGCGGATCGTGATCCTGCACGATGTCGTCCGGGGCGAGGATCATGCCGTCGCGGCGGCGCGCCTCGACGGGCATTGGCTCATGCTCGACAATCAGCGCATGGCGATGATCCAGGACAGCGATGCGCGGCAGGTGCGGCCGTTGTTCGTGATCGACGAGACCGGCATCTCCCGGTATCAGGCCTTGCCCCTGATGGCGGAGGTCCGAGCGCTGTCGCCTGAGGGGACGGCTTCCGTGAACCATTGACGATCGCCGCATCGTTGCCGCGCGCCCACAACTTGAGACGTGGCCCCGAGTTCGCGGGACGAGCACGGCAGGAATGCGGACAGTGCGCCGACGGAACCGGCCGGCACCGAAGGACACGATGCGGCGGCTCGTTCACCGCGCCGCAACGAGTTGCATCCACATTGCAGACGCGAACCGATCGAGGCGATAGTGCCGTCATGACCCCAGGCAGCCCCGCCCTCGCCGTGCGAGGATTGACGAAGTGTTTCGAGCGGCCGGCGGTCGATGCACTCGACCTCGTGGTGCGCTCGGGCGAATTCTATGCACTGGTCGGCCCGAACGGCGCCGGCAAGACGACGACGCTGCGCATGGTCGCGGGCCTGCTGCGCCCGGATGCCGGGCGGATCGAGATCTTCGGCATCGATGCGCTGCGCGACCCGATCGCGGCCAAGCAGGTGATGGCCTGGGTCTCCGACGAGCCCATGATCTACGACAAGCTCACGCCGCTCGAATATCTCGAGTTCGTCGCCGGACTGTGGGGCATCGATCCCGCGACCTCGAGTAACGCGGCAACCGAACTTCTGGCCTCGCTCGGGCTGGAGCCGCATCTGCACGAGCGCTGCGAAGGCTTTTCCAAGGGCATGCGCCAGAAGGTGGCGCTCGCCGGCGCGCTGATCCACGACCCGCGGCTGATCATCCTGGACGAGCCGCTGACGGGCCTGGACGCGGTGTCGGCGCGGCACGTCAAGGGCCTGCTCGCCGAGCGCGTCCGCCGCGGCGGCACGGTGATCATGACCACGCACATTCTCGAAGTCGCCGAGCGCATGGCCGACCGGATCGGCGTGATCGCCGCCGGGCGCGTCGTCGCCGAAGGCACTCTGGCCGAGCTGCGCCAGCAGAACGGACGCACCGACACCAGCCTGGAGGAGCTGTTCATCGCGCTGGTCGACGTCGAGTCCGCGGCATGACGCGGGCGGCGACGCTCGCCTGGTTCGCCCGTCACGAGCTCAGGCTCGCCTGGCGGGAATGGCTCGGCATGATCACGGCCGGCAGGCGCCGCCGCACGCGGGCCGCCGTCATCGGTCTCGTGCTGTTCGGCGCCCTGATGCATCTGCCGGCCTGGGTCGTGGTCGGCCGCTACGCCGATCTCGAGCTGCCGCTCGACAAGACCGCGCTGATCGTCATCACCGCGACCATCATGCTGTCCTGGGCGCTGATGCTGTCGCAGGCGATCGAATCCGTCACCCGCGTGTTCTACGCGCGCGCCGACCTCGATCTCATCATGTCGTCGCCGGTGCGGCTGGCCGAGATCTTCTCCGTTCGGATCGCGGCGATCGCGCTCTCCGTGACCAGCATGGCGCTGCTGCTCGCGACGCCCTTCGTCGACGTGCTGCTGATCGAGGGCGGCGCACGCTGGCTCGCGGCGTTCGTCGTGGTCGCGGCCGTCGGCCTGTCGGCGGCGGCGATCGCCATTGCGATCACGATCGTCCTGTTCCGCCTGATTGGCCCGGCGCGAACGCGGCTGGTGGCCCAGATCCTGGCCGCCGTGATCGGCGCCGGCTTCGTCATCGTGCTGCAGATCGCCGCGATCGTGTCCTACGGCACGCTGTCGCGCTTCGCCGTGCTCACCTCGGATGCCGCAGCCGCCATCGCGCCCGATCCCGACAGCATCCTTTGGCTGCCGGCCCGCGCGGCGCTCGGCGACGGCCAGGCGCTGCTGATCCTGCTGGCCGCAGGCCTGCTGTTGCTCGGCGTCGTCATGATGGTGTTCTCGCCGCGCTTCGCCGACACCGCGATCAGCGCCGCGGCCCAGGGCATCTCCAGCCGCGCCGGCGCACGCGTCAGGTCGTTTCGGGGCGGCTCGCAGCAGCAGGCGCTGCGGCGCAAGGAGTTCATGCTGCTGCGGCGCGATCCCTGGCTGATCTCGCAGACGCTGATGCAACTGCTCTATCTGGTGCCTCCGGCGCTGCTGCTGTGGCGCAGCTACTCCGACAGCTCGCAGGCGGTGTTCCTGATCACGCCGGTCGTCGTGATGGCGGCGGGCCAGCTCGCGGGCGGCCTCGCCTGGCTCACCATCTCCGGCGAGGACGCGCCCGAACTGGTGGCGACGGCGCCGCTGCCGGCGACGCGCATCGTGCGCGCCAAGGTCGAGGTCGTGCTGATCACGATCGCGGTGATCTTCGCGCCTCTCGTGCTCGCGCTCGGCTGGGTCGCGCCGGCGCAGGCGATGATCACGGCCGTTGCCGTTCTGGTCGCGACCATCTCCTCCACGGCCATCCAGCTCTGGTTCCGGATCCAGGCGCGGCGCAGCCAGTTCCGCCGCCGCCAGACCTCGTCGCGGCTGGCGACCTTTGCCGAGGCGTTCTCCTCGATCGGCTGGGCGGCGACCGCGGCACTCGCGCTCGCGCTGCCCGAGGCTGCCATCGTCTGCGGCCTGATGACGGCGGGCCTCTTGCTCGCGGCCTGGAAGCTGAGGCCGGCACGAACCTGAAGCGTTCAGCGCAGCACCTCCATCACGGCGGCGGCGAACGCCGCCGGCTCTTCCTGCGGCAAATTGTGGCCGGCCCGCGCGATCACGCGATGGCCGATCCGGTTGCTGAACTTCGCAGCATGCGCCTGACCGTCCGTTGCCGGGATCACGCCGTCGGCGTCGCCATCGAGCGTGATCGTGGGCACGGTGATGACGGGCTGGCGCGCCAATCGCCGCTCCAGCTCCTGATAGCGCGGATCCCCATCGGCCAGCCCGTAGCGATGGCGATAGCTGTGGATCACGACGTCGACGTGATCGGGATTGTCGAACGCCTCCGCCGCGCGCGCGAAGGTCGCGTCGTCGAAGCGCCAGTGCGGCGACCATTGCTGCCACAGCAGCCGGGCGATCTCGGCGCGGTTGGCGGCAAGCCCGGCGCGGCCGCGCTCGGTCTGGAAGTACCATTGATACCAGAACGCGAACTCGCGCGGCACCGGCGCCGGCTCCAATGCCCGCGCAATGTCCTGGATCAGATAGCCGTTCACGGAGACCAGGCCCGCGCAGCGCTCGGGCCACAGCGCCGCGCCGACGCAAGCCGCGCGGCCCCCCCAATCATAGCCGGCGAACACCGCGCGCGGGATCGCCAGCGCATCCATCAGCGCGATCAGGTCGGCGCCAATCGCAGCCTGCTGCCCCGAGCGCGGCGTCGATGCGTCGCGGAACCGCGTCGGGCCATAGCCGCGCACATAGGGGACGATGACGCGGCAGCCCTGCGCGGCGAGGCGCGGCGCGACCTCGACATAGGAGTGGATGTCGTAGGGATAGCCGTGCAGCAGGATGACGACGGGGCCGACGGCCGGCCCGCTCTCGAAATAGGCGATGCGGAGCACGCCTGCATCGATCTCCCGCAGCGGCCGCAACACCCGATCCGTCATGCCATCCTCCCGCATCGTTGCGCCGCCCTGTCCAGCCGGACGTCGCGCCGAGGATAGTTCTGATCCGGATTCCTCGCTACACTCACACGCGCTGTTGAAGAGGAACCGCCATGCTGCGCCCGCTGGTCTCGCTGCTTGCCGTCCTGGTCGCGTTCGCATCGCCCGCTGTGGCACAATCGGGGCCGCGCACCAGCGAGTGCCTGGCGATGGCCAGCGCCCCGCCGCGCGCCACGCCCGTCAGCTTGCGCCGGACGGCGGCGGCCGGCAACGAGGTGACGATCACCTATGCCGGCCACTCGACCTACTTCATCGACACGCCGATGGGCATCCGCATCGCCACCGACTACAGCGGCGCTTATCAAGTCGGACGTCTGCCCGACGTGATCACCATGAACCGGGCGCACTCGACGCATTACACGCTGGCGCCCGATCCGCGCATCCCACACGTGCTGCGCGGCTGGGGCGACGACGGCAAGCCGGCCCAGATCTTCGAGCGGATCGGCGACGTGCTGATCCGCAACATCACCACCGACATCCGCCGCTATTTCAGCGATTCCATCGGCGCCGACATGATCAAGGACGGCAACTCGATCTTCATCTTCGAGGTCGCCGGCCTCTGCATCGGCCATCTCGGCCATTTGCACGTCAAGCTCGACGAGACGCATTTCGCCGCGATCGGCCGGCTCGACGTGGTGATGGTGCCGATCGACGGCACCTACACGATGTCGCTCGACGGCATCTCGGAGATCACCAGGCGGCTGCGCGCCTCGGTGGTGCTGCCGATGCACCGCTTCGCGACGCCGCTCGACGAGTTCATGCGCAAGATCGGCCAGCAGTTCGAGATCGACCGCCGCGCCGAGCGCAGCTTGAAGATGTCGCGCGAGCTGCTGCCACAGGTCCCGACCGTGATCATCCTCGACGGGGTCTAGAGCATGATCCGGAAAAGTGGAGGCCGGTTTTCGGAGAAGATCATGCTCAGGACAATATGAGCTCAGGCGCCCGCGAGGCTGGTGCCGCGGCGGCCTTCCGGCGTCAGGAACATGCGCTTGAGCTTGTTGATGACCCGCACCGCGAGGCCGAGCAGGTAGGGCTGCGTCTTCAGGCAGAAGGCCAGCTTCTTGACGTGGCCCTCGACATGCCATTTGGCATGCGCGCCGTCGCGGAAGAAGATCACGTCGCCCGGTCCGTAGCGTTTCGCCGGGAGCCCATCGCTCTCCAGCACGATCGCGCCTTCGAGGATCAGGATGGTCTCGTCGAAATCGTAGTACCAGTTGAACTTGCCCTCGGTGCAATGCCAGACGATGGTCGAGCCCAGCCCGTCGCTGCTGCGCGCGATGGTGCAGGAGGTCGCGGTCGGACTGCCCTCGATGATCCAGGACGGCTCGATCGGAGCGGGCGCCAGGTCGACGGCGAGATTGGCGGTTTCGATCAAGGACGGGGACATCTTGGACCTCAAATGCATCGGATTGAAATGACCGGCTGAACGGCGGCGTGAGCCCGCGACCGTAGCCGATTGCACCTAATGGCTGCTTTCCGAAGTCGTTAAGATTTGAACCGATCGCCGCGACCAGCCGTCGCATCACAAACACGCAAGCGCTATAAACTCCACGCGAACGCCGCAATTTGTTCGCGGCCTCGCCAAACCTGCTGATCTACTCTTTGACCGCACCGCAAGATGCGGACAGGCTTCCCTCTGGTCGCCCTGCCCATCCTGAGTTGTGCCGTCGCCTTTAAAGATTTGCCGCCTTCGCAGAGATAAGGATTTCCCAGGATGCGCCGACTGAGCCTCGCACTCGCCCTCAAGCTGTCCGCCGCCACCCTTGCAACCGCCAGCCTCGTCATGGCGGGCGAAACGCCCGCCCCCGACAACGCCAAGGCCTACTTCATCAACCTGAAGGACGGCGACACCGTCTCCTCGCCGGTCCTGATCCGCTTCGGCCTGTCCGGCATGGGCGTTGCCCCGTCCGGCACCGAGGCCCCCAACACCGGCCACCACCACCTGCTGATCGACGCGCCCGCGCTCGAGGGCGACTCGCTCAACGAGGCGATCCCGGTCGATGCCGGCCACGTGCATTTCGGCAAGGGCCAGACCGAAGCCTCGGTCAATCTCACGCCGGGCAAGCACACCTTGCAGCTCGTGCTCGGCGACTGGAGCCACATCCCGCACAACAAGCCGGTCATGTCGGAGCGGATCACGATCGACGTGCAGGCCACCACCGGCAGCGCCAAGCAGTAGGCACGTTCGGCCGACGACGACACCGCCGCGAGCATCGCTCGCGGCTCGTTTCGGGCCGGTGCACGCGTGACGCCGGCCCGTCATGCATCAGGCCCACTCGCCCTTGCGGAACACCGGCACGCGACGGCCATCTTCATGGAGGCCGTCGATGTCGGTGTCGGCCGCGCCGATCATCCAGTCGATGTGGATCAGGCTTCGGTTGCCGCCCTGGGCGGCGATCTGCTCCGGCGACAGCGAGGTGCCGTTGATGAAGCATTTCGAGTAGCACTGGCCGAGCGCGATGTGCGAGGCGGCGTTCTCGTCGAACAGCGTGTTGTAGAACAACAGGCCGCTCTTGGAGATCGGCGAGGAGTGCGGCACCAGCGCGACCTCGCCAAGCCGGCGTGCGCCCTCGTCGGTGTCGAGCACCTTGTTCAGGACCTCCTCGCCCTTCGAGGCCCTGGCCTCGACGATGCGGCCCTCCTCGAACCTGACCTGGATGTTGTCGATCAGCGTGCCCTGATAGGACAGCGGCTTGGAGCTGACGACGTGACCCGACACACGGCGGCAATGCGGCGTCGTGAACACTTCCTCGGTCGGAATGTTGGCATTGCAGGTGATGCCGTTCTTGGCGGTCGAGGCGCCGCCCTCCCATTCGTGGTCGTCGGCGAGACCGATCGTCAGGTCCATGCCGGGTCCGGTGTAATGCAGCGCGCTGAAGCGCTGGCCGTTGAGCCACCCGGTGCGCTCGCGCAGCACCGCGTTGTGGCGCTCCCAGGCGGACACGGCATCCTCGCGGTCGACGCGCGACGCGGCGAAGATCGCATCGGCGAGCTTCGCCACCGCGACCTCCTCTGGCACGTCCGGGAAAACCAGCTTGGCCCAGGACGGGCTCGGATAGGCGATGATGTTCCAGTTGGTCTCGAAATTGGTGATCTTCTCCAGCGCCGGCTGGTAGGCCTTGGAGTTCGCCTTGCTGGCACGTGCCACCTTGGCCGGATCCTGTCCCGACAGCAGCATCGGATTGTCGCCGACGATGGCGAGCCGCGCCGTATTCTCAGAGAATGCCTTGGCCATGCCCTGGTAGAGCCAGTCGGCGGCGCGATCGAAGCTGTTGTCATGACCGAAACGGTAGCGCGCCAAGGTCAGCTCCTCGTCGGAGAAGAACGAGGTCACGATTCCCGCACCGGCCTTGTAGGCGTGCTCGGCGACCTTGCGCACCAGCGGCAGCGCCACCGACGGCGCGGTCAGCAGCAGATCCTGACCCGGCTGCAATTGCAGGCCAACCTTCACCGCCACCTCGGCCAGGCGGTCGAGCTTGACGGGATCGATGGCGGCATCGAAGTTGCGCGGATGTGCGGTCATCAGGGTATCCAGTTCCGTTTCTTTGCGGTGTTGAAGAGATAGGCCAATCGAGAAGGGGGTCAATGGGAAAGGGGCTTCCGTGCCGCGTTGTCATCGCTCGCCGTATCCTCCGCTGTCTTCCCGGCGAACGCCGGGATCCATACTCCGCGGCGTCTGTGATGATGCGCGGCTGTGGCTCCAGCTCGGTCCAGCGCAGGCTTCGGTGTTTATGGGTTCCCGCTTTCGCGGGGACGACACGGGAGTATTCGGTGGGCCTGTCACCTTATCACTGCGTCATCGCTGCGCGGGATGGCCACGAAGTTTGCCGGCGTGGCAGCTCATCCTCGCACCCGCTTTCGCGTCCGAGTATTGCTCTTGCAGTCACCCTCTCCAAAGCGAGGGTGCAGGGAAGGCCGGACCTCGACTGAGGCCCGTGGCCCGCCTGCTCAAAAAATGCAGGCGGCAGGTACCACAGGTCCAGCCGGACGATCCGGCCCTCCCTGCGCGATGGCTTTAACGGCTGCTTCGCATTCTCCCCGGTGCGCCGGGCTTTCTGGTCACCGTCACCCACGCGGCGCCGTTGGCGCCGGCGCAGGCTTGATACTGGCATCGGAGTATCAGGACCACGCGACTTGACCGTGCGAGCCGATGTTGTTCGTCCGCGCGAATGACCACGCTGCAAACCGGCCCGCCCATCACATCCCACCTCCACGCTTCGTGACGACCGCGCAGCGCCCCTCGTCGATGAGGCGGGACAGCGACAAACAATCATGATTTTCCGAAATTGCCAAGCGGGATATTTTTTCTGCCGGGACTGGACAGCCCAAATCAGCCTGAACTTGCTCGTGAAATCGGATTCCGGACGCAGCGGGGATCGGGCGTATCTGACGCCTCGACAGGCTTGTCCGATCTCGGCGTGAGGGGCATGAGTCGCCCGACGAGCGGCATTCTTGATCGCGTCAGTCCTCGACGCGCAGCCCATCACCATCGACGTACCAGTCGGCGCGGGACGCCCAATGCACGTGGCGATCGGGAACGGCGCCGAGCGGCTCGTCGAAGCCTCCGGCGGGAATGATCGCCTCGCGGCCGCTGCGCGTCAGATGTGGCATCGGGCTGCCGCAAGTGCTGCAGAAGGCGGTGGCGAAACTGCGCGCCCGGGGCAAGTCGAACCGCGTGACGTTCGCCTCGCCACGCAGCCAGCGCAGCGCCGCCGCCTTGACGATGACCTCACAGGAGTGCGCCGTGCCGCTGGCCTTGCGACAGCGCGAGCAATGGCAATTGAGGAATTTGTCGAACGGCCCGTCGACCTCGAAGCCGACCTGGCCGCAGAGGCAGCTGCCGCGGAACGTGATCATGACGATCTCCTGTCGTGGTCTGGAACGGAATGTCCAAGAGCGCCGCACGCGTGGAGGATGTTACTTGTCCTGATTGCTTATCCTGATTGCATCCTTGCAGCTATCAGGACGACTGAAGGCCAGCCGCGGTCGCCGCGCTGTTAGTAGGTAGTCTGAACTTCCCAAAGCGGAACATTCATTTGTTGTGAGTCATCCTCGACGTCGAGAGTCAATCATTCCGAATGATTTGGAACCAGTCTGAGCGGGCAGCGCCGTCCCGCATTTGCATGGCTCAGGGGTGATTCGGTCACCTTGAGGACATGTTTGGACGTTGATTGGCGCGCGGCAGGGGGATTTCACAGCGTACAGGAGTCCTCCGAATGTACCGCGTTGTTATTGTCGTCGCCGCATTGCTGGCTCTCTCCGTTCAAGCCGAGGCGCGTCCTCGTCACCATCATCATCACTACTCGCACCGTCACCACTCCTACATGAACGCGATGGCCTCGATTCCCGGCGAAGGTCGCGTCGTCGGCGGCCGCCCATCGGGATGTCCGCATGCCTTTTGCGGCTGCGAAGCGTCGCTCTACACGTTCGGCCGGGTCGTTCCCGAGCTGAATCTGGCATCGAACTGGCGTCGCTTTCCGCGCGCAGCTCCCGCACCGGGAATGGCTGCCGTCCGGTCCGGCCACGTCATGATCCTGCAGCAGCAGGTCGCCGGCAACATCTGGTATGTGCATGACGGCAATTCCGGCGGCCACGTCACCCGCGAACATCCCCGCTCGATCGCCGGCTACACGATCGTGAACCCGAATGGCGGTTCCGCGATGTTCGGCGCGGCGGCTCGTGTCACGCGCGAGGCCCGTGCGCCGAGCTACCAGCGGCTCGCCCGCAACACGCGGCCGGACGGCTGGATGGCCAGCGCGGCGCCGATGGCCTTCAACTAGGTCCTTGATAGCTTCGCGACGCGGCCTGCGGCATCCGAATCGAATGCTGCAGGCCGCGTCGTCTAGCCTGCGCGCGCGCCCGCTGGCAGCACCAGTAACACGCGGAACCGTTCACAGCGCGCCAAGGGCGGGCGCCAGGATCACACAGGCCAGCAGCGCCAGGGCCGCAGCGCTGCAGCGATAGCCGAGCGACGCCGGCACGACATGCCCGAGGCCGCAGCGCAGCGTCGCGCCGAGCACGATCCAGGCTCCTCCGATCGTCGCAGTCGAGAGTCCGAGCACGACCAAGAACGGCCATAGGCTCGCCGCATCGCCTTCCAGCGGCAGCAAGGTGAAAGCGAAGATGATGGCCTTTGGATTGAACAGCGTCGTGATGAAAACGCCGCGCAGGGTGACCGGCGCCGCATCGCTTGCGCTGCTGCTGCCGTGGCGCCAGAGCGCGGCAGCGAGGTGCAGCAGATAGAGCACGACCACGACACGAAGAGCCTGTCCGACCAGCGGCGCGGTCGCGACGAGCGGACCGAGCGTGATGCGCAGCGTCGCGATCGCGAGCAGATAGCCGGCAAGCTCGGCGAGCAGCAGATGAACGGAGGCGCGCACGCCACGACTCGCACCGGCAGTGGCGAGCAGCGTGTTCGTTGGGCCGGGCGTAACGAGCAGCGCTGCGCCCGCCGCACCGAAGGTCAGGATATCCATGACCCCATCAAGCACGCGCGCCATGCGCTGGCCTTGACGAGCGTCAACGTCCGGCGCCGCGGGCTGCGGTCCCGTTTTCCGGAACGGCTCGTATGTCGGCTTCATTGTGGACGGTCGTCGGCCGCGCCGCATGATAGGATCGTATGGCAGCATGCAGGGCGACTGATTGACTTGGCTCTCGTGCAAACTAAGGTTCGCGGCGCCGGAAGTGGAACAGCGCCTGATCATCGCACCGTTCGGACGCGTAGCATCGATGGTCGGCGCGCAAGGATCGGAAGACAGATGACGTTGGCGATGAGCTGGGACGAGTGGGCCCGGCATGATGGCATGGCGCTGGCGGCGCGCGTTCGCAGCGGCGAGCTGACGGCGGCGGAGCTGGCAAGGCAGGCCGCCGAGGCAATCGCAAAAGTCGATCCCGCGCTGTCCGGCGTGGTCGAAGTCTTCGCCGATGCCGTGGAAGATCCGGGCAAGGCAGGCGCCAATCTCGCAGGCCCCTTCGCCGGCCTGCCGTTCCTGATGAAGGATCTCGGGCCGACCATGGCCGGACGGCTGCAGGAGCAGGGCTCGCTGTTCATGCGCGGCAACCGACCCGCCGCCGACACGCACCTGACGGCGAAGATGCGCAAGGCCGGCCTCAATCTGATGGGCCGCACCACGACGCCGGAGTTCGGCGTCTGCAGCTCGGCCGAGAACCCGGCCGTCTACGTCACGCGCAACCCCTGGAATACCGACTATACCACCTGCGGCTCGTCGGCCGGGAGTGCGGCAATGGTCGCCGCCGGCGTGGTGCCGATCGCGCATGCGACCGACGGCGGCGGCTCGATCCGCATTCCCGCCGGCGTCAACGGCAATATCGGGCTGAAGGTCTCGCGCGGCGTGTTTTCGATCGCGCCGCATCTGTCGGATCTAAGCGGCCTGGTCTCGATCCAGGGCTGCCAGTCGCGCAGCGTGCGCGACACCGCGGCATTCGTCGATCATTGCCGCGGCGGCGCGCCCGGCGAGTTCATGCCGTATTGGACCACGCCGGAGCCCTATGTCGAGCTGATCAAGCGCGATCCCGGCAAGCTCAGGATTGCGCTGTCGCATCAATGGGGCGACTACCGCGCCACGCCGCATATTGCTTCTGAGCTGGAGCGTGTGGGCAAAATCCTCGAGGGCCTCGGCCACCACATCGGCTACGCGCTGCCCGACGTCGATTACCGCCAGGCGTTCGCGGCGCAAACCACCTGCTACATCTCGAACTTCGCGATCGTCATCAACAACCTGCTCGCATCACGCAAGCTCGAGCGGCCGCCAGCCGACCTGATCGAGCCGATCAACATCCGCATCTGGGAAGCGGGCAAGGGCACCAGCTTCGCCGAGCGTGCAGCGATGCAGGCGGTGTTCAATACGACGTCGCGCGCCTTCGGCGCGTTCTTCGAGGACTGGGACATCATCCTGACGCCGGTCACGGCACTGCCGACGCCGAAGATCGGCACCACCGAATACCTGACCATCAGCGACAATCCCGACGTGCTCGACTGGTTCGAGAATCTGTGGCGCAACTTCGCGTTCACACCGCTCGCCAATCTCTGCGGCGTCCCGGCGATCTCGCTGCCGCTCGCCACCAATGAGCACGGCCTGCCGCTCGGCATCCAGGCGATCGGCAAGCAGGCCGACGACGGCCTGCTGCTGCAGCTCGCGGCCCAGATCGAGCGCGCGATCGGCGGTCAATGGAACGGCGGCGCGACGCCGGCCGTGCATGTGACCAGCAAGTGAGCGACCCACGCGCCTGATCCTGATGACATGATCGGCTGCGCCGGGCGTGGACAAGGCGCTCGCATTTCCGGCAATCTTGCATTTCCGACCATCAGGCGCCCGATGAACATCCTGCTGCTCAATCCCAACATCCGCACCGACATCACCGACCTGATGCTGCAGGTCGGCCGCGACGCTGCCGCACCCGGCACGACCCTGATCCCCTGCACCGCGCCGCGCGGTGTGCCCTATATCGCGACCCGCGCGGAGGCGCAGATCGGCGGCGCCGTCGCGCTGGAGATGCTGGCGGAGCGCAACGGCAGCTTCGACGCCGCGATCATCGCCGCATTCGGCGATCCCGGCCTGTTCGCGGCCCGCGAGCTGTTCGACGTGCCGGTGATCGGGCTTGCCGAGGCGGCGATGCTGACCGCCTGCATGGCCGGACGCCGCTTCGCCATCGTCACCTTCGCGCAGGCGCTGGGTCCCTGGTACGAGGAGTGCGTGCGCATGCACGGCCTGATGGAGCGCTGCGCCGGCATCCGCATGCTCGACGGCAGCTTCAAGCAGATCTCCGACGTGCAGCACGAGAAGGAAGAGCTGCTGGTCGAGCTGGCGCTGCGCGCGGTGGAGGAGAACGAGGCCGACGTGCTGATCTTCGCCGGCGCACCGCTCTCCGGGCTCGCGGCCCGCGTCGCGCACCGCATTCCCGTGCCCGTGGTCGATCAGGTGATCGCCGCGGTGAAGCAGGCCGAGGCACTGCTGGCGTTGAAGATGCGCAAGGCCACCGCCGGCACCTTCCGCCGCCCGGCCGCGAAGCCGACGACGGGCCTGACGGAAGCGCTCGCGGCGCGGCTGGAGCATCGCGACGGGTAGTTGGGCCGTGTGAGTCGCAACGCTCTCTCCCCACGTCATTCCGGGACGCTGTCGGCGCGAGCCCGGAATGACGTGGGGAGAGAGCGAGCCAGATCTTGTTAGCTGCGAGCTCGGGCGAACCCCGTCATACTCCCATACCCCCACTTCCTCTTCTGTACACAAGCCGCCTTCGTTGCCTGAAAAGGCGGCACGCTTCTTGCTTTTTCAGATCAGTTGAGCAGGAAGCCCATGGCCAGCGTATCGGAAGCCAAGTCGCTCGTTCTGGATCGGATCACCCACCGCTTCGCCAGCGGCACGATGGCCGTATCCGATATCAATCTCGACGTGAAAGGCGGCGAGATCATCGCCCTGCTCGGCCCGTCCGGCTGCGGCAAGACAACCTTGCTGCGCATCATCGCCGGCTTCATCGGCCAGAGCGAGGGGCGCGTCATCATCGGCAACGACGTCGTCGATGCGCTGCCGCCCAACCGGCGCGCGGTCGGCATCGTGTTCCAGAACTACGCGCTGTTCCCGCATCTCTCGATCACCGAGAATGTCGGCTACGGCCTCGCCGCGCGCGGCGTCGACAAGGCCACGCGCAATAGGGAGGCGCAGCGGCTGCTCGACATGGTGCAGCTCGGCCCGTTCGGTGAGCGGCTGCCGCGGCAATTGTCGGGCGGCCAGCAACAGCGCGTGGCCCTGGCTCGCGCGCTCGCGATCAAACCGTCGATCCTGCTGCTCGACGAGCCGTTCGCCGCGCTCGACAAGAATTTGCGGTTGGACATGCAGATCGAGGTCAAGCGGCTGCAGCGCATGGCCGGGATCACAACTTTGATCGTGACCCACGACCAGGAGGAGGCGCTGTCGATGGCCGACCGCGTCGCCGTTCTGAGCCATGGTCATCTCGAGCAGTTCGGCACGCCCTCCGAGATCTACGATCAGCCGCAGACGCTGTTCGTGAACAGCTTCGTCGGCACCGCGAACAAGATGAAGGGGACGGTGATCGCGACCGACGCTGATAGCGTCAAGGTCGGCCTCGAGGCCGGCGGCGAGATCATCGCGCGCGCCCCCACCCCGGTACGTGCCTCAGACAAGGTCACCGTGTGCCTGCGTCCCGAGCATCTCACCTTCGTCAGCGACGACACCGGCTTTGCCGGCGAGATCGGCATGGCGCTGCCGCTCGGCGCGACCGTGGTCCATGAGATCAAGGCCAGCGACGGCTCGAGCATCAAGATTTCGCAGGCCCGCACCGGCGACACGCCACTGCGCGATGCCGGCGCGCCGGTGCGGGTCGCACCGATCGCACCCGGCCTCGCCACCGTCTTCCCGCAATAGACCAACAGACACATCGGAGTGAAACATGATGCTTGATCGCCGCCGGCTCCTGACCAGCGCCTTGACGCTGGGAGCCATGCACGCCTTCCCTGGCCTGAGCCTCGCGCAGGCGCGGCCGCTGGTGTTCGCGACCTTCACCGGCAGTTGGGAGGAGGCGCACAAGGCGGTCCTCGTGCCGGCGTTCCGCAAGGCCAATGCCGATGCCGCCATCGTGCTCGACCCGATGCTGTCGGTCGATCAGATCGCCAAGGTCAATGCGGCCAAGGCCAATCCGCCGATCGACGTCATGCTGCACGATCCGGGTCCGGCGCTGGTCGCGATCGGCCAGGATCTCGTCGATCCGTTCCCGGCCGACAAGAGCGCGTACTTCAAGGACCTGATTCCGGAAGCGCAGGACGCGATGGGCCCGGCGCCGTTCTTCCAGGTCGTCGGCCTCACCTACAATCCAGAGACGGTGAAGACGCCGCCAACTTCCTGGGCCGACCTGTGGAAGCCCGAGTTCAAGGGCAAGGTCGGCATCACCAATCTGAACTCGACGCTCGGCACCGGCTGGCTGGTCGAGATCGCGCGCATGCGCGGCGGCTCCGAGGCCAATGTCGACGAGGGCTTCAAGGCGCTGGAGGAGCTGAAGCCGAACCTCGCCGCGGTCGCCGCCAATCCCGGCGCCCTGGCGACCCTGTTCCAGCAAGGCCAGATCGACATCTCGCCCGGCAATTTCAACGCCATCCAGATCCTGAAAGCGCGTGGCGTGCCGGTCGAGTTCGTGGCGCCCAAGGAAGGCGCCATCGCCTTCAAGACCACGATCCACATCGTCAAGAACTCGCCGAACAAGGAGCTCGCCTTCAAGCTGATCGAGGCGGCGCTGTCGCCGGAAGTGCAGACCACGCTGATGAACTCGCCCTATCTGATCGTGCCGACCAACACCAAGGTGGCCATGACCGGCGAGATCGCCAAGGTGCTGGCCAAGGACACCGCGGAGCTGAAGAAGAAGTTCGTGTTCCAGGACTGGAAGAAGATCAACGAGCAGCGCGCGTCCTGGATCGAGAAGTTCAACCGCGACATCAAGATCTGACGCGATGAAGAGCGCCACGACAGCACCTGGAGACGTGACCAGCTTCAGCCTGGGGCTTGCGCTGCCCCTGGGCCTGGTGTTCGCGATCTTCTTCGTGCTGCCGCTGGCGCAACTGCTCTATCTCTCGCTGCACAACGACACCGCGGCGACGGTGTGGGGGCTCGGCCAGTACATCAAGTTCCTGACCGACCCCTTCAGCCTCGCCGTGCTCGGCTCGACCTTGCTGCTCGGCGCCGAGGTGACGCTCGCCTGCCTCGTGCTCGGCTATCCCATCGCCTGGCTGTATCAGCGCTCGGGCAGCCGGGTGCAGACCCTGATCATCATGATCGTCCTGCTGCCGTTGCTCACCAGCGTCGTCGTCCGCACCTTCGCCTGGATCGTGATCCTGGGCCGGCAGGGCATCATCAACTCCGTGCTGCAATCGCTCGGCCTGATCGGCACGCCGCTGCGCATGATCTACACCCAGGGCGGACTGATCGCGGCGCTGGCGCAGGTGCAGATGCCGCTGATGGTGCTGCCACTGATCACCGCGATCGGCCGCATCGATCCCAATCTCTCCGACGCCTCGGCCTCACTCGGCGCCGGTAGCTGGCGCACCTTCGTCAAGGTGATGCTGCCGCTGTCGATGCCCGGCATCATCGCCGGCTGCACCCTGACTTATGCCGCCGCGATCACCGCCTTCATCACGCAGTCCCTGGTCGGCGGCGGGCAGATGCTGTTCATGCCGATGTATCTCTACCAGCAGGCCTCGACCCTGCAGAACTGGCCGTTCGCGGCGGCGATCTCGATCATCTTCCTGTTCGCAGTGCTCGCCATCGTCGCGCTGTTCTCGACCCTCGGGCGGCGTGCCCGCGGCTATGGAGACGCCAGATGAGCCAGCGCCAGCGCAACTGGGAAGCGCTGAGCTTCCAGATCGTGATGACGGTGGTTGCCGTGCTGGCGCTGATCCTGATCGTGTCGCCGTCGCTGGTCGTGGTGATCGTCTCCTTCACGTCCGGCTTCTCGCTGAAATTCCCGCCGCCGGGCTATTCGACCCGCTGGTACGTCGAATTGTGGAACGCCTGGCAGCTGCAGTTCGCCGCACGCAACAGCGTCGTCGTCGCGCTATGGTCGACGGGTCTGTCGATCATGCTCGGCGTCGCCGCGGCGCTGGCGATCTCGCGCTCGAAGACGCTCACGGCGAAGCTCCTGGACTCGTTGTTCATGTCGCCGCTGGTACTGCCGGCACTCGCCTTCGGCTTGGCGGCGCTGATGTTCTTCTCGCTGATCGGCCTACCGGTTTCGCTGCTGACCCTGGTGATCGGCCACACCATCGTCTGCGTGCCCTATGTCGTCCGCAACACCGTCGCGGCACTGGCCCAGCTCGAGCCGACCCTGCTGGAAAGCTCGGCGATCCTCGGCGCCTCCAGGCTCTACACGTTCCGCCGCATCGTCTTGCCGCTGATCCGCCCCGGCATCATCTCCGGTGCCTTCATCGCCTTCATGTCATCGTTCGACAACGTGCCGGTGTCGCTGTTCCTGCGCGACGCCGCCACCGACATGCTCCCGATCCGCATGTGGCAGGACCTCGAAGGCAAGCTCGACGTCACCATCGCCGCGCTGTCGAGCGTGCTGATCATTGCCACGATCGCGCTGATGGCGATCATGGAGCGCACCACCGGACTGTCGAAGCGGCTGACGGGTTGAGGCTGAGTGCCCGTTCCTGAAATTGGGAGTTCGTGCCCGTCCAACTCCAAGCCGTCATGGCCGGGCTTGTCCCGGCCATCCACGTCGGCCGGCGATCGTGGATGGACGTGGATGCCCGGGACAAGCCCGGGCATGACGAGTATTTCCTTGGCAGGCAGGATCGTCCAACCATCAGCGTACGACGGCGCGAGCTGTACCTCAGGCCCCACGGAAGATCGAATAGCCCCAGGGGGTGAATTTCAGCGGCAGATGAAAGTGCTCCTCGACCTTGTCGATCGCGAAGCGAAACGGCACTGTGGTGAGGAATTTCGTCTGAGCGCCAGTCCCGAAGAACTCGCCGACATGAAACAGCACCTCATACTCGCCGGCGGTCACGCCGTCGCCCTCGACGACCGGCGCCTGCAGAGTGCCATCGGCGCCGAGCTGTCCCTCCGCGAGCAGCGTGCGATCGGGCGTCACGCGCCAGATCGCGACGCGCAGGCCACGCGCGGGGCGCCCGTTCGCCACATCAACCGCATGAACCGAGATTCCACCGGCCATTTCGTGCTCCGCCATCAGGTTGTCGCGGCATGATAGCCGCGAAGCAAGCATCAGCGCCAGCGCCGCCGCTGTGGCCTGCAGTCGCTGCGATGACCGCGCTGCAGGCCCTGGTGTCGCTGGCGCTGTTCGCGCCGGGCGTCGTCGCGCCGCGCGCTGGACTGAGCATCGAGCAACTGTCGCTGTTCTCCACCACAGCCTTCACCATCAGCCTCGTCTCCTCGTTCTGGGGCGGCACGCTGGTCCAGCGCGTCGGCTCGCTGCGCGTGGCGGCCCTGTGCGCGGTCGCCGTCTGCGCTGGCATGTCGCTGGCGCTGTTCGAGAGCGGATGGGCGCTGCTCGGGGCCGGGCTGATGCTCGGCCTTGCGGTCGGACCGGAGACGCCGGCAAGCTCGGCGCTTCTCGGACGGCTCGTGCCGGCCGAGAAGCGCGCGATGGTGTTTTCGATCCGGCAGACCGGCAACCAGATCGGCGCCGTCGTCGGCTCGCTGCTGCTGCCGCCGATCGCCGTGCTGCTGGCACCGAGCTCCGCCTATGCCGCCGTGATCGTCTGCGCCGCCATCGCCTTCGCCGGCTTCGAGCGTCTGCGGCCGGCCTATGCGATCACGCCGCCGGCCATGCCGCGGCTCGGCCTGTTCGATCGATTGCGACTGATCAGCGCCGACCGCCGCATGGCCGCGCTCGCGGTCGCCTCGATTCCGTTCAGTGGCATGCAGGTCATCCTCAACACCTGCTTCGTCAGCTTCGGCACGTCTGAGCTCGGGCTGAGCCATGTCGAGGCCCGCTGGGTGCTGGCCTCGGCGCAAGGCGCCGGCCTGACGGGACGGCTGGGCTGGGGCGTTGTGGCGACACGGCTGCGCTCGGCGCGGGCCGTGCTGGTGATGGCAGGCGTCGGCATGGCCGTCTGCGCGCTGCTGCTCGGTCTCTGGGGGCCGCTGCTGAGCCGGTCGATCCTGGTCCTGCTCACGATCGTGTTCGGGCTGACGGCGAGCGGCTGGAACGGCGTGTTCATCGCCGAGATCGCCAATCTCGCCAAGCCCGGGCGTGTTGCCGAGGCGACAGGTGCAGTGCTCACCGCCTCGTTTCTCGGCCTCGTCGCCGCGCCGCTGCTCGTCGCCTTGCTGACGCCCCGCGTCGGCCTCGGCGGCAGCTTCGTCGCACTCGGATTGACGGCGGCCGCGGGCGCGGCCGTGCTGCTGATGGAGCGATCCCATGCGCGCGAGTGACATCGCACGCGCCGTCCTGGCGCGGCAAAGCACCGCCAGAGAGATGGCCGAGCAAGCGCTGGCGCGCATCGCCGCGGCCCATGACCTCAACGCCGTCGTCACCACAGATCCGGCGCGAACGTGCGCCGAGGCCGATGCCGTCGATGCGCGCGTGGCCGCCGGCGAAGCAATGCCGCTCGCCGGCGTGCCGATCGTGGTCAAGGACAATATCTGGGTCGGCGGCTGGCGCATCACGCAGGGCTCGCGGCTGTTCGCTGATTTCATCGCGCCCGAGGATGCGATCGCGATCGCGCGGCTGCGCCGCGCTGGCGCCGTGATCGTTGGCGTCGGCGCAACCTCCGAGTTCGCCTGCAAGGGCGTGACGACCTCGCAGCTGTTCGGACCGACTGTTCATCCGCAGGACCCGCAGCTCACGCCCGGCGGCTCGTCGGGCGGTCCCGCCGTTGCGGTGGCGGCTGGGCTCGTGCCGCTCGCGATCGGCACCGATGCCGGCGGCTCGAGCCGCCGGCCGCCGGCCCATGTCGGCGTGGTCGGCTTCAAGCCGTCGTTCGGTGCCATTCCCTACGGGCCGGGATTCCCCGAGCCATTCTGGCGCATCTCGGTGATCGCGCCGATCGCGACCGATGTCGGCGATGCCAGGCTTGCGTTCGAGATCATGGCCGGCGCCGACCCACGCGATCCCGATACGTTCGACGTGGCCGTGGCGGATCATGCAACGCCGCTGCGCGTGGCGTTCTCGCCGCGGCTCGGGCTGGACGTCGCGGTCGATGGCGACATCAGCGCTGGCCTGCAGCGGGCGGTCGACCGCCTCCGCGCCGGCGGCATGCCGATTGTCGACAAGGATCCAGTCTGGCCGGCCGGCCTTGCCGAGGACGCGGTCATGCCGCTCCAGCATGCCGGGCTGGCCGCGCTCTACGGCGACGCCTTCCACAATGATCCGGCGCAATTCGATCCCGATATCGCCAAGCAGATCGAGCGCGGGCTCGGCCTTAGCGGCGCCGACGTCGCGCGTGCGCTCGAGGCAAGCGCGCAGATCGCGCGGGCCTTCGCAAGCTTCTTCACGCAGGCCGACGTGCTGCTGGCGCCGACCGTGCCCTGCGTCGCCTGGCCATTCACGCAGCTCGGCCCATCCAAGATCGGCGGCAAGCCGGCGAGCCCACGCGCGCATGCGGTGTTCACGCCTTACGCCAATCACGCCGGCGTGCCGGCGATCTCGATCCCCTGCGGCACCAACGTTCATGGACTGCCATTCGGTCTGCAACTCATCGCGGCCCGCGGCCGCGACCGCCTGCTGCTCGATGTCGCTGCCGACGCCGAGCAGATCCTCGCTCAGTCCTGATCGAACTTCTTCGCTAACCTCGCCCGCGTGATGTGACCGATCTGGTCGATGGCGTTGGCGATCTCGGTGTCCGGGTCGTTGCCGATGCGACGCTCCATCTCGGCGATGACCGAGGGGCGGTCGGCGTGCAGCGCCAGAGCGACGATCAGCGGCATGCCGAACTTGTCGCGATAGCGGCGGTTGATGTCGGCGACGCGCTCGAACTCGGAGCGCGACAGCGAGGTGAAGCCGAGCCGGCCCTGCTCGCCGATCGAGTCGTTCGTCATCTCACCCGCCAGCGCCTCGCGGCCGGCGAGCTCCGGATGGGCGCGGATCAGCTTCAGCTTCTCGTCGCGGCTCATGGCGCGGACGACGTTCATGAGCGTCGTATGCAGCGCGTCCGCCGCGTCGTCGAAGGCGGTGAGGCCGGCGCGATAGGCGCGCTCGGCGATTTCAGGCGAATGCTCGAAGATGTCGCCATAGCGCTCCACGAACAGCACGCGCGACATCTCCGACGGCCGCCACACGCCGGCCGGCGGATGCGTCCGGATCCAGTGCCGGGCGATGTCGAGCCGGGTCGCGACCCAGACCTTGTCATGAGCCGTGATGTAGTCGAGGAAGCGCGCCAGCGCGGCCGCACGCCCGGGGCGGCCGACGAGGCGGCAATGCAGCCCGACCGACATCATGCGCGGGCTCTCCGCACCCTCTGCGTAGAGCGTATCGAAACTGTCCTTCAGATAGGCGAAGAACTGGTCGCCGGAATTGAAGCCCTGCGGCGTGGCGAAGCGCATGTCGTTGGCATCGAGCGTATAGGGCACGATCAGTTGCGGGCCGTGCGGCCCCGCGATCCAGTACGGCAGCTCATCGGCGTAGGAATCGGCGCTGTAGACGAAGCCCTGCTCGTTCAACACGATGTCGAGCGTGCGCTCCGACGTACGGCCCTGGTAAATGCCGAGCGGCCGCTCACCGGTGAGCTCCGTATGAATGCGGATCGCTTCCTCGATATCGGCGCGCTCGTCGGCCTCGGAGACATCGCGGTAGTCGATCCATTTCAGGCCGTGGGAGGCGATCTCCCAGCCGGCCTCCTTCATCGCAGCCACGGCGTCCGGATTGCGCGCCATCGCGGTGGCGATCGCAAACACCGTGACCGGCAGCTTGCGCGCGGTGAACATCCGCCACAGCCGCCAGAAGCCGGCGCGCGAGCCGAACTCGTAGATCGACTCCATGTTCATATGGCGCTGCCCGGGCCAGGGCTGGGCGCCGACGATCTCGGACAGGAAGGCTTCGGACGCGGCGTCGCCGTGGAGGATGTTGTTCTCGCCGCCCTCCTCGTAGTTGATCACGAACTGCACCGCGATGCGGGCATCGCCGGGCCAGCGCGGATGCGGCGGCGTGCGGCCGTAGCCGACCATGTCGCGGGGATAGACGTCAGCACTCATCCGGCTCAGCTCCCGCGATAAGTCTGGTAGCTCCAGGGCGTCGCGAGCAGCGGCACATGGTAGTGCGCGCTGGCATCGGCGACGGAAAAGCGGAGCGGGATCAGATCGAGAAACAGCGGGTCGCCCAAGGCGAGGCCGTGGGTCCTGAAATAAGCGCCCATATGGAAGGTCAGCATGTAGGTGCCGATGGCGAAGTCATCGTCCGCCAGCATCGGCTGGTCGGTGCGCCCGTCGGCATTGCTCCGGACCTGCTTGACGCGGCGCCAGGAGCCGTCCGGTTCGAGGACATCGAGATCGATCGCGACGCCGGCCGCGGGCTTGCCCCTGACCGTATCCAGAATATGCGTGCTCAGCCGCCCCATGCATCGTTACCTCTCTGCTGCCGGCTCGGAACACTATCAGCGCCCGGTTAAAGGTTCGAGGCGATTTCCAGTTCAGTTGCAGCCTACGGTCTGGTCACGTCGCGCTCCTTGCCGAAGCGCTCGACCAGGAAGTCGATGAACAGCCGCACCTTCACCGAGAGGTGCCGCGTCGGCGGATAGATCGCATAGAGCGCGAGCGGCGGCGCGGCGTAATCGGCGAGGATCGCGGTCAGCGCGCCGCTCTCGAGCGCGTCCGCCGCGATGAAGCGCGGGATCAGCGCAATGCCCTGTCCCTTGATGGCGACGTCGCGCAGCACCTCGGCATTGTTGACGCACAACGACCACGCCGGCTGGACCCAGTGGTCGCCGTCGCGGCCGGTGAGCTTCCACTGATTGCCGGTCAGCAGGAAACCGTAGGTGAGAGAGGTGTGGCGGCGCAGCTCCTCCGGGCTGCCAGGCGTGCCGTGCCGCGCGAGATAGGCCGGCGCGGCGCAGATCACGCGCTCCACCGGCATGATCCGCCGCGCCACCAGGCTCGACGATTCCAGCTCAGCGATCCGCAAGGTCACGTCGAAGCCGTCCTGCACGGGATCCAGCAGATCGTCGCTCAGCACGATCTGCAACTGCAGCTCGGGATAGCGGGCCATGAAATCGGCGACGACGGGACCGAGCCGCATGGTGCCGAACGACATCGGCGCGTTGACGCGCAAGAGCCCGCGCGGCGCGGCCTGCGACTGGCTGACGGCCTGATCGGCGGCGTCGAGCTCGGCGAGAATCGAGACTGCACGCTCGAAATAGAGCTGGCCGGTCTCGGTCGGGCTGGCATGGCGGGTGGTGCGGACGATCAACTGGACGCCGAGGCTCGCCTCCAGCTCGCCGATATATTTCGAGATCGCCGAGCGCGACAGCCGCAGCTGCCGGCCGGCCTCGGCGAAGCTGCCGCTCTCGACCACCTTCACGAAGGCCCGCAGGCTGCTCAGCTTGTCCATAGGGCCGCCATTGTCGCCAAATCGTAGACAGAGACGTCACAAGAGCACGGATTGTCTCCAAATCAAAGCGAGCCAATATTGCACCCAGGAATTCAACGGCCCTTTCGGGGGTCCATCGACAGGAGACCCATATGCCCGGACTGCACCACGTGACTGCGATTGCCGGCGATCCGATCCGCAATTTCGGCTTCTACACCCGCGACCTCGGGCTGCGCTTCGTCAAGAAGACGGTCAATTTCGACGATCCCGGCACCTATCACTTCTATTACGGCGACGAGACCGGCCGCCCCGGCACCATCCTGACCTTCTTCCCCTGGGCCGGCGTGCGGCCGGGCCGCCGCGGCGTCGGCGAGACCCACCAGACCGCGTTCCGGGTGCCGCAGCGCTCCCTTAGCTACTGGACGCAGCGCCTCACCGAGAAGGGCATCGCCTATGAGGCGCTGGAGAAGCGCTTTGGTGAATCCGTGCTGCCGTTCACCGATCCGGACGGCATGGCGCTGGCGCTGGTCGGCGTCCCCGGCGCGGAGAACGAGCCCGGCTACGGCAACGGCGACATCCCGGCG
This sequence comes from Bradyrhizobium sp. SZCCHNRI3043, assembly GCF_032377735.1. Classification (NCBI taxonomy): domain Bacteria; kingdom Pseudomonadati; phylum Pseudomonadota; class Alphaproteobacteria; order Hyphomicrobiales; family Nitrobacteraceae; genus Bradyrhizobium; species Bradyrhizobium sp. SZCCHNRI3043. The sequence continues at coordinate 466,132 of NZ_JAUHID010000003.1, forward strand.
GAGCACGCGATCCGCGGCTTCCACGGCGTGACTCTGCTGCTCGACTCCGCGGAGAGGACTGCCGCCGTGCTGACCGACGTGTTCGGCTTCGAAGAGACGGGCCGCGAAGGCTCGGTGATCCGCTTCAAGGCGCCCGGCGACGCCGAGGGCAGCGTGGTCGACATCTACGAGGCCAGGGGCTTTCTGCGTGGCGCGCAGGGCGCCGGGTCGGTGCATCACATCGCCTTCCGCGCCGCCGACGATGCCGCACAGGGCGTGATGGCACAGCGGCTGGTCGATCGTCACGGCCTGCATCCGACCGAGCAGAAGGACCGCAACTACTTCCGCTCGATCTACTTCCGCGAGCCGGGCGGCGTGCTGTTCGAGATCGCAACCGATATCCCGGGCTTCGCGGTCGACGAGCCGGTCGCCGAGCTCGGACGAAACCTGAAGCTGCCCGCCTTCCTCGAATCGCACCGCAAGCAGATCGAAGGCGTGCTGCCCAACCTCGAAGAGGCCGCATCATGACCGTGGCATTGTCCTTCACCCACCGCTTCCAGCCCGGACACACGCCGGGAGCAGCCCCACTGCTGCTCCTGCACGGCACCGGCGGCGACGAGAACGATCTGCTGCCGCTCGGCGCCACGCTGTCGCCCGGCGCCGCCCTGCTGTCGCCACGCGGCCAAGTGCTCGAGCATGGCATGCCGCGCTTCTTCCGCCGGCTTGCCGAGGGCGTGTTCGACGAGGACGACGTCCGCCGGCGCGCTCTGGAGCTCGGCGCCTTCATCGACGCGGCGCGGCAGCACTACGGGATCGAAGCGCCGCTCGCGGTCGGCTACTCCAACGGCGCCAACATCGCCGCCGCGCTGCTGCTACTGCAGCCGGAAGCGCTGACCGGTGCAGTGCTGTTCCGCGCCATGGTTCCGCTGGCACAGCCGCCGGCCGCCAGGCTCGCGCGCCGGCCGGTGCTGATGCTGTCGGGGCTCGCTGATTCGATCGTACCTGCCAGCAATTCGGCGAAGCTGTGCACTCAGCTCACCGAGGCCGGCGCCGACGTGACCCATACGACATTGCCGGCGGGTCACCAGCTGTCGCAGGCGGACATCGCGCTGGCGCGCGACTGGATCGCCGGATTGCCGCAGGCGATCGCCGCTTGAAGACGCTTGCGGCTGTCGCGGCTCCTGACCAAGAATGTGGTCTCGTCGGCACCAGCATCGGACCGCCCTCCGGAGGCTCCGATGCTGGCGGATAGATGGGAAGGATATTGCGCATGGCCGTCGACAAGCTGTTCATCAATGCGCGGCTCGACCGCAGCGCGCGCCATGCGATTACGGTCGACGGCGACCGCATCAGCGGGCTTCTCGCTGAGACCGAGCGCCCCGAGGCGCGCGAGGTGATCGATCTCGGCGGCGCTCTGGTCGTGCCCGGCTTCGTCGAGGGCCACATCCATCTCGACACCAGCTTCTACGGCGATGCCTGGAAGCCGCACAAGCCCTGCACCAACGGCTTCGACGTGCATGAGCGCGTCACGTTCCAGGCGCAGAATATGGCCGCGGCTGCGCCGATGGACGTGCGCGCCCGTAACCAGCTCGATCTCTGCATCGGCCACGGCACCACGCGGATGCGCAGCCATGTGATGGTCGACGGCTCCGTCGGCCTCACATCGCTGGAAACGATCCTGCGCGTCCGCGACGAGTATCGCGAGCTGATCGAGATCCAGCTCGTCGCCTTTCCGCAGAGCGGCATCCTCAAGAGCCCGGGCACACCCGAGCTGCTCGACGAAGCCATCAGGCTCGGCGCCAACCTCGTCGGCGGGCTCGATCCCGCCAGCTTCGACCGCGACGTCGAAAGGCATCTCGACGTCGTGTTCGGCACAGCCCACAAGCACGGCGTCGATGTCGATATCCATCTGCACGATCCGGGCATGCTCGGCCTGTTCGAGCTGGAGCAGATCGCGGCGCGCACGCGCGCCCTCGGCATGCAAGGCCGCGTCGCGGTCAGCCACGCCTACGCCCTCGGCGACCTGCCTGCTGACCCGCTGAAGAAGATTGCCGACGTCCTGGCGGCGTCTGGCGTCGCCATCATGACCAACGCGCCGGGCGCGCGGCCCTTCCCGCCCGTGGCGCTGTTGCGTGCGGCGGGGGTCACCGTGTTCAGCGGCAACGACAACATCCGCGACTCCTGGTGGCCCTATGGCGACGGCGATCTGTTGAACCGCGCCATGATGGTCGGCTATCGCTCCGGCTTCTATGTCGATGACGAGCTGCGGATGGCCTTTGACCTCGTCACCGAGGCCGGCGCCAAGGCCTTGAGGCTTGCGGACTACGGCCTGCGCGTCGGTGCGCGGGCCGACTTTGTCACCCTCGATGCCGAGCACGTTCCGCAGGCTGTCGTCGCCGTGCCAAAGGGCCGCTCAGTCTACAAGGACGGCCGCCTCATCGCGCGCGACGGCCATGTGATCAGGCAGCCGACCTAGGCCCGCGTCATTGTGCCGGCTCGACCGGTGCCTGTGAGCGCGGCGGCTCGGCGCGCGACACCGTCGCCGCCTCGATCCAGCGCGTCACGGCCGACAACTGTCCGCCGGACTCGCGATAGGCCTGCAGCTGATAGTCGGCCGAGCTGCCGAACTGCATGATGATGCGGCAGTGCTCGACCTCGGCGAGACATCCCAGAGCCTCCGCATGCGGTGCGACATCCGCGATCATGCGGTTGAGGATCTCCTGGCCCGTCACGGGACCGTCCTCGGTCACGAACAGACAGTCGGTGCCATCGCGCTGCGCCCGCCACTTGTTCTCGACCGCGATCGCGCGCTCGACATTGCCGACGGTCTCCGCAAGATCGGGATTGAGAGAGAGGTAGCGTGCCAAAGCGCGATAGAGCGAGGCAATCGCCACGGCGTCATCCACCGACGTGCAGACGTCGGGCGCACGCAACTCCAAGGTCGGATGCCGCAGCGACGGCCGCATCGCCCACCAGACATGACTCTCGTCCGGCATCACGCCGGACTTCGTCAGCGCCGCGACATAGCGATCATATTGCTGCTTCGAGGTGAACAGCTCGGGCAGGCCGCTGCGCGGCAGCTCGTCATAGGCGGCGAGCCGATAGCCCTTCAGGCCCGTCTCGCGCGAATTCCAGAACGGAGAGGACGCAGATAGCGCGACGAACACCGGGATATGCGGGATCATCGCCCGCATGACCGCGAACCGCCGCTCGGGGTCCGGCAATTGGACGTGCACATGCATGCCGCACAGCATGTTGCGCTGGCCGACGATGCGGAGGTCCTCCATCATCTCCGCGTAGCGCGGCTTGGGACTCGGCTGTGAGCTGCGCCACCTCGCGGTCGGATGCGTGGAGCAGGCCAGGATCGTCAGGCCATACTGACGCGCCACGCTGGCAACCTCGCGCCGCAGGAACTTCATCTCCTCGCGCGCGTCGCCGACATCGACATGGATGTTGGTGGCGACCTCGAGCTGCGCCTGCAGCATCTCGCGCATGGCCTGTCCGCCGGTCGACCAGTTGGCGGCCTCGAACAGATCGTCGGGCGTGCGGATCGCGACATCGTGCGTCTGCGAATCGACGAGAAAGTACTCCTCCTCGATGCCGAACGAATATTCCGTGACTTCCTCGCTGCCGCTGGCCGAGCGGATCACCAGACGACGCTCGTCATCGCTCAGGCCGAGCCGCAGCTTCTCCAAGATGCGTGGATCCAATCCCATGTGATCAATCCTGTCAGACGTCAAATGCCGTGAGTCTGCAGCCATGCCTCGAGCAGGGCCGCTTGCCACAGCCGCGAATGTCCTTTGGGGCTCATCTCGGCTTCGGGGTTTTGCAACATGTGGTCAATAAGGTCGCGCTGGTAGAGACCGCGTGCGCGCGCCTTCTCGTCGTTGAACACGTCGCGGACATAGTCGAGGAACGGGCCGCGCAGATAGCGCAGCGACGGCACCGGAAAGTATCCCTTGGGGCGGTCGATCACCTCCGCCGGCACGCAGCGGCGTGCCGCCTCCTTGAGAATGTGCTTGCCGCCGTTCTTCACCTTCAGCTCGGCGGGCATGCGCGCGGCGAGCTCCACCACGTCGTGATCGAGGAACGGCACGCGGGCCTCGAGCCCGAACGCCATCGTCATGTTGTCGACCCGCTTCACGGGGTCGTCGACCAGCATGATCTCGGTGTCGATCTGCAGCACCTTGTCTGCCGCCGAGGCGCCGGCATGATCTCCGAAGAAGCACTCCACGAATGCCAGGCTCACGTCGTCGCCGAGCAACTCCGGCGCCAGCAGCCGCTGCAGATCCGAATGCGTCCAGTCGAAATAGACATTCTGATATTGCTGAACGGGATCGTTGGCCGAGAGGAAGCCTGGATACCAGCTGTAGCCACCGAACACCTCGTCGGCGCCCTGCCCGCTCTGCACCACCTTGACGCGCTTGGCGACCTCCGACGACAGGAGATGGAACGCGACCGCGTCGTGGCTGACCATCGGCTCAGACATGGCGGCGATGGCATGGGGCAAGGCGTCGAGCGCGCTGTTGCCGCCGATCCTGATCTGCTCGTGGCTGGTGCCGAACGTCCGTGCAATGATGTCGGAGTAGTGGAATTCATCGCCGGTGTGCTTGCCCACCGCGTCGAAGCCGATCGAGAAGGTGCGGATGTCCTCGTGTCCCAGCTTGGACAGCAGCGCGACCAGCAGCGACGAATCCAGCCCGCCCGACAACAGCACACCGACGGGCACGTCAGCGACACGGCGACGGTCCACCGCCGATGTCATCGCGTCCAGCAATGCATCCGACCATTCTTCCTGACTCATGGCGCGATCGGATGGACGCGGCGCGCCGACGCTGAACTGCCAGTAGCGTTCGCGGCGCTGCGCTCCATCGGGCTCGATCGTCAGCAACGTCGCCGGCTCGAGCTTCTTCACGCCATTGAGGATCGTACGCGGCGCCGGAACGGCGGCGTGAAAGCTGAAGAAATGATGCAGCGCCGTTCGGTCGATCGAGGTGTCGACATCACCACCGGCGAGCAGCGCCGGCAGGGACGAGGCAAAGCGGAGGAAGCCCGGCCCCTCGGTGTAGTACAGCGGCTTGATGCCGAGACGGTCGCGCGCGATCACGACGCGTCCGCCGTCGCGCTCCCACAGTGCGAAGGCGAACATGCCCTTGAAGCGCTGAACACAGGTCTTGCCCCAGGCATGATAGGCCTTGAGGATCACCTCGGTATCGCCGTCGGAGAAGAAGCGATAGCCCTTCGCCTGCAACTCGGCGCGCAGCTCGCGGAAATTATAGATGCACCCATTGAACGCGATGCCGAGACCGAGCGCGGCATCGATCATCGGCTGCTGCGCGGCGGCTGATAGATCGAGAATGCTGAGACGACGGTGGCCGAGCGCGATTCCACCCTGCACGTAGAGGCCGGCGGCGTCGGGACCGCGCGCCTGCATCGCATCGTTGATGCGGCCGAGCGCCGCGAGCGCGGGCTGTCCGGAAGTCCTGACTTCACCACAAATGCCGCACATCGCGGATCATCCAGTTTCTGTTGTGTTATGTGCCGCCGACAACCCTCTGTGATCGTTTGCGTTCCGCGACGAAGCCGGCAGAGTCTGTGGCAAATAGCGGAACGATTTCGGCGGGTCTGGACGCGCGCGCGACCAGCACGTGATCGGGCGGAACCTCGATCCAGTCCGGCTCCTTGTCAAAAGGCTCGGAGACGACGATCACTTGATCGCCATCTTCCCGGTAGTAGAGCGAGTTGGCGCGATCATTCGCAGCGAAGCGAAACGCGTAGAGATCGTGGCCATTCGACAGGGCGGACGTGAAGCGCAGGTGTTCGCGCAGGCCGTCCTCGTTGACCAGCAGGCGGAGCGCGCGTAGCACGTTCGATGTCGCACCGATCGGGTCCTGATCGATGCCGGCGCCGACGATGGCGAGGAACACGGCTTCGGAATCGGTGGTGCCGAGCCGCGATGGATACAGCGCGTCCGGAATCATAGCCTCGATCTTGCGGCGCAGCCTGTTCCAGCTCCCGACGAAGCCGTTGTGCATGAACAGCCAGCGGCCGCAGGCAAACGGATGGCAGTTCTGACGGGTCACGGCCGTGCCGGTCGCGGCGCGCACATGCGCGAAGAACAGATGTGAATGCAGGTGCCGGCAAAGATAGCGGAGATTCTCATCGGACCACGCCGGACGTGTCTCGCGATACAGGCCGGGCTCGGGATGATCGCCGTACCAACCGAGACCGAAACCATCGCCATTTGTGCCTGCGGTGGATTCCAGCGCGCGGATGCTCTGCGTCACCAGCGAGTGTTCCGGCTCGGTCACATAGTGCTCGAAGGCGGTCGTCTCACCGCGGTACGCGATCCAGCGGCACATCCTTGCCCTCCGGTTCAATCAATGAGCGCGCGGCACGCCTGCGCGTGTCACGTTCTTTCGGATCAGGCGGAAACGCGTCAAAGCACCCCCTGGTTCCCGCGCACTCAGTCACGCACGGGACGTCAGCCTGTGGGACTGGGATTGGCGTCGCCCGGCTCCGGCAACATGCCAGTGCCGGGAGTCTTGTCCTTGTCGGTCAGGTCGGGCCGCGCATGTGGGCCAGCCGAAGGCATGCTTTCCGGGCCTGGCCGCTTCGCCGCCGGAGCATCCGCGTCGCGCAGCTCCCTGCGATCTCGCGGTTTGCGATCTGGGTGCTCGTGATCTTCCTCACTCATCGATTGTCCTCTCGCGCAGATCAACGAGTCAGCGCGCGAAGGCAACCTTCGTCAGCTCTTGCCGTTCCCGTCCGCACGTCCGAGATCGCCTCTCCGGGCTCCGCTTTCGCGTCGTTGCGACAGGTGCTCGATCATTGCGAGTTGTGCGTAGAGCTCAGGTCCTCGCCAATCGTCATGGCGACACCGACCGTCTCGCCGCACGTTCCTCGCAGATGAAGCGACATCGCCGCACTCATGCTCACGCCTCGCCGCGCTCGCGCACCAACCGGAGCCACGCCGCCGCGGCCGGCGACAGATAGGCGCCACGACGCCAGGCCATCGCCAACGTCCATTCGGTGCCGGGCTCGTCGAGCAGGACGAGACTGATCGGCACCTGCGTGCGCTGGGTCGCGATCATGCGCGGCAGGAAGGCGACCCCGAGACCTGCGCCGGCGAGCTCGGCGATGAAATCGATCTGCGTGCTGCGTGCAGCAACCACCGGCTCGAAGCCATTGCGGCGGCAGGCCTCTCGGAGGATACGGTTGAGCGCGAAGCCGGCTTCGAACAGCACGAACGGCGTGTCGCGCAGCTCGGCGAGCGTGATCGTTTTGCGGCGGGCCAGCGAATGATTGACAGAGACGAGCGCCATCAGCGGCTCGCGGCGCACGATCTGCGCGGCAAACTCATCGGCGATGGGCGGCAGCAGGCCGGCAAAATCGATATCGCCTGCAGCCAGCAATTCGCTGAGCCGGTCGCTGCCGTGCTCCACCAGGCGGATCTCGATCTCGGGATAGAGCTGGCGGTAGAGCGCGAACAACGGCGCGAACAGCGTGCTCGACCCGATCGGCGGCAGGCCGAGGCGCAGCACGCCGCGCTTCAGGCCGCGCAGTTCGGCAAGCTCTGCCTGCAGGTCGTCGCGCTCCGCCAGCAGCCGGATCGCGCGGCGATAGACGATCTCGCCGGCCGCGGTCATGCGGCTCTTGTGGCCGAGCCGGTCCAGAAGGGGTAGGCCGAGCTCGTCCTCGAGCTGCTTGACGGCCTTGCTGACGGTCGACTGGGTCGCAAACACCACCTTGGCAGCCTGCGAGAAGCCGCCTTGGCGGACGACCTCGACGAAGGTCCTGAGGGTTCGAAGTTCCATAATCAGGCTCAGTATTCGATTTTTGACTTGATATCATTCATTCAATTCGCTTTCTACATGTTGCGATGCGGCATACCTTGATCGCGCAATCACTTACGGACGCCGCCACATGATGCATCGCAGCATTTCCATTGGGGTTCATCGCCTGCTCCGCCGCAACCGGCTGGTGCAGATCGGTCTGCTCGGCCTGTTCTGGGCTGCCGGCGAGGCGCTGGCCCGGGCAACTGGCCTGCCGCTGCCAGGCGGCATCATCGGAATGGCGCTGGCGCTCACTCTGGTCCTGGCAGGCGGATTGAAGGTCGCCAGCATCAAGCGCGGCGCAAATTGGATGCTGGCCGAGATGCTGCTGTTCTTCGTGCCGGCGGTGCTGGCGCTGCTCGACCATCGCGAACTGTTCGGCCTGCTCGGCCTGAAGATCTTCGCCTTGATCGTCGTCAGCACCACCGCCGTGATGTGCGTGACCGCGCTCACCGTCGACCTCTGCTACCGTTGGACCGAGCGTCATGACCCTCGCCGCGCTGTGGCGTGAGCCGCTGATCCAGGCGGCGGTCTGGTCGCTCGCGACGATCCTGCTCTATCTGCTGGCGAAGCGCGTGCACCGGCGCTGGCCGCGCTGGTGGCTGATGCCGCTGGCGGTGGCGCCCGCGCTGCTGATGATCGCGGCGCTCGCGCTCAACGTCTCCTATCGCGACTACATCCGCGGCACGCATTGGCTGGTGGCGCTGCTCGGCCCGGCCACCGTCGCCTTCGCCGTGCCGATCTATGAGCAACGCGCGCTGATCCGCCGCCGCTGGCCGCTGCTGTTGGCCGGCATGGTCGCGGGCAGCCTCACCGCCGTGGCGACCAGTTGGGCACTGGCCTATGTCCTCGGCATCGATGGCGAGCTGCGTCTGAGCCTGTTGCCGCGCTCAATGAGCACGCCGTTCGCGATGGAAGTCTCAGGCGAGATCGGCGGCATCCCCGATCTCACCGCCGTGTTCGTCGTGCTCACCGGCATCATCGGCGCCGCCGTCGGCGACGTCGTGCTGGCGCGGCTGCCACTGCGCTCGACGCTCGCCAGAGGCGCGCTGTTCGGCGTCGGCGCGCATGGTGCGGGCACCGCGCGCGCCCACCAGATCGGGCGCGAGGAAGGCGCGATCGCCGGCCTCGTGATGGTGCTGGTCGGGCTGATGAACGTGGCGCTGGCGCCGCTCATCATTCAGTTCATGCGGTAGCGTTCTCAGCGTCACGCGAGCGAGGCGATCCAGTTGCTGATCTCGGCCTGCCGGACCCCGTCATTCGCGACGTCCTGGTCGAGCCCGAGCCGCCACAGAATGTCGCGCCGGGCGCGGTCGTGATGCAGGGTGGCGAGATCGGCTGCGTAGCGCTCGAGCTCCGCCGGATCGACGAAGAAGCCCTCCTCGACCAGCGGCTGGCCGATGCGGCGAATCACCCAGGCAACGTCCTGCAGGCTGAATTCCGGATGATACTGGACGCCCCAGAACCGGCCGTGGCCGCTGCGGATCTCCGCGGCCTGCACCTCGCTCATGGCATTGTGCGCGGTGATCGTCGCATCCGACGGCAGCCGGGTGACGATGTCGCTGTGAATCGCCGGTGCATCGAACACGGCGCTCCGCGCCGCATGCATCGGGTGATCGCGGCCCGCATCCGTCAGCGCGATCTTGCGCGCAAAGCCGACCTCGCGGCCGGCCGGATTGAGCGACACCTCGCCGCCGGCCGCCACGGTTGCGAGCTGGAGTCCCCAGCATGAGCCGAACATCGGCACGCCCCGCGCGAAGATCGTCCGCACCAGCTCGATCTGGCGCAGCGCTTCCGGCTCGCGCTGATAGATGTTGAGCGCTGATCCCGTGATGACGATGCCCTGATAGGCCTCGATCGGCTGCGGCAGGCGCGCATCGGCATCGGCGGGTGCGGCGATGTCGATCACCGCGTCCGGCGCCAGCGCGCGCAGCACGGCCGCGTAGCTCTCCGACGGCGTGGCGCCGGCGACCTCGGCCCAGCGGCGCCGGCCGTCCAGCGAGTTGCCTTCGAGCACGAGCAGTCTCAGCACTCGTCAATCCTCCGCCCGCCCGATCAGGGCTCCAGCACGCCGCGCAGGAATCGAGCGCTCCGCTCGCGCACCTCCGGCCGGTTCAGGATCGTGTGCACGTCGGCATCGATCACCATCACCTCCGCCTTCGCATCGTCCTTGAGCGCGGCGGCGCAGGATCCGGTGACGGGGCGGTCCTTGTTCCAGGGATTGGCAGCCGAGAAATACGGATCGCGCGCCGAGATCGCGTTCAGCACCGGCTCCTTTGGGCCGATGCCGAGCCTGGGCGCGGTGACGAAGTAGTTGTCCTCGCACGACCACGAATAGATCAGCCGCGCCGCCACATCCTTGCCGGCGTAGCGGCCGACCGCCACCGCGCCCTCGCTGGTGCCCGCCAGCACGATCCGCAGCCGGTCGACCCAGCTCCAATCAAGCGACGCCTTCAGCGCGTTCTCCAGCTCGGCCAGCCGCAAGGCGTGGACGCGCTCATAGATCGCGACGTCGACCGGCGAGGCGTAGGTCAGCCGGTCGGGAATCGCGAGGCTGTCGGGCGCCACCGACGCCACGCCGAGCTCATCGGCGAGCCAGGCCTGGAACTCCTTGACCGCCGGCGCGACGCCGCTCGACCCGTGCATCACGATCACGAGCGGCGCGATCCCGATCACGTCGGGCGCGTCCTCCGCATGCCCCTCCCAGCGCCGTCCGCCGACGAGCGCCGCCGGCAACACCAGATGGGCCAGGCTCCAGGTCAGCGCGAGATTCGCCGACGATGGCTCCAGCACCGTGCCCCTGGTCTCGCCGGGCGTGTCGGCCGCGAGGCAAGCGGTCACGAGCAGCAGGGCGGCAGCCACCGACAGGACACGCGCCACGAACATGATCGATCCGTCCTCCTGCGAGGCGAGCACAGCGAGCCTGGCGCGCACCGTCCGTTTCAATCACGGCATCGGGCTGCGGACAAGCAAGGTGCGACGGACAGAGCATGCAGGGCACGCATGCGGTGACGCGATCAGCGCGCGCGCAGCCGCCGGCGCTGGGCGCGTGGCGTGTCCATCGACCGGACGTGATGGCGGGGCGTGGCCGCAGCGCAGAAGATCGCATTGGGCGCGGCGGCCGGCACGGCGGCGGCCTCGCGCGCTCCTCCGCAGCCGCCGACGACGCGAAGCCGCGGCACAACCGGCGACATGTCCCGCAAGCTCTCCTGCCGTACGCTCACATCGCTCGGGATCTCCACGGGAGAGAGAGCCTGCAGCGTCGCCCGCAAGCCGCGAAGGATGGCGGCCATTGCGCGCGACGGCCGCGCCCAGCGAAACCGCCAGGCCGACCGCTTGGCGCGGCCCTCGGCGCGCTTGGCTCGCCCGGCTCCGCTGCCGCGCCGGCCGCGCTGACTGGACGCGGATCCCTCTTCATCGACCTGCAGCATCGGCCGGAACGACAGTTCCGAGGGACCAGCCGCGATCAACAACTTGCGCATGCGTCTCACCTTGATCTCGTGACGGCCAACCCGACGGCCGCGTTCGTCGAGACCATCGCGCAAGGACGGTGACCGCAAGCTGTTGCCCGATGTCAGCGACATGTCAGCTCCGCCGCCGGCGGTATCGTCGCCGGAAGCGGGTCATGGCTCACATTCTCTCTCCCAGCCGCGCCATCACCAGATCGAGCACGTCGGCCTCGTCGAACGCCGCCGCAGTGAGCGCCGCGCCCGCCGCGATCAGTTCGTCGTGACCAAGGTTGGTGCGCATGCCGACGGTCGCGATGCCGGCCGCCGTCGCCGCCGCGATGCCGGCGCGGGAATCCTCGAAGGCGACCGACCATTCCGGCACGGCATCGATCGCACGCAGGCCTTCCAGATAGGGCAGCGGGTGCGGCTTGCCGTGCGGCAGCTCGTCGCCGATGACCACGGCGCGAAACCGGTCCATCACGCCGAGCCCGTGCAGGATCAGCTCGGCATTGGCCCGCGGCGCGTTGGTCACGGCCACCACTGGAATCGCCGCCGCCGCGGCCCGATCGAGCAGCGCCGTCAGGCCCGGCAGCGGCTGCACCGCGCCGGCGGCGAGGCTGCGAAACACCTCCTCCTTCTGCGCCATGACCGCCGCGCGCCGCTCGGGCGCCTCATCCGGCAGAAATTGGGCGGAGATCGACAGATTGGAGCGGCCGAGCAGTTCGCGGGCCGCCCGCGCGCGGTCGAACACGTGGCCATACGGCCCAAACACCGCGTTGAAGGCCTGCAGATGCAGCGCATCGGTGTCGGCGAGCGTGCCGTCGATGTCGAACAGCAAAGCCCGCCCCTTATTGATAACGCCTCGCATCAGCAAATTGACCTCAACTCATCCGGATGTTGACGCGATCTGATCCAACTCTCGACCATTCCGCCTGTCGTTATTCCCCAAACGGCGTGAAACCGCGACGGGGGAAATTGCGATGATCGGCCAGTTGAGCGCATTGCCTGTTTTGACATCGTCGAGGCTCGGAGCGGTCGCCGCGCTGGTCTCCGTCATCTGCATTGCCGCGCCCGGCGCCGCGCAGGCCGGATCCGCCAACGGCGACTTGGTCAACGGCCAGTACTGCAACGATCTCTGCAAGGCCTATATGGCCTGGTCCAACCGCATGCTGGCCGTCACCCAGCCGGCGTCCTATTCGCGGCCTCAAGTGCGGGTCGCGGTGCCGCAGAGCATGACGCCCAAGAAAATGGACAAGGCCGAGAAGCCGGACCGGATGGCGCAGCACGGACCGAAGCCGCATCGGCCGGCCAACCTGAACTCCTTCGCCCAGCTGCCCTCCGGCAGCCAGGCCGCGCAGTCTTCGATGGAGCCGCCGCCGAGCGACCTCGCCGCGTCCGACGCGCCGGCGACAGGTCGGCTGTTCGCCGCCGACCCGCTGCCCCACTCCGCCATCGCCGACATGCGCCGCGCGACCGACGCCGCCGGCCTGCGGCTGGTGTCGATGACCGAGCCCGTCACGGTCGGCGAGGCCGGCGGCAGCCCGCGCTCGAAGATGCCCTCGATCTGGATCATGCTCGCGGCAGCCGCGCTGCTGGCCTATTTCGGGCACGGCTGGCTCAAGCGCCGCAACGGCGCGTCGCACCACCTCAACTGAGACGGCAGGAACTGCGACGTCAGGTCGCCCGCGCAACGCCGCGGGAACCATTCCGGACAAATTGACCACCTGCCCTCGTCTGCGACCGGAGCTTCGGTTGAACTCGCAGCGCCGCGGCTCTATGCGTGGGCGATGAACATCGCCCTCACCGCTCCACCGCTGAGTTCCTGGCCGCGCCATCGCGCGGACCTGAAGCCTGCGCCGTTCCTGCCGATGAGCCGCAAGGAGATGGACGCGCTCGGCTGGGACGCCTGCGACATCGTGCTGGTGACCGGCGACGCCTATGTCGACCATCCTTCCTTCGGCATGGCGATCATCGGCCGGCTGCTCGAGGCCCAGGGCTTTCGCGTCGGCATCATCTCGCAGCCCGACTGGCACTCCGCCGAGCCGTTCAAGGCGCTCGGCAAACCGCGCGTGTTCTTCGGCGTCACCGGCGGCAACATGGACTCCATGGTCAACCGCTACACCGCCGACCGCCGCATCCGCAGCGACGACGCCTATACGCCCAATGGCGAAGGCGGCAGGCGGCCGGATCGCTGCACGCTGGTCTATGCGCAGCGCTGCCGCGAGGCGTTCAAGGACGTGCCCGTCGTGCTCGGCGGCATCGAGGCGTCGCTGCGCCGCATCGCGCATTACGACTACTGGTCCGACAAGGTTCGCCGCTCCGTGCTCGCCGACGCCAAGGCCGACATCCTGATCTACGGCAATGCCGAGCGCGCCGTGATCGAGGTCGCGCACCGGATCGCCGGCGGCGAAGCGCCGAAGGACATCCAGTCGGTGCGCGGCACCGCGCTGTTCCGCAAAGTGCCCGAGGGCTTTGTCGAGCTGCATGCCGACGATCTCGACTCCGCCGACGAAGGCGCTGCGCGCGAGAAGGGCGACGTCGTGGTCCGGCTGCCGTCCTGCGAGCAGGTCGAGGCCGACAAGGAAGCCTATGCCCGCGCCTCGCGCGTGCTGCACCGAGAGAGCAATCCGGGCAATGCGCGTCCCCTGGTGCAGCGTCATGGCGACCGCGACCTCTGGCTCAACCCGCCGCCGATCCCGCTGACCATGGCGGAGATGGATAGCGTCTACGATCTGCCCTACGCCCGCGCGCCACACCCGTCCTATGGCGATGCCAAGATCCCGGCCTGGGATATGATCAAGTTCTCGGTGACGATCATGCGCGGCTGCTTCGGCGGCTGCACCTTCTGCTCGATCACCGAGCACGAGGGCCGCATCATCCAGAGTCGCTCGGAAGGCTCGATCCTGCAGGAGATCGAACGTATCAGGGACAAGACGCCGGGCTTCACCGGCGTGATCTCCGACATCGGCGGCCCCACCGCCAACATGTACCGGATGGCGTGCAAGGACCCCAAGGTCGAGGCCGCCTGCCGCCGGCCAAGCTGCGTGTTTCCGGAGATCTGCCCGAACCTCAACACCTCGCATGACGATCTCATCCGGCTCTATCGCAAGGTGCGCGAGGTCAAGGGCGTGAAGCGCGTGATGGTCGCCTCCGGCGTGCGCTACGACCTCGCGGTCGAGAGCCCGGCCTACATCAAGGAGCTGGTCACGCATCACGTCGGCGGCTATCTGAAGATCGCGCCGGAGCATACCGAGCGCGGCCCGCTCGACAAGATGATGAAGCCGGGCATCGGCAGCTATGACCGCTTCAAGCAGATGTTCGACGCCGCCGCCAAGGAGGCCGGCAAGAAGTACTACCTGATCCCGTATTTCATCGCCGCCCATCCCGGCACCAGCGACGAGGACATGATGAACCTCGCGCTGTGGCTGAAGAAGAACCGCTACCGCGCCGATCAGGTCCAGACCTTCCTGCCGTCGCCGATGGCCACCGCAACGGCGATGTACCACACCGGCGTCAACCCGCTGCGCGGCGTCCGCCATGGTGGCAGCGACAAGGTCGAAGCCATCAAGGGCTTGCGCCAGCGCCGCCTGCACAAGGCGTTCCTGCGCTATCACGACCCGGACAATTGGCCGGTGCTGCGCGAGGCGCTCAAGGCGATGGGCCGCAGCGATTTGATCGGCTCGCGCCCCGAGCAACTGGTGCCGGCGCATCAGCCGCCGGGCACCGGCAAGGCCGCAACGACACGGCGGCCGGTGCGCCCGGAGCAGCGACCGCAGCGTTTCACGACGAAGGGTGTGCGGATCAGGAAGTAGTCCGCGCTGGACGACCTCCGATCTCGGCGTCAAGGGCAAGCCCGCGCCCCACACTCCCCCGTCGTCCCGGACGAGCGCGCATCGCGCGCGAAGATCCGGGATCCATAACCACAGGGAGACGTGTTGGCACATCCTGAGCCACCTGCGTGCCTCACACATCCGCCGGTGGTGATGGGTCCCGGCTCAAGGCCGGGACGACACTGAGTGTGTCGCATGGCCGTTCCACCTCACAGGCGTGATGAGCATCGCGAGCGCGACGTATCCGCTCCCACGCACCACATCCACTGCACGATTTTCTCCAAACAGCCCACCGAAGCCCCGCGACGCCATTCGCGCCCAGGTCATGCTGCCGACATCGCCCTCGACAAACGAGAGGGCGCGGGGAAGACCGGACCTCGACTGAGGCCCGTGGCCCGCCTGCAGAAAAAAATGCAGGCGGCAGGTACCACGAGTTCAGCCGGACGACCCGGCCTTCCCCGCGCGCTGGTTTTAACGGCTGCTTCGCGATCTCCCTGGGGACCGGGCTTGTCTTGCCCCCATCACCGGCGAGACGCGTCTCCGCTTCATCAACCGGCTTGACCTCAGCATCGGGAGGCCAGGACCACGCGACTTGACCGTACGCACCGGGTTCATTCGTCGGCCCGCTTGCGCAGAGCCCCGAACCCGACACGTCCAACGCTCCCCGCTGCTACGCTCCGTGACGATCGGCCGAAACGCCCCTCTTCATCGCGAGCGGGATGGCCGAGAGGATCGTCGCGATTTGCCCGACGATGCAAGCCGAACGACGTGCGACAAACTGGCTCGACGGGCAATTTGCGCATGATGGGGATGCGGGAATTGCCCGTCGGGCCGTCAGAGAACTGATGAGCACCGACAGGCCGACGTTCGCCACCGATGGCGACCGCCTCCTCACGACGCTCATTCATGATTGCGTTTGCCACGCGCTGTCCGCCATAATTGTACAACAGACATTTTCGCGAAATTGACTGCAGCCAAGACGATTAGAAGCCGAACGTTCTTTTGGGGAGAGAGCGCACATGCACGCGCCAGTGGCCGGCTCGAAACCGGTTCCCGTGGTCGGCACGGCCTACAGGCCGGATATCGACGGACTGAGAGCTGTCGCAGTCATGTCCGTCGTCGCCTTCCACGCCTTTCCGCATGTGCTTCGCGGCGGATTCATCGGAGTCGACATCTTCTTCGTCATATCCGGGTTCTTGATCACCTCGATCATCGTTGCGGATCTGGCGAACGGATCATTTCGTCTTCGGACCTTCTACGCGCGTCGCGTCAAGCGCATCTTCCCCGCCCTCATCGCGGTTCTTCTCGTCACCCTCCTGCTCGGATGCATTCTTCTTTACACCGACGAATACAAGGAGCTCGGCAAGCAAGTTGCGGCGAGCGCCGGATTTGCCGCGAACCTGCTGTTCTGGAAGGAGGCCAACTATTTCGACCTGGCCGCGGAAACGAAGCCGCTGCTTCACCTCTGGTCGCTGGGCATCGAAGAGCAATATTACATCCTCTGGCCGGTGCTGCTGTGGCTGTGCTGGCGGACAAGGAAGCGCGCCCTGCCGTACCTCGTGGGGCTGCTGCTCGTCGGGTCATTTCTGCTGAACATCAAAGCCATGGGCACCAGCCCGACCGAGGCCTTCTACTCCCCGCTTACGCGAGCATGGGAGCTGTTTGCAGGCGGCCTGCTGGCGATCGCGTCGTCCCCATACACCCGGCCGCTCTTAGGCGCTGTCCCTGACACGGGGCATCGATCACCCGTTTCCGATCGGCTCGCGGCGTCAGGAATGGTCCTATTGGCGGCGAGCCTGATCCTGATTTCGAGAAGTACTCCATTTCCCGGGTGGGCAGCCCTGCTGCCTGTCGCAGCGACCTGCATACTCGTCGGCGCCGGACCGTATAGCTGGGTCGCCCGACACGTTCTTTCGCATCCTTTCCTGGTCGGAATCGGGCTGATCAGCTACCCGCTTTATCTCTGGCATTGGCCTCTGCTCGTCCTTACTCGCGCCTGGATGCGCGAGGCGGGTTCCGCACCGCTTCGATCCGGCGTCATCGCGCTAAGCGCCGGTTTGGCCTGGATCACCTATCGATTTCTGGAACGTCCGATCCGGTTTGGGCAATCGCCCTTGCGGTCGGTCCCACTGCTCTGCGGTGCCTCGGCGACGCTCGCAGGAATCGGCGCCCTGACCATGACCTACGGCTGGACCTTCAAGCCGGGCGATCTGAACAGCTACGCAGCCTATTTCGACTCATTCCGCACGGGCGTGTCGCCGGCTCGGGAAGAGCTGGTGGAAATCAACCAGAACCAATGCAACTTCTACAACTTCGAGAGTGCGCTTCCCACGCGCGTCCCTCGGGACGGCATCAGCCCGGACTGCTACACCAGCCACTCTCGCAGAACGGTGCTGCTCTGGGGCGACTCTCATTCGGCGCATCTCTTCCACGGCTTACGGAAGACGCTTCCGTCCGATACATCCCTGCTGCTCGTTTATGCGTCGGGGTGCCGTCCACACCCAATCGATCTGACTCGACTGACGACCGACTACTGCGAGATGTCCAACTCCTTTGCGCTGTCGACAATCAAAAAGGTCGTTCCTGATGTCGTGGTCATCTCATTCAACAACTCCTTCGATACGGAGTACCTGCGCGAGGTATCTCGGGACATCAAACGGATCGGCGTGAAACGGGTGATCGTGCTCGGACTGGCGCCTCATTGGGAGCCGTTCCTCTTCAAGGTGGTCATGCAGCACTATTGGCAGTTCACACCGGCACGAATCTCGACGCACCTCGACCAGCATGCGCTTGGCATCGACAAGGCGTTTCGAAACGAGCTCCAGGCCAACGAACCGTTCGAGTACCAGAGCCTTTATGATTTCTTCTGCAATCGAGAAGGCTGCCTCATCTATCTCGATCGCAACCGGCGCGAGGGTCTCGTGAGCTTCGATAATGCGCACCTGCGACCGCTTGCGTCCCTCTACCTCGCCGAGCACCTGCTCACCCCGTTGATCCAACGCGACGTCCAGCCGAGGACGCGTGACGACGCGCAGCCGCATGGTGGCAGGACGGGGACTCTCGATGACCGGCCAGGAGTGCAGTGAAGATACGGCGCATTGCTGGGCGAATCACGAGACGTCCCGCGCAGCCCATCCACGTCCGCCTGCCATCGCCCGACCTGTCCGCTCAAACCGCCAGCGGCTTGTTCACCGTCTCGATGCGATCGAGAATCTTGCCGAGATCGCGCCTCGCGATCTGACGTCGTAGTCGGTCTGCAGATTGAGCCAGAGCTCCGGCGATGGATCGATGAATATGCATTGAATGCACCGATCGTCGTTCGGAAAAAGCGGCTTGCGCCGCCCGATCTCGGCGTGTAGACGGCGCCTGTCGCGAAAAGCGGTCGTTGCCTGCGGCCGAGTACAAGCCGTCCATCTGCCTTTTGGCATGGACCGGCCCAGCGTCTCCCACACATCGATCGCCTGACAGATCGTCAGGCTCCAGCGAGCGGTCGCGCGTGTTTGCGCCATCGGCTCGCGTGAACCGGAGCGCGCCATGACCAGGGCTGTTGCCGTCATCTATCTCACCATCGTGCTCGATGCCGTCGGCATTGGGCTGATCTTTCCGATCCTGCCGTCGCTGCTGCACGACGTGACCCACGCCGGCGACGTGGCGTTCCTTCTCGGCGTCATGACGGCGCTCTACGCCGCGATGCAGTTCATCTGCGCCCCGGTGCTGGGCTCGCTGAGCGATCGGCTCGGCCGGCGCCCGCTGCTGCTGGTCTCGCTGGCCGGCGCCATCGTCAACTACCTGTTCCTGGCCGCTGCACCCGATCTCTGGATGCTCCTGCTCGGCCGCGCCATCGCCGGCGTCACCAGCGCCAACGTCTCGGTGGCCACGGCCTACATCACCGACGTCTCGCGCGAGGACGAGCGGGCCCGCCGCTTCGGCCTTCTCAATGCGATGTTCGGCATGGGATTCATCATCGGGCCCGTGCTTGGCGGCGCGCTCGGCGACCATTGGCTGCGGCTGCCGTTCGTCGTGGCGGCGGCCTTGAACGGATGCAACGTCCTGCTGGCGTTGCTGATGCTGCCGGAATCGCGACCACCGGACCCTAGCAAGATCGAGATCGCAGTTCTGAACCCGCTGCGGCCACTGCGCTGGGTGTTCGCCGTCAAGAGCCTGCTTCCGGTCGTTCTCCTCTTCTTCCTGTTCAGCGCGACCGGCGAGGCCTATGGCGTCTGCTGGGCGCTGTGGGGCGGCGACACCTTCCACTGGAGCGGTCTTTGGATCGGCCTGTCGCTCGGCACCTTCGGGGTGTGCCAGATGCTGGCCCAAATATTCCTTCCCGGTCCGGCCGTGAGGTTGCTGACCGAGCGCGGCGCCATCCTGACCGGAGTGACCTGTGTCTGCACGGCCCTCACCGCCATGGCGTTCGCCAACCAGAGCTGGATGGTGTTTGGCGCCATGCCGCTGTTCGCGCTCGGCGGCATGGGCATGCCGGCCCTGCAGTCGATCGCCACCCGGCAGGTGGACGAGGATTTGCAGGGGCAACTCCAGGGCGTGCTCGCCTCCACGGTCAGCCTCGCATCGATCGTTGCGCCGCTCGGCTTCTCGAGTCTGTACTTCGTCGTCAGGGACGATTGGCCCGGGGCGATCTGGCTGTCGGTCGTCGCCATCTACGCGATCGCCGTTCCCATCGTTCTCACGCTGCGCCCAGCCAAGCCGGCGGCTGTGCCCTGATGTATCGGAACGATCGCCGTCGCCGTCCGTTGGACCCGATGCCTCAGATCGAACTTGTAAAGCCGCTCTCTCGCGCGATGCAGATCTATCGCCGCGTGGCCGGACACGATCTCGACCAGGGAACGCGACGCGCCCTCGCGCGGCATATCCGCGGGCTGGCCGAACAAGGCGTGCATGATCCCGGCCGGCTGACCGTCTGCGGCCTCAGCTATCTGCGCAAGCTCGACCGCCAACGCGGCCGCGAACGATCCTGATAACGATCCTGATCAAGGCACGCCGCCCGCGCTAGCAGCTCGAGTCCCCACCGGCCCAGCGATAGATGCGGCTGCTCAGGGGGCCTGCTCCCATCGGGTTGCTGACCTTGATGGTCACGCGGGATCCAGAGCCGGATTTTTCGATGCGCGCCGCGACGAAGTAGTTCATCCGGATCCCATAGCTGCCGGCGACCAGGCGAAACTCCGCGAAGCCGCGGTCGCGGTGCAGTTCGCCTTCGGCTTCGATCTGTCCCTGGGCCGGGTTGCCTGGACTGAAGACCGGGACGGGCGGATTGCAGCGCTTGCCGGTCTCGATCAAGCGGCGGTAGATTTCCTCGTAGCTTTCGGAAAAGCTTCTGCTATCGGCAACGTCGCGCGAATTCAGGCCCTCCGGCGACGTCGCACATCCACCGAGCAGCGCCATGGCAGCCGCCGTCAGCGCCGCACGCAAAGCGAACTTCATTCCCATGAACCGTCCCCCAGCGCCCAACGATCGCCTCGCCCCGAGTGATCACCGTCGTCTTCACGCTACCTGAAGGATACGCGAGTTCCCGTGAACCATGCAATATGCGACGCGTCCAGACTTGGTGCTTTTGCCCCGGAGATGTCTTGACATGGCGGTCGGAGACTGAGGTTGAGGTCAACCCGCCAGCAGCGATCGTCGTCTATCGGTAGGAGCCGAACGCGGGGACCATCCGCATCGTTTGCGCGTGAGCGAAATCAGCGGCGCACCAGTTGGCTCCGATGATGGGCCGGCATTCGGAACGATCGCCGCCGGCTTCCGTTGACTTCGATGCCTCGGATCGAACTTGCCAAGCCGCTCTCGCGAGCGATGCAGATCTATCGCCGCATGGCCAGACACGATCTGGACCAGGCGACGCGGCGCGCGCCGGCGCGGCACATGCGCGGGATGGCCGATCAGGGCGTGGATGATCCCGGCCGGCTGACCGTCTGCGGTTTGAGCTATTTGCGTCAACTCAACCGACAACGCGACCGCGAGCGATCCTGACCTGTCGCGTCGGACACATGGCGATTGATCGTGAGCGGACCGCACCTCCGATCCGCCCGATCGCTTGGCTACATCACGCCTTTCAGTTCAGGCGAGTGTGACGGAGATGGCCGGGGCAAGCCCGGCCATGACGACGATGAAATGGCGGGCATGACCTAGATCGACTACGCGATGACCTTCTCGCGCCCAATCAATCCTCTGCTGGTAGCGACCGCCTCAGTTCGCACTGATCGCGTGCAGATGCATCGCGAGCATCATCGGATCGTGGTGCGGCTCGGCGGAATAGGACGCATAGGCCGTTGCGTGGTCATGGTTCGCGCCGGCATCGGTGCCATTCAGCGCAGCAGCATCGGCCTGGGCATTCGCCAGCACCTGCGCGGCGCCGGCGGCATCGCCCAGCTTGGTGAGGCTGGCGGCCGTCTCGGCGGCCACGGTGGAGGCGATCGCGACGGCCTGCTGCGGCGTCTGCACCGGTGCGGCGACCCCGGCGGCGTGCGGGATCTGGGCGAGCAGCGCCTGCGTGTCGGGGGTCGCGATATTGTAGCCGAGCGTCTCCAGCACCACGAGATCGATCGGCGACAGCGTCTGCGACGTGGTCGGATTGTAGAACTCGTTCAAGGGATCGCGGGCGCCCTGGATGCCGGTGTTGAGGAAGTCGGCCGGGTCCGACATCTGGCCGTAATCGGCGATCTTGGTGAGCCCGCCGTCGAGCGAGAAATACGCGGGAGGCGCCGAGCTGATGCTGTTGTTGATCAGATGCTGTCCCGGCTTGGTGAAGTCGAACAGGTCGAAGATGTCGAGATTGCCCGGCGACGGCACGCGTCCCAGCGCATGCGACAGCTCGTGCAGTGCGACGCCGACCAGCGACTGCGTCGGGATGTCGGTGTTGAAGACGGCGAAGCCGTCCTCCGTCGTCGTGCTGTTTGGATCGATGAGCCCGAGCACCTTGGCCTGGGCGTTGGCGACGAACACCTGGGAATGGCCCTGCACTGCCCGCCCCGTCGGCAGGTTGTCGAACACCGTGTCGCCAGCCGCCGCGTGGTCCTGCAGATCGGTTCGGAGCTGCGCGTAGCTGGCGAGGACGCCATTGGAGACATTGGCGCCGGCGCCGCCGCCGGTGCCGGCGAAATCGATCGCGAGGTTGACCGTGGCCTGATCGGTGATCGCCGAGGACAGAATCGCCGCAGCCTGCTCGACGCCGGCGCGGAAGCTTTCGGGCGCGGCAGCAGCGGCGGCATCGAAGGTGAGGTTGAAGGTGAGACCGCCGGTGTGAACCGAGACGGTCTCGGAGCCGTCGGCATGCACCACCGGATCCGACACCGCGCCGGGCGGCAGCACGACCGGCGGGGCGGCCGCAGCCATATTGGTCGTCGTGTTCTTCGCCGCCGCGGCCGGATCGGGCATCATGAGGCCATCTGAGCTCAGCCCGAGCTGGTCATAGGTCAGCGTGTTCATCAGACGGACTCCTCACTCATGGCCTCGCGTCTCCAGCTGCGAGGCGTTCGCAGGCCGCAACCATCGTCGGCAAGTGAGTGAAAAGTCTGACGCTGCCGGAACCTCTTCGGGGCAGCCGCGCCACGGTTTGGATGCGGCCGGGCGGGCCCGCCATGCTCCTGCCGCGCTGGTCTCGCGCGACGAATGACGGCAATCTGCGGCAGGCGTCCGCGATGGATGCAGCCAACATCATTCAGATCGAGAGCCTCCCATGAAGATGCGCCCGCTCGGCCGTTCCGGCCTCAACGTTCCGCCCCTCTGCTTCGGCTGCAACGTGTTCGGCTGGACGGTGGACGAGGCGGCCTCGTTCCGCCTGCTCGACAAGGTGCTGGAGTCCGGGATCAACTTCCTCGACACGGCGGACGTCTATTCGCGCTGGGTGCCCGGCCACAGCGGCGGCGAGTCCGAGACCATCATCGGCAAGTGGATGAAGCTGCGCGGCAACCGCGATCGCATCATCCTCGCCACCAAGGTCGGCATGGACATGGGTGACGGCAAGGTCGGGCTGAAGGCCGACTACATCGCGCGCGCGGTGGAGGACAGCCTGCGCCGGCTGCAGACCGACGTGATCGATCTCTATCAGTCGCACAAGGACGACGAGACGACGCCGCAGGAGGAGACGCTGGCGGCCTATGACAGGCTGATCAAGGCCGGCAAGGTGCGCGTGATCGGCGCCTCGAACTTCTCGGCAGAGCGGCTGCAGGCCGCGCTCGAGCTGGCGGCGAAGAGCGGCTTGCCGCGCTATGAGAGCCTGCAGCCGGAATACAGCCTCGCCGAGCGCGCATCCTACGAAGGCGCGCTGCAACGCGTCTGCGAGAGCTACGGCGTCGGCGTCATCACCTTCTTCTCGCTGGCCGCCGGCTTCCTCACCGGCAAGTATCGCTCGGAGGCCGATTTCGGCAAGAGCCCGCGCGGACAGCGCGGCATCCCGAAATACATGAACGAGCGCGGCATGCGCATCCTCGCCGCGCTGGACGCGGTCGCAAGGGAGACCGGAGCGCAACAGGCCTCGATCGCGCTGGCGTGGCTGCTGGCGAAGCCGTCGGTGACGGCGCCGATCGCCAGCGCCACCAGGCCCGAGCACGTCGACACCCTGGTGGCGGCGACGCAGCTCGCGCTGACTGCGGATCAGGTCGCGCGGCTCGACGCGGCCAGCGCGTGAGCGCCGGCGCGCGGCGCCATCATTCAGCGCCGAGCATGCGACGTTTCGACACGCACGCAGTGCGATCGTTCTCCACCGAACACGGCCTGTGATCGAGGATTCGGCGCGCTCAGCGCCGGTCCTTGATCGCGACACTTGATCACGCTGCTCCTGCACCGCATTTTCAGCACAGCCGTGAAGCAGGCCGGGCGACTTTGCAGCATCTCGCGGATCGCCACCTCACGGCCAAACTTCGGCCGGGATCGAACTGCTAAGTCCACTGTCAAGTTAGAATGTATCGAGGAAGCGTTCGGTGAATCGTGTCGCGCGCGTAGCTGTTGGCGCATTCGTATTTGCATGTGTTCTGTCATCCCTCGTGGCGCTGGCTGGCAGCGCCCGAGCGCAGCAATTGCCGCCGCGCCCGCCGACCGGCGGCGCCGTCGGTACGCTGCCGGACCGCGAGGCGCTGAACTCCGGCACCGTCACCGTGATCACCGCGCCGATCGGCGGGCCGATGTCGGTCATGGGCTCCGACATGGCCGCAGTGCTCGACGAGGGCGAGAGCCTGCGTGTGCTGCCGATCCTCGGCAGGGGCTCGGCGCAGAACCTCATCGACATCATCATGTTGAAGAACATCGACATGGGCTTCGTCACCACCGACGCGCTGGAATTCGTGAAGACGGAATACAACATTCCAGACATTGCGCAGCGCGTGCGCTACATCGCGCAGCTCTTCCACAACGACGTCCACATCGTCGCGCGGCGCGAGATCCGCTCGCTGGAGGATCTCAATGGACGGCGGGTGTTCGCCGAGCGCTCGATCGGCCTGCCGGCGGCGCGCACGATCTTCCGCCGGCTCGGCATCCGCGCCGACATCGACTCCCAGACTGATCCGACCGGCGGGCTGCAGAAGCTGATCGACGGCCAGGGCGATGCCTGGATCGCCTCGGTGTCGAAGGACGCGCCGATCATCAAGGGCATCAAGAACGAGGGCGGCCGGCTGCATCTCCTGACGATCCCCTATGACCACGCGCTGCAGGACATCTATCTGCCGTCGTCGTTCTCGTCCGAGGAATATCCGAACCTGGTGCCGCCCGGCACCAAGGTCGAGACCGTCGCCGCCTCGACCGTGCTGATGGTCTACAATTGGCCGGAGAACAGCGAGCGCTATCGCCGCACGGCGCGGTTCGTCGACGCGCTGTTCGGCAAGATCCAGGTGCTGCAATCGCCGCCGCGGCATCCGAAATGGCGCGACACCGTGCTGTCGGCGCCGGTGCAGGGCCTGGTCCGCTTCAAGGCGGCGCAGGAATGGCTCGACGGCGCCCGCACGATGCAGTCGCCGGGCCAGGATGCCAACCCGGCCGAATTCCGCAAGTTTCTCGACGAGCGCAAGGCGCAGGCGCGGATGTCGCCGGACGAGGCCGCGAGACTCTACAGCGACTTCCTGAAGTGGCAGCGGAGCAGGGAGCCGCGCTGAGCGCGGGCCGCGCGAGGCTCGCGAGGTCGGGCCGCGGAATCGTTAAACGGAGCGCGACAGCGGCGCGGCCTTCTCGGCTGTGCGGCGGACCGCCGGGATTGCCGCCTCGGCCGCCGCCGGTGCACCGCCCGGCTGAGGCGCGGCAGGCGCGAAGCTGAGCTCGACCGTGGTGCCGCCACCTGGCGTCTCACGCAACGCCACGCGGCCGTGATGCGTCGCCATGACCTGCGACACGATCGAGAGCCCGAGCCCCATGCCATCGCCATGGGCGCGGCCGCGCTCGAACGGCTGCAGCAGGCGCTCGGGCTGATCGGCCTGCAGGCCGGGCCCCGAATCGATCACGCTCAGGCGCGCCGACGCGTCGACCTCGACGAGAATCGGACCGCCGGCGCCGGCATGCATGACGGCGTTCCTGATCAGGTTGGAGAGCGCGACCGCCAACGCGGGCTCCGAGCCGAGGATCGAGACCGGCGCATCGCATCCGGCGAAGCCGATCTCGAGGCCGGCCTTCAGCGCCATCGGCACATGCTCGGCCGTGACGCGCCGGGCCAGCGCCACCAGATCGATCTCGGTCAGCTCGACCGGCTCCATCGAAATGCGCGCCAGTTGCAGCAGCATGGTGACGATCGACGACAGCTTCTGGTTCTCGCCGACGAGACGTGCCCGCAAGCCAGCATCCGGGATTGCCTCGAGCATGGTCCGCGCATTGGTCAGCGGCGTCCGCAGCTCATGCGCCGCGTTGGACAGGAAGTTGCGCTGCGCCTCCGCGGCATGATCGATGCGCGACAGGGCGCGATTGAACGCGGTGACCAGCGGCAGCAATTCCGCCGGCGCGTCCCGCTCGGGCAGCCGTCGGCCGTCCGGCACGCCGTCGATCATCTCGGCCGCGCGCGCCACCGCACGAACCGGGCGCGCGATCAGCGTCGGCACGAACACCAGGGCCGCGAATACCGTCACGACCAGCACCAGGATGATTGGAAGCGCAACGACCGTCGCGTCGGTCAGCGTGCCCAGCATCAGCTGCGTCGACGTATAGGCGACGCCGCCGGTCTCGATCCAGACCTCACCGACCGGCGTATTCCGAACGGCCGTCATGCGTTTGAAATTCCGCGTCTCGCCATCGATCGCATAGGCCAGAAAGCTGGTGCCGTCCTGCGACGACGGAGGCTTGTGCGGACGCCATTTCGGAATCGGCCCGTAGCTGACCTCGCCGCTCTTGTCGGAGACGACATACCAGAATGTCGGGAAATCCTGGATGATCTTGTCGAGACGCGACGTCTGCTTGATGAGCAGGTGGCCGCCGGCATCGCGGGATACGGCCTCCTTCAGCGCATCGGCGACGTCGGCGGCGCCCCATGTGCCGTCATCGTCGCCGCCGAACCGGATCAGCAGGGCGGCCGCGCAGATCAGCATGATGGTGGTGACCACCCCGATCAACGTCGCCGAGAGCAACGTGATCGAGCGGCGGATACGGCTGAGCTTCTGCCACCTCACCTGCGTCACTCGCCGCTGAGGAGATAGCCGAGGCCGCGCACCGGCCTGATGGCGGCCTTGCAATTGGCCTCGCGCAGCCGGCGGCGCAACCGCGAGACGTGGGCCTCGATGGCATTCGACTGGATCTCGTCCTCAAAGCCGTAGGCCGC
The DNA here is from genome assembly GCF_032377735.1 of Bradyrhizobium sp. SZCCHNRI3043. Taxonomy (NCBI): domain Bacteria; kingdom Pseudomonadati; phylum Pseudomonadota; class Alphaproteobacteria; order Hyphomicrobiales; family Nitrobacteraceae; genus Bradyrhizobium; species Bradyrhizobium sp. SZCCHNRI3043. Next base: position 492,965 of record NZ_JAUHID010000003.1, read on the forward strand.
GGCTTCGAGCGTCTCGCGCAGGACCACCCGCCCGCTGCGGCGGACCAGCGCCTCAAGGATTGCCAGCTCGCGCCGCGGCACCACGATGGGCACGTCCTCGACGCAGACGGCGCGATTGACGATGTCGTAGCTCAGATTGGCGATGGAGACCGTCGCGCCGCGGTCGAGAAACAGCCGGCGCAGCACCGCCCTCGCCCGTGCCACCAGCTCGATCGGCTCGAACGGCTTGGCGACGTAGTCGTCGGCGCCTTCGTCGAGCGCACGCGCGATGTCGGCGGGGTCATCGAGCGCGGTCAGCACGACCGTCGCCGGGCTCGGCTTCTGCTGCCGCAGATCCGGCAACAGCGCCAGCCCGTCGCCGTCCGGGAGGCCGCGGTCGATCACCACGAGCTCAAAATTGCGCACGGCGATCGCCGCACGCCCTTCGTCGAGCGTCGTGACGATGTCCGACGAGCCGAACGCCGTCGCGAGCGCATCCCGCAGCCAGATCCCCAGCTGGGGGTCATCCTCAACGACCAGAACGCGCACGCGATTCTCCCGCATCATCGACAATCGGCTGTTCCTATCATTACGGAGGGATTATAATAGGACTACGTCGGCGGTGTTCTGATACTTTTGTTTGATCGCGCAAGCGAAGTTGACTCGTTCTGCCAGCGCCGATCGCGCGCAGCTCATATACTCCACGCTGCTGGCGGGCACTGGCCCTATCGCGACATCTCCGATTGCAAGCTGAACCGCTTCTCGGCTGGCGCGATTGCGGTCGTATGACGTGCCCCGCCGCGATGATCCGTTTTTCCATCGGCCGGCAAGCCGGCGACGTCAGCCTTTCGTAATCGTCTTGGCCGAGACTGGCGCACTCAAACAAACGCCGAGGATTCGCTCGCATGGAGCCTGCCGCATGATCGACCGGACATACCGGACGATCCGCCATCCTTTATCGGCGGGGCCGCCGATCGCGCGTCCCATCCGTCGCCTCATCATTGATCAACATCGACATGTTCCATGAGTTTGCGTTCTCGACCGTCGCCGAACGGTCGGACAGCCATCCGGCGGCCTGGCGCATTCCATTCCTGCGCTGGCTGGACGGCATCGAGGCCGGCTGGGCGGTGCCGCTGCTGCTGACGTGCTTCGTGGCCGTGTGGACGGCCTATCTCTCGATCGCCTATGCCGGTGCCGGCCTGCATCCCGACGTTCTCGAGACCTGGACATTCGGACGGCAGTTCGCCTGGGGCTACGACAAGCATCCGCCGCTGATGGGCTGGATCGCCGGCGCCTGGACCGCCGTCTTCCCTCTCTCCGACTGGTCATTCCACCTGATGGCGATGACCAATGCGGCGCTGGCGCTGTGGTGCGTCGATCTCGTCTCGCGCCGTTTCGTCACTGGGGACAAGCGGGTGATCGTGCTGCTGCTGCTGATGCTGACGCCGGCCTATCAGTTTCACGCACAGCGCTTCAACGCCAACTCGGTGCAGCTCGCGACGTGGCCGCTCGCCACCTACTGCTTCCTGCGCGCGTTCGAAACGCGAACGCTGCCCTGGGCGGCGGCCGCCGGCCTGACGGCCGCGCTCGCGCTGCTCGGCAAGTACTACTCGATCTTTCTGGTGATGAGCTTCGCATTCGCCGCCATGGCGCATCCGCAGCGACGCGCCTACTTCACATCGGCATCGCCGTGGATCTCCGGCGTCGTGGGCCTCGCCGCGCTGTCGATGCATCTCGACTGGCTCGTCGCCAACGATGCGGCCCCCATTCAGTACGCGCTGCTGCACGCCAGGTCCAACCTGTCTACGTCGTTACGGGATTCCCTGTTCTTCCTGCTGGGGCTCGCGGCCGCGATGGCCGTGCCGGCCGCGACCTGGCTGATCGTCGCCGGCGCCAGGATCAGGTCTTTCTCCACGGAGATGGCCACGCTGAACGACGGCCTCCGGCTGTTGTCATATATCGCCATCGGCACGCTCGGCCTGCCCGTCATCAACGCGCTGGTCATGGGCACCGACCTGCCGTCGCTATGGGCGCTGCAGGGACTGTTCTTGTTCGTCGTGGTCGTCGTCTGCGCCACCAGCTATCCGATCGCGCGCTTTCATACCGTCAACATCGCGGTGCTGACGGCCGGGATCGCCGTCCTGGCTGCGATCGTTGCGGCGCCGCTCCACGCCTTCTATCGCAACAAGCACGGCTATGAGGAAGGTCGTACCTTCTACCAGCAGACCGCGCGGGAAGCGACGCGACAATGGCGGGAGTTGACGGGGAAGCCGCTCGAGCATGTCGGCGGCACCGAGAGCCTTGCGCTCGCAACCACCTTCTACAGTGCCGATCATCCCGCTTACGGTCTGCCCACCACAGCCCACCAGACCGGTGCGGACTCTGGCAGCGGAGGCTGGATTTCGCTGTGCTTCCGCGACCAGGCGGATTGCATCGCCGCCGCGGAAGCGGCGGCCGCCGGATCCGGCAACTACGTCAAGCGCGAGTTCGCGGTGCAGGCCCGGCTGCTCGGCTGGACAGGATGCACACGAACGGTGGTGGCATTCCTGGTGACACGGCCGAAGGAACCATAGGTCGAGGCAACGCTGGACGCGGCAGCCTCGTCAGCGGATCCGAACATTCGGATCAAGGACAAGGTCCCGCGTCGGCGGGACCTTGCGCTTGGGCGGCGGTCTCAGTCGTTGTCCCAGGATCCGTCGGAATAGCCGTCCCGGTAGCCGGACACATAGCCGTCGCCATAGTTGCCGTATTCCGCGTCGTACTCATAGACGCGGTGACGACGATAGACGACCCGCGGCGGCGGATAATCCTCGTAGCTGTAGACATAGGTGGGCGCGGAACGGGCGGTTGCCGCAGACCCGATCAGGGCTCCGACCGCCAGACCTCCGACGACGCCGGCCGCCACCGCCGCTCCGCGGTTGCCACCGGCATTGGCCGGCGTCGCGATCGTGCCTGCGATGGTCGAGGCCACGATCATAAGCGCGCAAATTCGTTTCATTGGGTTCTCCTTGCGATCAGCTCAGCCGTCGCTGCGGGAGACTCGCGGCCGCGGCTTACCGTATCATTACAGACGCAAGACGATGCGACCAACATGTGAGCGCGAGTGTCACCACGAGGTCCATCATGGCAGGCCGTTCGGACGTGTGGGGCTGGGACACAAACCGAACGGCCCGCTCACTGGACTCCGACGACGTTCGAAGCCATGCGGCGCCAGATCATGATGGAAGGTGCCGCAGGTGGGACGGAGCCGACCTGATTCAGGCCGGGCTTTCGGGTCTGCGGCGGCGCTCCAATGTCCTTCCGATCGAACACCACATCGAGAGACGGCGAGCCATGGCTCATCGTGACACGCTGTCGATGGCGAAACCGATGTGATGCCGCTCGTAAGGACGCATTGAAGCTAGCGTCACGGCCTTACCGCAGCATTACAGTGGACGCAGATGACGCGGGCATCTCACCAGTGTACGGCCGGGAAGAATTCAACGCGATCGTGCTGATTGCCCTCCGTGCTGACACACTGCGCGCGATCGAGCAGCCGGTTTCGAATAGATCGAAGACAACGCTCTCGGCAGGCGCGCTCGATGCACTTCACAGACGAACCGCTCCGACAGCGCAACAGCGACGCAGTTGCCTGCTGGCGATTTCGAAGGCGCCAAGCGGCGGGGTTGCGGTGGTCACGGTAGCACCGGCTGGGGCGGTTGCAGCTGACAATCAGAAGCTCTGCGCCATGTCAGTGCCGACGGCTTCCCTTACACTGCGCGACCCGGCATCATGCCGATCATGAACGACGCAGCACAGCGCGCCCGCCGCGGCATCGGCCATTCGACCAACCTCGTGGGGCGTCCTTCCGAGTGGCTGGCGAGCGCTGCCTTCAACGAGGCGGCGGTGCCGCTGCACATCTGGGGCGTCACTGAGATGAACCCCAGCCTGTTCACGATGCTCGATCAGGCCGAACATCTCGCCGAAGCCGGCGAAGCCTTCACCACCTACATGATGGCGATGTTCGGCCTCGATCCCGAGCAACGCGCCGCGACGTCCGGCGGCCAGCGGCGTTTCCGCTCGTCCTTCCTGCGGCTGATCCAGGGCTGGGGCTTCGACAGCAACGGCCCGGAAGGCGCCGTGCTCAAGGGCTGGGTCGAGAGCCGGTTCGGCCTCGGCCCATCGTTCCACAAGGAGGCTATCGAAGCCGTGGCAAGCCGGGCCTGGACGACCTATGTCGAGGAGAAGATGTCGAGCCGCTTCCACAACAATGCGATCTGGGTGCAGCTCGATCTGCTGTTCGAATTCTGCCAATGGGCCATGCGCCGCTTCACCTTCCCCGACCAGACGCATCTGACGCTGCATCGCGGCGTCAATTCGTTCGACGAGCATTGGATCGTGGAGCGAACGACGCGGCGCGAGGCGGTGGTCCGGCTCAACAATCTCGTCTCGTTCTCCTCCGACCGCGACACCGCCGGCTGCTTCGGCGACATGATCCTCACCGCGCACGTCCCCGTCAGCAAGATCGTGTTCTTCAACGGCCTGCTGTCATCACATGCGCTGAAGGGCGAAGGCGAATACCTCGTGATCGGCGGCGACTACCGCGTGAGCGTCGACTATGTGTGAGCGGATCGCAGCATGACCGCACTCGATGTCGAGGAACGCGCGCTCGCGGCCTATCTCGGCTTTGCCATCGGCGACGCGCTCGGCGCCACCGTCGAGTTCATGACCCGAGACGAGATCGCCGCGCAATATGGCGTGCATCGCGACATCATCGGCGGCGGCTGGCTGAAGCTGAAGCCGGGCGAGGTCACCGACGACACCGAGATGTCGCTGGCGCTGGGACGCTCGCTGATCCGCAATGGCGGCTTCGACGCACGCGACGTCTGCGAGGAGTTCGCGGCATGGCTTCGGACCGGGCCGGCCGATGTCGGCAACACCTGCCGCCGCGGCATCCGCCGTTACGTCATGCGCGGCACGGTCGAAGGTGTCTACGCCGAAGGCGACGCCGGCAATGGCGCGGCGATGCGCGTACTGCCAGTGGCGCTCGCGACGCTCGAGGCACCGGACAACGCCGAGACGTGGACGCTGGCGCAGGCGCGCGCCACGCACCATCATCCGTTGTCGGACGACGCCTGCGTTGCGCTGGTGCGCATGACTCATGCCTTGCTGCAGGGTGAGGGCCAGGACGCCGTCCGCCGCGAAGCCGAAGCTCTGATCGGCAAGCACCGCGCCTTCAGCTTCGTCCCCTACCCCGGACAGAGCTCGGCCTTCATCGTCGACACCATGCAGACCGTGCTGCACCACTATCTCGCCATCGACTCGTTCACAGAATGCCTGGTGCAGACCGTCAACCAGGGCGGCGACGCCGACACGACGGGCGCTCTCGCGGGCATGCTGGCCGGCGCCACCTATGGGCTGGCGGCCATCCCTGCGCGCTGGCGCGACAGGCTCGACCGCGACGTGACGGCGGACATTGAGGTGCAGGTGCCGCGGCTGCTGGCGATTGGCTCCTGACCCTTGGGTTGCGGCGCGCGGACAACCGCATTTTTCTGAAAATCGTTCTGGCCCCCGTGATATCCGGGGTTGCGGAAGCCGTAGGCAGCAAGGGCGATCAACGCGAAGGCCAAGGTTCTGAGTGCTGGGGGATAGCTTGTTTTGGCGTGACGTTTTCCTGACGGCGATCGTTGCGCTGGTGGCGTTGAGTTTTGTGTCTTCGCTTCGCAAGGCCCGCCGCCGGCCGGTGAAATTCGATCCAAATCGACCCTACCGAATCTACACGCGAGACTTCGACGTGGAGATCGACGCCGACAACGTTGACTCTTTCCTGGCGACGCTCTCCGAGGATGAACGGCGCTGGGCCCAGCGTTTCCCGGCAACTGACCCTGCATCGCTGTACGCGCTCGAACGGGGGCTCGCCCGGAGGCGATCAGCGGGCAAGCCAGTCCGAACCGATGCCGACAACACGGTCGTGGCGCTGCTGATCGACCATTCCGGCTCGATGCGCGGACAGCCGATGTTGTCGGCGGCCCGGGCGGCGTTGGCCGCCTCCGACCTGCTGAGCGGCTTCGGCACAAAGCATGAGGTGCTCGGCTTCACCACAGCGCGGTGGAAAGGCGGGGCGGGCTCAAGCGGTGGTCGCAACACCAAGTGTTTTCATTCGTGACAGCAGCTCGTCAAGCGCCTCTGCTGGAGTTTTCCATCCTAGCGTCTTTCTCGGTCGGGA